>NZ_CP042305.1:3600000-3900000 GCF_007859675.1 Humibacter ginsenosidimutans
GAACGTCTGCCTGATGAAGGCGGGAATGTCGAAGCGGTCCCAGCCGGGCATGATCGGCGGGTTGATCGGCATACCCGTCGAGTGCTCGACCGGACCTGGCACGCCGACGCCGACTCCCGCCAGATCGCGTGCGGGGCGCCGGCTCGCCTTCAGCAGCCGCTTCGCCGTCTCCAGCGCCCAGCCGAGCACGCGTTCCGGGCCGTCCGCGATCGTCAGCGGCGCAGCCTCGGTGAGCAGCACCGTGCCCGCCAGGTCGGCGAGGGCGATCACCCCGTGAGTGGCTCCGAGGTCGACGGCGAGCACCACGCGCGCACCGGCGTTGAAGGTCACCCTCGCGGGAGGGCGTCCGCCAGAGGATGCCGCGTCGGCGGCGGCTGCGATGAGGTCGGCATCCATCAAGGCCTCGAGGCGTGCGGCGACGGTCGACCTCGCAAGCCCCGTCTCGTGCGCCAGCTGCGCCCTCGTGCGGGGCGTGCCGTCGCGGAGAACCGCGAGCAGGTCGGCGGAGTCTCTCGGCACGAGCGCGCCGGCGGAGGACTCGGCGGTGCGCGCTGTGGGGGGAGGCGGCACCGGCATCCCTCGATTGAATCACACGGTCGACGGTCGTCCGAAGTGTGACCGTGCCCGTGCAACTTTTGCTTGCACCGTGGCAAAAGTGTGGTTCAATCGATTCGATCCCAATCACCACCGGCCGGGAACGTCGTGCGCGACAAGCGTTCGTCCCGACGCGACGCCCGGCTCTCGACGAGGAGAATCGTGACCACCTCACCCGTATCCGTGCAGCTCTACACCGTGCGCGAGGCGCTGCAGGATGACCTGCAGGGCACTCTGAACAAGCTCGCCGAAGCGGGCTACACGCAGGTTGAGCCCTTCGCCTTCACCGACTTCCCCGGACTCGGCGACGCGCTCGCCGCTGCCGGGCTCGCCGCCCCGACCACTCACGTGCACCTGCTCGGTGAGAGCGACGAGAAGATCGCCGAGATCTTCGACGCCGCGCGGGCACTGGGCATCCTCACCGTGATTGACCCCCACGTGCCCGCGGAGCGCTGGACCACGGCGGAGGACATCGACGAGACGGCCGCGCAGTTGAACCACGCGGCGACGATCGCCGCCGAGCACGGCGTGCGGGTGGGTTACCACAACCACGCGCACGAGTTCGAGAACAAGATCGAGGGACGCAACGCGCTCGAGTACTTCGTCGACCGGCTCGACCCCGATGTCGTCATCGAGCTCGACACCTACTGGGTGGCGGTCGGAGGCGAGAACCCCGTCGAGGTGCTGAAGCGCCTCGGCGACCGTGTGGTCGCCATCCACGTCAAAGACGGCCCAGGCACCAAGGAGACCAAGGACCAGGTCGCGGTCGGCAGCGGATCGCTGCCCGTGCGCGACATCATCGAGGCCGCCCCGAACGCGCTGCGAGTCGTCGAGCTCGACGACTCGAGAGACAACCGCTTCACCGCCGTGATCGACAGCATCGCGTTCCTCACGAAGGAGGGCCTGGCGTGAGCGAGACCAAGAACGGACCGGTCGGCGTCGGCGTCATCGGCGCAGGCAACATCTCGACGCAGTACCTCACCAACCTGACGGCGTTCCCCGACGTCGACGTGCGGTTCGTCGCGGACATCGACCTCGGGCGCGCGGCCGAGCAGGCCGCCGCCTTCGGTGTTCCTGCGTCGGGCACCGTCGAGGAGCTGCTGGCGGATCCCGACATCGAGATCGTCGTCAACCTCACGATCCCGAAGGCTCACGCGGAGGTCGCCCTGCAGGCCGTCGCCGCCGGCAAGAACGTGTGGAGCGAGAAGCCCATCGCACTCGACCGGGAGAGCGGCCGCCGCGTGCTGTCGACGGCGCAGGCCGCCGGACTGCGGGTGGCATGCGCTCCGGACACGTTCCTCGGTGCGGGCATCCAGACCGCCCGCCGGCTGCTCGAGTCGGGGGCGATCGGTCGGCCCCAGACCGCGCTGACGCTGATGCAGCAGCCGGGACCGGAGTCGTGGCATCCCAACCCCGCGTTCCTCTTTCAGGAGGGCGCGGGCCCGCTGTTCGACGTGGGTCCGTACTACGTGACGGCGCTCATCCAGCTGTTCGGCCCGGTCAAGCGGGTCGCGGCCGTCGCCTCGACGTCGAAGCCCGTGCGCACGATCGGATCGGGTCCGCTCGCCGGCCAGACCTTCGAGGTCACCGTGCCGTCGCACGTCACCGCCGTCTTCGAGTTCGAGAGCGGCCAGACGTCGCAGAGCATCTTCAGCTTCGACTCCAAGATCTCGCGCACGCTGTTCGAGGTCACCGGGGTCGACGGCGCGCTCGAGGTGAACGACCCGAACATGTTCGTCGGCGACCTCGTGCTGCACGGTGACGGCGACCCGAAGACCATCGAGGTGGCGGGCGAGACCGCCGCGCGCGGCACCGGCGTCGTCGAGCTGGCCCGTGCCATTCGGGCGGGAGTGCCGGAGCGGGCCAGCGGTGAGCAGGCCTTCCACGCCCTCGACGTCATGGTCTCGACCATCGAGGCGGCGGAGCGCGGCGAGTGGGTCGACGTGGAGAGCACGTTCACCCCGACCCCCGTTCTGCCCGAAGGGTGGGACCCGGCGACGGCGACGCTCTCCTGATGGCGAGCGGCACGGTGAAGGCGAGGGGCACGTCTTGGACGCTCGGCGTCGGCATCGTCGGCGGCGGCTTCATGGCCACGGTGCACTCCCGCGCGGCGCGAACCGCACGGGCCGGGCTCGTCGGCGTGGCGTCGTCGAGCGTCGAGCGCGCGGTCGCCGCGGCCAGGGAGCTCGGCATCGAGCACGCGTTCGGATCGCTGAACGACCTGCTCGCGGATGACCGCGTCGACGTCGTGCACGTCACGACGCCGAACGCGCTGCACGCGCAGCAGGCGCTCGCCGTGATCGAGGCGGGCAAGCACGTCGTCTGCGAGAAACCGCTGGCCACGACGGTGGCTGATGCCGAGCGGCTCACACAGGCCGCGGCATCCGCCGGCGTGACGGCCACTGTGCCGTTCGTGTACCGGTTCCATCCGCTGGTGCGGGAGGCTCGCGCGCGCTTCGCCTCCGGCGAGGCCGGACGTCTGCTGACGATCGACGGCAGCTACCTGCAGGACTGGCTGCTGTCGACCGACGACGACAACTGGCGCGTCGACGCGAAGGCGGGCGGGCGGTCCCGGGCGTTCGCAGACATCGGTTCGCACCTGGTCGACCTCATCGAGTTCGTCACCGGCGACCGCGTGTCGAAGGTCGCTGCCACCAAGCGCACGTTCTTCGCCGACCGTGCGGAGCACAGCGACATCGCGACAGAGGATGCCGTCGCCGTCGCCGTGCAGACCGCAGGCGGCGCCATCGGCACGCTTCTCGTCTCCCAGGCCGCGCCCGGCCGCAAGAACAGGCTGCACCTCGAGCTGGCCGGCTCCACGGAGTCCGTCGCCTTCGATCAGGAGCAGCCGGAGACGCTGTGGGTGGGGCGTAGGCGCGGTTCGCTGCTGATCCCGCGGGACGCTGAACAGCTCGCACCGGATGCGGCCCGGCTGGTGACGACGCCGTCCGGGCATCCGCAGGGCTACCAGGACGCGTTCAACGCGTTCGTCGCCGACACCTACGCCGCGATCGCCGGTGCGGAGCCGGAGGGCCTGCCGCGGTTCGCCGACGGCCTGCGCGCTGCGCGGGTGACGGAGGCCGTGATCGACTCCGCCGAGGCCGGCACCTGGGTCGACGTGGCGGCGTGAGCAGCCACTCTGCGTGACCCGACGGAGCCGCTCGTGCAGAACTCTGCGTGAGCGGCTCCGCCGGCTCCGCAGCAGCCCGTCATGCGCCGACCCCGCCTTCCGGGCGACCTGCCTCCGAGTCGACCCAGCGCCGGGCGAGCCGGCGTGCGCAGACAGGGCGTACTCCCCGCAAAGGCGTGATGTAAGTATGTCATTACAAACTGCGGATTTCGTGTATCGTGGTGACACCAGCAGCGGAGAGAAAGCAGTGCGGTGCGCAGATGACCGACGACGCAGACACCGGGCCGTTCGACGTCATCACGATGGGGCGCGTGGGTGTGGACATCTACCCGCTGCAGTACGGCGTGGGGCTCGAAGACGTGCAGACCTTCGGCAAGTTCCTCGGGGGCAGCGCGACGAACGTCGCCATTGCCGCCGCGCGACACGGTGAGCGCACGGCGGTCATCACCCGCACCGGTGCGGATCCCTTCGGCCGGTACATCCATCGTGAACTGCGCAGGCTCGGCGTGGACGATCGCTTCGTGCTACCAGTCGCCGGCCTGAACACGCCCGTCACGTTCTGCGAGATCTTTCCGCCAGACGACTTTCCGCTGTACTTCTACCGGGAGCCGATCGCTCCCGATCTGATCATCGAACCGGCCGAGCTCGACCGTGCGGCGATCAGGGATGCCCGCATCTTCTGGTCGACGGTCACCGGACTGTGCCGCGAGCCCAGTCGTGCGGCCCACCATGCGGCCTGGGATGCCAGGGGTCGGGCGCCGTTGACGGTGCTCGATCTGGACTACCGCCCGATGTTCTGGGACTCCGAAGCGAGCGCGTCGCGCGAGGTCGGCGCAGCCTTGGAGCACGTCACCGTCGCGGTCGGCAACCTGCAGGAATGCGCGATCGCGGTCGGCGAGACCGATCCGTTCCGCGCGGCGGATGCCCTGCTCGAGCGCGGAGTCGAGCTCGCCGTGGTCAAGCGCGGACCCGACGGCGTGCTGGCCAAGACCAGAGACGACGTCGTGGAGGTCGGTCCCTTCCCCGTCGAGGTCGTGAACGGTCTCGGGGCCGGAGACGGCTTCGGCGGAGCTCTGTGCCACGGACTGCTCGCCGGCTGGCCCATGGAGCGCGTCATCCGCTTCGCCAACGTCGCCGGCGCGATCGTGGCATCCAGGCTCGAGTGCTCGACGGCCATGCCCACCACCGGTGAGGTCGACGCCGCGCTGGAAGGGGGAGACCGTGTCGGAGCGTGAGCACAGGGGCGCGCCGCTCGCGCCTGAGGACGTCGACCGGATCAGACGGGTGCGCGTCGAGCGGCCGGAGGAGATCGCTGCGGCGTTCGCGGCGAGGCTCCGGCGGCCGCTCATCCGGGGTGACAGGCGACTGTTCATCATCGCGGCCGACCATCCTGGTCGCGGCGCTCTGGAGGTGGGCGGCAACGCGATGGCGATGGCCGACCGCCACGACCTGCTGCAGCGGCTCGCCACGGCGCTCGATCGGCCTGGCGTCGACGGCGTTCTCGGCACGCCGGACATCATCGAGGACCTGACGCTGCTCGGAGCGCTCGAGGGCAAGATCGCGGTCGGGTCGATGAACCGCGGGGGGCTGCGGGGGGCATCCTTCGAGATGGACGACCGCTACACCGGCTACGACGTGGAGACCATCCAGCGCAGCGGGCTCGATTTCGCGAAGCTGCTGCTGCGCATCAATCTCGCCGACCCCGGCACGGCCAGCACCCTCGAACAGAGCGCACGGGCGGTGAGCGCGGCAGCCCGCGCCGGACTGCCGATCATGATCGAGCCGTTCATCAGCGAATGGATCGACGGACGCGTGCGCAACGTGCTGACGCCGGATGCCGTGATCACCTCGATCGCGATCGCCTCCGCCCTCGGTTCCAGCTCTGCGTACACCTGGCTCAAGCTGCCCGTGGTCGACGACATGGAGCGTGTCGTTGCCGCGACCACACTGCCGACGCTGCTGCTCGGCGGCGATCCGGAAGGGAAACCGGAGGAGACGTACGCGTCGTGGGAGAAGGCCCTCGGGCTCCCGGGGGTGCACGGGCTGGTCGTCGGGCGCACCCTGCTCTACCCTGCCGACGACGACGTCGCGTCCGTGGTCGACGCGGCGGCTCGTCTCGTCCACCCCTGACGCGCCACCGCACCGCGAGAAGAGAAAGACACGAGGAGGCGACGAGCGACATGCAGCGCAGCAACGAATGGTTCTTCCCCGCCGGCTCGCTCGCCCGCGGCGGCTGGCAGACGGTCGTGGATGACGGCATCCCGGGCTGGCGGCACACCGGCCTGCGCGTCGGCAGCCTCGAGGACGGCGCGCAGCTCGAGCTGCCGGCCGGTGAGGTCGAGCGCATCGTCGTGCCTCTCGCGGGCGAGGTCCACGTGGCGCTCGTCGGGGCGGAGGGCGGCAGCAGGCACGAGCACCTCGCGGGACGCGCCGACGTCTTCGACGGACCGACCGACACGCTGTACCTCGGCGTCGGGGACGCCGCGGTGCTCTCCGGGACGGGACGGGTCGCTGTCGCCGAGGCGCCGACATCCGACCGCAGGCCGACGTGCCGGATCGAACGCGACGACGTGCCCGTCGAGCTGCGGGGAGCAGGCGCTTCGAGCCGCCAGGTGCACAACTTCGGCACGCCGCAGGCGCTGGATGCCGCGAAGCTGATCGTGTGCGAGGTGATCACCCCTGCCGAGAACTGGTCGTCGTACCCGGCCCACAAGCACGACGAGCACGTGCCGGGCGTCGAGTCGGAGCTCGAGGAGATCTACTACTTCGAAGCGGCGGTGGCCAGGGGAGCCGAGGCGATGGCGGCGGCGCAGCCGTTCGGGCTCTTCAGCACCTACTCGTCTCAGGCGGGCGAGATCGACACCTCGGCGATGGTGCGCTCCGGCGACGTCGCACTCGTGCCGTTCGGCTACCACGGCCCTGCCGCCGCCGCACCGGGATACGACCTCTATTACCTCAACGTCATGGCCGGCCCTGGCGCCGAGCGCGTCTGGAACATCACGGACGACCCTGCGCACGCCTGGGTGAGAGCCGAATGGCAAGGGCAGCGCATCGACGAACGCCTGCCCTACACGCGCTCGAACTGACGAACACGAGATCACGGGAGCACAACGATGACCACGCAGTCCATGACCGTCGCCCAGGCGTTGGTGTCGTTCCTCGCCCACCAATGGACGGTGGACGGCGAGCATCGCGAACGCACGATCGCCGGCACGTTCGGCATCTTCGGCCACGGCAACATCGCGGGCATCGGTCAGGCGCTGAAGCAGCTGGCGCTCGAGGATCCGAGCGCGATGCCCTACCACCAGGCGCGCAACGAGCAGGCGATGGTGCACGAGTCCGTCGGCTTCGCACGGATGCGCAGACGCCTAAGCACCTTCGCCTGCGCATCGTCGGTCGGGCCGGGAGCGACCAACATGCTCACGGGCGCCGCCCTGGCGACGACCAATCGTCTGCCCGTGCTGCTGCTGCCCTCCGACACGTTCGCGACGCGCGTCGCCGACCCGGTGCTCCAGCAGCTCGAGCTGCCGCACGACGCATCCCTGTCGGTCAACGACGCGTTCCGGCCGTTGTCTCGTTTCTTCGATCGGGTCGAGCGGCCCGAACAGCTCTTCTCGGCGGCCTTGTCGGCGATGCGGGTGCTGACCGACCCGGCGGAGACCGGGGCAGTCACCATCGCGCTGCCAGAGGACGTGCAGGCCGAGGTCATCGAGGTTCCCGCCGAATTCCTGGCAGATCGGGAGTGGCACCTCCGGCGCCCGGCGCCGGAGCGCGAGGTCCTCGCCCGCGCGGCCGCCGCCATCCGTCGTTCCACGAGGCCGCTGATCGTCGCGGGAGGTGGCGTGCTCTACTCGGACGCCGCGGCCGCGCTGCGCGCATTCGTGGAGCAGACGGGCATCCCGGTGTCCACCACGCAGGCCGGGGTCGGATCGTTGCCGTGGGATCACGAGCTCGCTCTGGGGGAGTCGGCTCCACCGGCTCGACGGCGGCGAATCGGCTCGCGTCGGAAGCGGACCTGGTCATCGGGATCGGCACCCGGTACAGCGACTTCACGACCGCCTCGCGCTCGGCGTTCCAGAACCCGGACGTCGCGTTCGTCAACGTGAACATCGCCGCGTTCGACGCGTTCAAGCTCGGCGGCAGCGTGCCGGTGGTGGCGGACGCGCGCGAGGCGCTCGACGCGTTGCGCGAGTCGCTCACCGGTTTCGGCACGTCCGCCGAGTACCGCACGCGGATAGCCCGTGAGAAGGCGGCGTGGGACGCGACGGTGGATGCCGCCGAGAAGCCGAGCGGGCGTGCCCTGCCGGCGCAGTCCGAGATCATCGGGGCGGTGAACCGGGCATCCGATCCGCGTGACACCGTCGTGTGCGCCGCCGGCTCGATGCCGGGCGACCTGCACAAGCTCTGGCGGGTGAACGACGACCTCGGCTACCACGTCGAGTACGCGTACTCGTGCATGGGCTACGAGATCGCCGGAGGCATCGGTGCGAAACGGGCGGTCGACGACCGCGACGTCATCATCATGGTCGGCGACGGCTCCTATCTGATGATGCACACCGAGCTCGTGACCGCCGTCGCCGAGGGCATCAAGGTGATCGTCGTGCTCGTGCAGAACGACGGCTTCGCCTCGATCGGGGCGCTGAGCGACACCGTCGGAACGGGCCGTTACGGCACCGCCTATCGCTATCGCGACGACGAGCGGAACGATGTCGACGCCGGGCGGCGGCTGCCGGTCGACCTCGCGGCGAACGCGGCCAGCCTCGGCGTCGACGTCATCCGTGTCGAACCGGGTGACGATGTGATCGACCGCCTGAAGGCAGCCGTCGGCCGGGCCAAGGCATCCGAGACCGCGACGCTCATCCACGTCGCCAGCGACCCGATGCTGTTCGCCCCCGACGGCGAAGGCTGGTGGGACGTGCCCGTCGCAGCGGTGTCGACGCTGGAGAGCACGCAGGACGCCAGGCGTCGCTATGAGCAGGAGCGCACGGCGCAACGCCCGCTGCTGGGCTGATCGGGCATGCGGCCTCGTCGCGCGTCACTCCGCGAAGACGGGGTTTTCGAAGGCGACGGAAGCTCGAATGCGATATCCAAGAATGATAATATGTCCGAACAAATGACGATGGCTCGAGGTTCGCGATCGTCTGCTGCGATCGATGAGGAGAGCACATGATCCCCGTTGCGGGAGCGCCCGTCAGCTTCGGTGTCTTCGAGCTCAGGCCGGAGGAGGGCGTGGAGCTCGCCGGCCCCGACACGGTGTGCCAGGTTCTGCAGGACACCGGCTACGTGGGCGTCGACATGGGTCCCGTCGGCTTTCTCGGTCGCGGCGCCGAGCTACGCGAACGGCTCGCCCGCCACGGTCTTGAGCTCGCCGGCGGCTGGATCGACCTGCCCTACGCCGATCAGAGGGCCTTCGACGAGCGGTTCGCAGAGCTCGACGGCATTCTGGATGTCTTCGTGGAGGCAGCAGAGGCATCCCCGCAGCGTCTGCCGCTGCCCACGCTCGCCTGCAGCGGGTCGGCCGTGCGGCAGGCGAATCCCGGTGGAGGTCCGGAGTTCGCGCTGACCGACGAGCAGTGGAAGCCCTACGCCGACAACGTGATGCGCGCCGTCGAACACGTGCGCGCTCGAGGCCTCGAGCCGACCTTCCACCACCACGCCTGCACCTACGTGGAGACGCCGGACGAGATCGACGAGCTGCTGTCGCGCACGGATGTCGGTCTCACCTTCGACACCGGACACCTTCTTCTCGGCGGCGGCGACCCGCTCACCGGATGGCGTCGGTGGCGTCAGCGCATCAACCACCTGCATCTCAAAGACGCGAAGGTCGCCGTGCTCGACGAGGTCGTCAAGGGCAAGGGCGACATGCGCGCCGTGTGGGCCGGACGGGCCTTCGTGCCGTTCGGCGAGGGAGATCTCGACCTCGACGGCATCATGAACGAGGTGATCGCCGACGATTTCGACGGCTGGCTGATCGTCGAGCAGGACACCATTCCGCAGCTGGGCGACGATCCCGATCAGATCGCCCGCGACCACCACACCAACCGAGAGGCATTGAAGAAGTGGCTGTAGAGCTCCGCCCCCTCCGCATCGGCGTCGCCGGCCTCGGCGCCGTCGCACAGTCGGTGCACCTCCCACTCGTGAAGAGGCGCTGGGACCTGTTCGACCTGGTCGCCGTCGCCGATCTCTCCGCGACGGCTCGCGCGAACATCGGCGAGCGGTTCGGCGTGCCCGCCGAGCACCGTCACGTCACGTTGCGCGCCATGCTCGACGCCGAGGAGCTCGACGGCGTGCTCCTGCTGACCAGCGGATCGCATGGCGAGGATGCCGCCGAATGCGTGCGCCGGGGCGTCGCCGTGTTCTGCGAGAAGCCGCTCGCCTACTCCTTGGCCGAGATCGACAGGCTGCGCGAGGTCGAGGCGCAGGCCGGGCGCCCTCTGCTGCTGCTCGGCTACATGAAGGAGTACGACGCCGCCGTGCGCCGGCTCGCCGACCGGCTGCCCGAGGCATCCACCCTCCGCTACGTCGACGTCGAGGTGCTGCACCCCAGCTCGACGGCCCAGTTGGCGTTCGCGAATCTGCGCGAGCCGGTTCGCGACGCCGATCCCGAGGCGCTCGCCGCGGTGCTCGAGGCGGGTCGCGCATCCCTCCGCAC
The DNA here is from genome assembly GCF_007859675.1 of Humibacter ginsenosidimutans. Taxonomy (GTDB): domain Bacteria; phylum Actinomycetota; class Actinomycetes; order Actinomycetales; family Microbacteriaceae; genus Humibacter; species Humibacter ginsenosidimutans. Next base: position 3,610,377 of record NZ_CP042305.1, read on the forward strand.
TGCGCTCGGGTCGGCCCCGGCCGACTTCGGCGCGCTGTACGCCAACGTCGTGCTGGGCAGCCTGATCCACGACATCTCGCTCGTGCGGTCGCTGTTCGGTTCGATCCGCGACGTGCAGAACGCGACCCTCTGGGCGACCCAGGACGACCCCGGTTCGATCGAGATCTCCGGCACGCTCGCAGGCGACGCGCGGGTGCACGTGCACTGGCACTACCTCGCCGACTATCCGCGTTATCGGGAGACCGTCACCGTGCACCACACGACGGGCTCGCTCGAGCTGGAGTTCACGGTGCCGTACCTGCTGAACGCGCCCACCGAGCTGCGCATCGTCTCGAGCGACGGAGTGGGTGAGTCGGTCGAGGTCGTCCGTGACGTGACGGAGGCGTTCGAGACCGAGCTCGTCGCCTTCCATCGCATGGTGACGGAGGGCGTCGTGCCGCCGACCGGGTCGGAGCAGGGGGCGCGAGGACGTCGTCACGGGACAGAAGATCGCCCGCGCGCTCGCCGCGTCGCAGGGCGTCGCCGTCGAGGGCGAGCTCGCCGACGAGTGATCGGGCTCGCGTGACCGGATCTACTTGTCGACGAGCGTGACTTCGAAGGAGTAGAGGTCCGGCCGGTAGCAGTGATGGCCGAACTCGACCGCGCGTCCCGAATTGTCGAATGCCGTGCGGTCCATGGTCAGCACGGGGCCGCCGCGCTCGATGTCGAGGAGCTTGCTCTCCTGGGTCGTCGCGCGCCGCGCGCCGATCCGCTGTCTCGCGACCCGCAGCGTCGTGCCGCGCGCGCGAAGCACCTGGTAGAGCCCGTACTGGTCGAGGTCCTCGGCAGGCAGGTCGACGAAGTCGCCTGGAAGGAAGTTCTCGAGCAGGGCGAGCGGAGCTCCGTCGGCGCCGCGGAGCCGACGCAGATGGAGCACGGGCGATCCCTGTTCGATCGTGAGCCGTTCAGCCATGGTCGCATCCGCCTCGACGACCTCGCGAAGAAGCAGTGTGGTCGTTGGATGCCGGTCGGCGCGCAGCAGGTCTTCCTGCAGGCTCGTGAACTCCATCTCACGGGTGACCTGGCCGTTCACCACCTGCGTCCCGATGCCGCGTCGGCGCACCAGCAGGCCCTTGTCGACGACGTCTTGGATCGCGCGCCGCACGGTGGGACGCGACAGCCCGAGGCGCTCGCTGAGCGCGACCTCGTTCTCGATGCGCGCTCCGGTCGGCAGGCGGCCGCTCCTGATGGCTTCTTCGATGCGGGTGGCGACCTGGTAGTACAGCGGGATCGGGCCGGAGCGGTCGATGTCCATGAAGAGTTCGGTCGGCAGGGACTGTTCGTTCGCGGCCATCCCGCTCCTCTCCAGATGTCGCCACCGGCATTGATGAGTATGTAGTGACATTATCATCGGCGCCTGGTTCACCCCGTGGAAACCCCTCGGTCAGGGGGTGGAAAGCGCCGGTTCAGACTCGCTGTTCAGGATCGGTGCCAAGCCCTTGACCTGTTGTTGCGATGTCAGTAAGTTCTAACAAAGTAGCAACGATGCTGACGTGTGACGCGCCGCGACGAACGGTCTGGGATGACCGACATGCGGTGAGGCTCACAGTCCCGTCAGGGGTTGCTCGCCGCGAAACATCAGGAGGACAGCAGTGAAGCAATCTCATCGTTTCGTTGTCGCCGCTGCGGCCGTCTCTGCTGCCGCGCTCGTGCTGGCGGGCTGCGTGCAGAGCTCGGGCGGATCGACGGGAGGCGGCGGAAGCTCGGACAGCGCGAGCAAGAAGCTCACCGTCTTCATCAGCGCCGACACCAATATTCAAGACCTGTGGCAGAAGGATCTGATCCCGGCGTTCGAGAAGGCCAACCCGGGCTACCAGGTCGGGGTCGACTTCGACTTGCACGGCCTGCACGACCAGCAGACCGTGGCGAAGCTGACAGCAGCGACCGTGCAGAAGAAGGATCCCGGCTACGACATCGTCGATGCGGGCTTCGTCTCGCAGATCGCCGCGAGCGGCCTGCTCACCGCCGTCGACACGAAGAACCTGCCCGGCCTCAAAGACGTGCCCGCCGCGATCACCAAGGCGGGCGGACACGACGGCATCCCCTATCGTGCCTCCTCCGTTGTGCTGGCCTACAACACGAAGACGGTGCCGACCCCGCCCAAGACGCTCGACGATCTGCTCGCGTGGATCAAGGCGCATCCCGGCAAGTTCACGTACAACTCGCCTGACTCGGGCGGCAGCGGCCAGTCGTTCGTGACCACCGTGCTCGACAAGTACCTGTCGGCTGCCGACCAGGAGAAGATGGAGACGACCTACACCCCCGACCTCGAGTCGAAGTGGGATCAGGGCTTCTCCACGCTGGCGAGTCTCAATCCGTACGTGTACCAGAAGGGCGTGTACCCGAACGGCAACAACCAGGCCCTCGACCTGCTCGCCAGCGGGCAGATCGACATGGTGCCTGTCTGGTCCGACCAGTTCGTGACCGGCAAGAAGAACGGGCAGATCCCGAGCAACATCGCCTACACGCAGATCTCGGACCCGGCGCTCACCGGCGGCGCGTCCTACCTCGGAATCCCGAAGGCGTCGCCGCGTCAGGCCGGCGCACTGAAGCTCGCATCGTGGCTGCTGACGCCGTCGGCGCAGGCCATCATCGCCAACGACGTGGCCGGGTACCCGGTGATCAACCTCGACAAGCTGCCGCAGGACATCCAGACCCAGTTCAAGGATGCCGACATCGCGCACCTGCGCCCGTCGTACTTCGCGTCGACCGTTTCCGACGTGAACAAGCTGTGGTCGCAGAAGGTGCCGGGCAAGTAGATGGTGGTCAACGCCGCCGCGCCAGGCAGCAGCGTTCGGCGGAGCCGCGGAGCCAGGAGGGCTTCGCGGCTCTCGCCGCTCGGCTTCGTGATGGCGCTGCCGCCGATCCTGCTCGTCCTGCTGTTCGTCGGCTTCCCGGTCGTGCTCGCGCTCGGGTTCAGCCTCGGGTTCACCGGCGGCCTGAACTCGATCGTCGCGATGATCGGGCTGAACGTGCATCACGCCGAGAACTGGTGGGGCACGTTCGCCGCCTACGCCGACGTCTTCTCCAACGCGCAGTTCCTGCAAGACCTGCTGGTGACGGTCGTCGTGACCGTGGTCAGCGCGGTGGTCGTGCTGTTCATGGCGATGGGGATCGGCCTGTACCTGCGGATGCGCGGCGGCTGGCTGGCCAACCTGCTTTCCGGGCTCGCGGTCGTGCCGCTGTTCATCCCGGTCGTGATCGCCTCCTGGGCCATCCTGACCTTCTACTCCGGTGACGGCTTCGTGCGCAGCGTCTTCGCACTCGTCGGTCTTCAGGGGCCCACCTGGGGCTACACCGTGATCGCGATCGTGATCGGCTCGGTCTGGACCTCGCTGCCGTTCGCGGTGCTGATGGTGGCTTCCGGGTTCCAGGCGATTCCCGACGCGATGATCGAGGCGGCGCGGGATGCCGGTGCCGGCTTCGTGCGCATCGCGTACTCGATCATGATGCCGATGGCGTTCATCCCGATCGTCATCGCCGGCACCTTCACCGCCATCGGCGTCATCGGATCGTTCACCGTTCCGTACTTCACGGGCCCGAATTCGCCGACCATGCTCGGGGTGACGTTGACCAACTACTTCACGTCGTACAACGAGCCGCAGCAGTCGATCGTGATGGCGTTCACGATCTTCATCGCGGCCGGAGCGATCGGCGCCTTCTACGTGTGGGCCAACTTCCGCAGCGCCAAAGAACAGGGGAGGGTGTGATGGCCATGACCACGGAACGGGTCGCTCCGGTCGCCCCCGATGAGACGCGCGCACGGTTGGGAAGCGGCACGGTCAGGCGGTCGGACGGTCGAGCCGGTGCGGTGCTCGGAAGGGTGCTGATCGCCGTCTTCGTCGTCTTCATGGTGGTCTTCATCCTCGGGCCGCTGCTCTGGCTGGCCGTTCACGCCTTCGCGACCACCTGGACGTTCCCGAACCTCTGGCCGGACGGCTGGACGATGCGCTGGTGGAGCACGGTCTTCAGCGATCCCGCGCTGGGGGCCGCGGTGCAGAACTCGCTCGTGATCTCGCCGATCGTGGTGATCTGCTCTGCGGTGATCTGCCTGCCTGCCGCCTATGCCTTCGCGCGCCACGACTTCTTCGCCCGACGCACCTTTCTCGTCGGGCTGTTCGCCACCAACGCGTTCCCGAAGATGGGGCTCTTCGCCACGCTCGCCTCGCTCTTCTACGCGCTCAACCTGATGAACACGGTCGTCGGCATCGTGATCGTGCAGATCCTCGGCACCATCGTCTTCATGACGTGGATCCCGGCTGCGGCGTTCGCCGGGGTGCCGCGCAGCCTCGAGGAGGCGGCACGCGATGCGGGGGCGTCGAAGCTCAGGGTCTTCTTCACGATCACGCTGCGCATGGCGTTGCCGGGCATCCTCGTGGCCGCGGTGATGTCGTTCCTCGCTGCCTTCGACGAGGCGCAGGGCACGTACCTGGTCGGTGCACCGCAGTACTTCACGATGCCGACGGAGATGTACACGCTGGTGCTGAACTACCCGAAGCAGGTGGCCGCCGTGTTCTCCATCCTGCTGTCCATACCATCCGTGGTCCTCATGCTGGCCGCCCGCAAGCACATCATGGGCGGGCAGCTGGCCGAGGGCTTCCAGATCCGTTAGGGGATGCGCGTGAGCACATCGCACGACACGGTGCAGCGCACCGAGGCGGCCGCCGTACAGCCATCGGCCGGTGGCCTGCAGATCAGCGGCCTCAACAAGATGCTCGGCGGACGCAGCATCATCGACGACCTGAACCTCACGGTCGGCGAGGGAGAGCTGGTCTCCCTGCTCGGGCCCTCCGGCTGCGGCAAGACCACCACTCTGCGCATGATCGCCGGGTTCCTCGCCCCCGACAGCGGCACCATCAGGGTCGCGGGGAGAGACGTGACGCACCTGGGCGCCGAGCGCCGGCCGAGCGCGATGGTCTTTCAGAACTATGCGCTCTGGCCGCACATGACCGTCTTCAAGAACGTGGCCTTTCCCCTGAAGCTGCGCAAGCTGCCGAAGGCCGAGATCACGCAGCGCGTGGAGAGCGTGCTCGACCTGGTCAACCTGCTGCACCACCGCGACTCACGACCGGGACAGATCTCCGGCGGTGAGCAGCAGCGAGTGGCGCTGGCGCGTGCCCTCGTGCAGGAGCCCGATCTCCTGCTGCTCGACGAGCCGCTGAGCAACCTCGACGCGAAGCTGCGCGTGAAGGTCCGCGAGGACATCCGCGAGATCCAGCAGAGGCTGGGCATCACCACGGTCATCGTGACGCACGACCAAGACGAGGCGATGTCGATCTCTGATCGCATCGCGGTCATGAACGCGGGCAAGATCGAGCAGTACAGCACGCCGGAAGACCTCTACGAGCATCCGAAGACGACGTTCGTCGCCACGTTCATCGGCACGATGAACCGCATCGAGGGCAACTATCGAGACGGGGCCATCGAGCCGGGCGACGAGATCACCGGCGTGCGTCCCGAAGACGTGCACTTCAGCGTGCAGCGGGTGGCGGGCGCGCTGCCCGCCACCGTCGAGCGCGTCATCCCGCGCGGGCACTTCTACGAGCTCTACCTCAAGCGGCAGGATGCCACGTTGCGCGCCTACGTCACGGGCGAGATTCCCGCGGTCGGGGCAGAGGGCTTCGCGCGGATCGACAAGGCGATGACCTTCGTCGACGGCGTGCTGCAGCAGGCGGCCGTACGGTGACCACGGCGCGCACGCGGGTGGCGGCATCCGCTCACCGCGGCGACTCGTCTCGCTTTCGTGAGAACACGCTCCCCGCGATCCGATCCGCGATCCGCTCCGGCGCCGAGTTCGTCGAGATCGACGTCAGGGTGACCTCCGACGGGGCGGTCGTCGTGCTGCACGATCCGACGCTGGAGCGGCTGTGGGGCGTGCCGGAGCCGGTGGCCGAGGTGGCGCTGGATCGCATCCGTCTGCTCGGCGACCGGGACGACCGTCCGCCGCTCCTGAGCGAGGTGCTCGAGCTCTTCGGCGACACGGCATCGACCCTGCTCGTCGACATGGATGCGCCCGAGCTGGCCGCGCCGGCATTCGCCGTCGTCGCGGCCAGCGGCGTGGAGGTCGCCTGGTGCGGGGACATCGAGGGGATGCGCACGATCCGCTCGCTCGACCCGACGGCACGCATCTGGATGCCGTGGGACGCGCCCCGTGCACCGCGTCCCGACGAGATCGCCGAGCTGGCTCCGGAGTGCATCAACACCGAGGTCGTCGCGATGACGCCCGAGCTGGTGGAGCAGATCCACGGCCTCGGCTGCACGGTGACCGTGTGGACGGTCGACGACGAGTGGACGATGCGCTGGGTGGCGCGGATGGGAGTGGACACGGTGACGACGAATCGGCTGACGCGGCTTCAGGAGACCATCGCCGACGAGCAGGCGGGCACGGCGGATGCCGGTGCTGCGCTCGACGTCGAACGCGCGATGATGGTGGCGCGCGAGCTCGGCACGTGGGCCATCGACTACACGAGCTCGACGGACCCGGGCACTGTCTCCACCAAGAAGGACGGCGCCGACCTGGTGACCGAGGTCGACGTCGCCGTCGAACGTCACGTGCGCGAGATCGTCGGACTGCACTTTCCCGACCACGACTTCGTCGGCGAGGAGATGGGCGGCGAGGCTCGACCGGGGGTGCCCTGCTGGTATCTCGACCCGGTGGACGGCACGGCGAACTTCGCGAACGGCGTGCCGTGGACGGCGTTCTCCCTCGCGCTCGTCATCGACCGTGAGCCGATCGTCGGCGTGGTCGGCGACCCGTGGCGGAAGGAACTGTTCGAGGCTGCACGGGGCAGGGGCGCGTTCCGCAACGGCGAGCGGCTCGCCCTCGCGCAGGCGCCGGCCGACGAGAACGCGCTCATCGGCAAGATCGTGTCGACCGAGCTCGCGAATCACCGCCCGTGGCCCGGCATGCTCGAGTTTCTGGAACGCCTCGGCGATCGCTACTGCACGATGCGGGTGATGGGATCGGGCACCATGACGCTGTTGGGCGTCGCGGCGGGCAGGGGAGTCGGTGCCGTCATCGGCAGGTTCGGACCTGAGGACCATCTCGCCGCAGCGCTGATCGTGGCAGAGGCGGGCGGTGTCGTGCTCGACGAGCAGGGCGAGCCCACGCTTTTCCCGACCGGCGGAGGCATCCTGTCCGCCACGCCGGCCGCCGCCGGGATCATCTCCGAGTTGTGGGCGGAAGCCCGCGCCGCGAATCCCGGTTCCTGACCGCCCTACGCGACCTCGCGAACCTTGCCCTGCTTGATGTGCAGGCGGCGCTGCGCACGTCGTGCGACGGCCGAATCGTGGGTCACGATCACGAGCGTGAGCCCGCGGTCGCGCCACAGCCCTTCGAGCAGCTCCATGATCTCGTCGCGGGTCTCCTCGTCGAGGTTGCCCGTCGGCTCGTCGGCCAGCAGCACCTCAGGCTCTTTCACGAGGGCGCGCGCGATGGCGACGCGCTGCTGCTGACCGCCGGAGAGCTCAGACGGCCGGTGGTCACCGCGGTCGCCGAGTCCGACGGACTCCAGTGCCTTGACGGCCCGCTCGCGACGCTCGGATGCCGAGATGCCGAGCGGAACGAGCGCGGTCTCGACGTTCTCGAGCGCGGTCAGCGTCGGGATCAGGTTGAAGCCCTGGAAGACGAAGCCGATCTCCTTGCCGCGGATGCCCGTGAGCTTGCCGTCCCCGAGCTTGCCGAGGCTGGAGTCCTCGAGTTCGACCGTGCCGGAGGTGGGTCGATCGAGGGCGCCGAGCATCTGCAGCAGCGTCGACTTGCCGCCGCCCGTCGGACCCTGGATGGCCACGAGTTGGCCGTCGGGGATCTCGAGCGTGACGTCGTTGAGGGCCGTCACCTTGCGCCCCTTGCCCGGGTATTGCTTCGTGACGTTCTTCAGCTTGTACATCGTGTGGTCCTTCGTTCGTGCCGAGTGCGTGGAGATCTGCCGCTGTGCTGTGCTCGTCGGCGCGCTACTGCACCGAACGCAGCGCCTCCGCCGGGCGCAGCCTGGATGCCCGCCATCCGCCGATCGCGCCGGCCAGCAGTCCGCCGAGCACGGCGAGCGCGACGGCGATCACGATGATCCACACGGTGATCGGTGCGCTCAGGTCGACCTGGGTCGATGCGGAACTCGCCGCGGACCTGGCCGCCTCGCCGAAGCCGCCTGCGCCCCCGAAACCTGCGCCTGGTGCTCCGGTCGACACCGCGCCGCCGCCTCCCGTCCGCTCGCCGCCGAACGCTCGGCGTGCGCCGTCGGCGAGCGCGCCGCCGAAGCCGCCGCTCGACACTCCGCCCGTGAGGGTGGGGGAGATCACGTTCACGACCAGCACGCCGATCAGGCCGACGACGATGCCGACCACACCGCCGATGACACCCTGCACGACGGACTCGCCGGCGACCTGGCCGACGATGCGCCGGTTCGACCAGCCGATCGCCTTCAGGGTGCCGAACTCACGGGTGCGGCGAGTGACTCCGGAGATGGTGAACAGGATGGCGATCAGGAACGCCGCCGCCAGCACGATGACGGAGAGCCAGGTGCCGAGGTTGGAGACCAGCTGGCCCGCGCTGCCGAGCGAGCCGGAGACGCTGGAGGCGAGGTCCGCCTGAGTGGACACCGTGGTGCCGGGGACCGACTTCTGCAGCGCTGACTTCAGCGAGTCGACGTCGCTCGCCGACTGGGCTGAGACGTAGATGGTCGAGATCTTGCCCTTCTCGGTCGAGAGACTCTGGGCGACATCCAGCGGGATGTAGACGTTGGCGGCAGTGGCCGAGTCGGAGCCGGTCGGCTTGACGGTGCCGACCACCTTGAAGTCCTTGCCGCCCACGCTCAGCGTGTCGCCGACCGACAGGCTCTTCGACTTGGCGTAGCTCGAATCGAGCACGGCGACATCCTTGCCCGCGTCGCTCGCAGCGAGCGTGCGGCCCTTCGCGAGCGCGGTCGAGGCGACCGGGCCGACGGCTTTCGCGCCGGGTGTGATGCCCATCACGCTGAACGAGTTCACCTGGAACGAGCTGCCGCCCTTGCCGTCGGCGCCGCCGGTGTCGGACTGGGTGCCCCCGCTGCCGCTCTGCCCGAAGCCGCCCTGGCCGCCTTGGCTGCGCTGGCTGAAGTCGGGCAGGGTGCCGTTGAAGCTCGTGTTCTGCAGCGAGAGCACCGCGGATGCCGCTGCCACGCCCGAGGTCTTCTTCACGGCCGTCAGCTTGGTCTCGTTCATCACGTTGGTGCCGAAGCCGACGCTCAATCGCGAGGAGTCGACCTTGCGGCTGCCGTCGCTCGACTTGGTGCCGGAGTTGGCGCCGAAGTTGAAGCGCGGACCCTGTGCCTGGTCGCCGCCCGCGGTGGGCGCGCTGACCGGCTTGGTGATGGTGATGTCGGTGCCCACCCCGTAGACCGACTGCAGCACCTGCGCCTGTGCGTTCTTCACGCCGGCCGCGACCGAGTTGACGATGATGACGAGCGCGATCGCCAACGCCATGCCGATGGCGATGATGATGGTCTGCCTGCGTCGGCCGAGCAGCTCTCGGCGCAAGTAGGTTCCGAACATGAGGTCCTCCGTGGGGGTCGAGCACAAGGTAGGCATCCGCGATGTGCCGTCGCTATGGCGAACTTGTGGGTTGACCTTGTAATTCGTGGCATCTCTTCGGAACATGAGAGCCGGATGGCCGACTCTCAGACTGCGCATAAGGAGGGCACAGGTCGCTCGAACTCTGCGCTTGATAATGGGAGCATGTCCACCCCAGTCACCGCCTCCGAGCACGGCCTGCGCCCGACCGCAGCGCCCCTTCACCACGCGGACGGCTCGCCGATCCGCATCCTCGTCGTCGACGACGAGCGCACCCTCACCGATCTGCTTCAGATGGCCCTGCGCTACGAGGGCTGGGAGGTGAAGTCCGCCGCGACGGGACAGCAGGCGTTGACGCTCGCCCGCGAGTTCAACCCCGACGCCGTCGTGCTCGACATCATGCTTCCCGACATCGACGGGCTGCAGGTGATGGCGAGGATGCGTGAGGGCGGCGGAGAGACGCCCGTGCTGTTCCTCACCGCGAAGGACTCGCTCGATGACCGCATCGCCGGCCTGACCGCAGGCGGCGACGACTACGTCACCAAGCCGTTCAGCCTCGAGGAGCTCGTGGCCAGGCTCCGCTCGCTGCTGCGACGCTCCCGTGCGCTCATCGCCGACACGCAGGACCCGCGCATCATCGTCGGCGATCTCGTGCTCGACGAGGACTCCTACGAGGTGACGCGCGCCGGCGAGCCCATCTCGCTCACCGCCACCGAGTTCGAACTGCTGCGCTACCTCATGCGCAACCCGCGCCGCGTGCTCTCGAAGGCGCAGATCCTCGACCGGGTGTGGAGCTACGACTTCGGCGGCACGTCCAGTGTCGTGGAGCTCTACATCTCCTACCTGCGCAAGAAGATCGACGCCGGCCGTACGCCGATGATCCACACCGTGCGCGGCGCCGGCTACATGGTGAAGGCCGCGGAGTAGCGCTCGGCGTCCCGCCACCTCAACGCCGAACGACGAAAGGGCATCCCGTGACCGACGAGACACCGACGTCGGCCGCACCCGACGGACAGCAAACGGACTCGGCGGCCGCGATGCCGCCGCGACCAGCAGAGCCGGATGCCATGCGTCGGTCCCCGCGCCGATTCCGCGACCGGGTGCGCGACCTGTTCACGCCGTTGAGCCGCGTCACGTTGCGCACGCGGCTCGTGCTCTCCGTCGTCGCGCTGGTGGCGGTGCTCGGCGTGGTCGTCGGCCTCGTCAGCGCCCTGTTCCTTCGGAGCTATCTCGTCGGACAGCTCGATCGTCAATTGGAGAGCGTTGCACAGCGCGGGCGCCTGGTCGCGGTGCAGGCCATCGTGCAGCAGGGCGGCATCACGGCGCAGCAGCTCGCGGGCTCGGTCGGACGGGCATCCGGCCTGCCGCCTGCCACGGTGGTTTCCGTCGTGACGACGTCGGGCGAGATGGTGTCGTTCTCGCTCAACGACGATCCGAATGCGACGCAGCACGTCTTCACCGACGCGGAGAACGAGAAGATCGCGACGGTGCCGGCGAACGGCGAGCCCACCGACGTGGGTCTCGGCTCCGCGCTCGGGGACTACCGATTCGTGGCCGTGCAGCTGCCGGGCTCGGCCGAGCTCCTCGTCGGCCTGCCGCTGTCGAACGTGACGGCGACGACCACCCAACTGCTCACGATCATCCTGTTCGTGACGCTGGTGGTCGTGGTGCTGGCCGGCGCCCTCGGAACCTTCATCGTCGTGCTCGCCCTTCGTCCGCTGGCGCGCGTGGCCGCGACGGCGACCGAGGTCTCTCGTCTGCCGCTCGATCGCGGCGAGGTGGCCCTTGCCGTACGTGTGCCGGAGAAGGACACCGACCAGCACACCGAGGTCGGGCGGCTGGGGGCCGCGTTCAATCAGATGCTCGGGCATGTGGCATCCGCACTCACGGCCAGACAGGCCAGCGAGAACAAGGTGCGGCAGTTCGTGGCGGATGCCTCCCATGAGCTCCGCACCCCGCTCGCTTCCATCCGCGGCTATGCGGAACTCACCCGCAGGGCCCCGGAGCCCTTGCCCGACAGCGCGTCGCGTTCGCTCTCGCGCATCGAGTCCGAGGCGGATCGCATGACCGACCTCGTGGAAGACCTGCTCCTGCTCGCCCGGCTCGACGAGGGTCGCGAGCTCGACCACGATCCGGTCGACCTGTCACGGCTCGTGATCGACGTGGTGTCCGATGCTCACGCTGCAGGCCGTGGGCACACCTGGAACGTGGACCTTCCGCCGGAGCCGGTCGCCGTGATCGGTGACGAGAAGCGTCTGCACCAGGTGTTCGCCAACCTGCTGACCAACGCGCGCGTGCACACTCCGGAGGGCACGGTGGTCGACACGGCGCTGCGCGTCGACGGGGAGCGGGCTGTGGTCACTGTCACCGACAACGGGCCCGGCATCCCCGACGAGCTGCAGCCCGTGCTCTTCGAGCGCTTCGCCAGGGGCGACCCGTCGAGGGCGCGGCACACCGGCTCGACGGGGCTCGGTCTCGCGATCGTGCAGGCCGTCGTGCGGGCGCAGGGCGGGGAGGTCGCCGTCGAGAGCGAGCCGGGCTGCACGGTGTTCACCGTGACGCTTCCGATCGGAGAATCCGCAGCGGCCGATGCCGAGGAGTCGGTGATCGAGCTCACGCCGGAGGAGATGGCCGCACTGGAGGGCGAGCAAGCGCCGAGCGTCGATCCGCAGCAGGTCGATCCGCAGCAGTAGGTCGTGGTGCCCCGGCGGGTTCGGGAGCCGGAGCTCGGCCCGCGTGGGCTCTGTCGGCCACCGGCCCGACGCATCCGCGCCGCCGGTGGAAGACTGACGCCATGCGCATCGCTCTCACCGGAGGAACGGGCAAGCTCGGACGCACCGCAGTGCGCGTGCTTCGCGAAGCCGGCCACGACGTCATCTCCCTCGACATCACCGGCACTCGCGGCCCCGGCTTCCTGCAGGTCGACCTCACCGACTACGGGCAGGTGATCGACGCCCTCGCCGGAGTGCGCGACGGTGCGACGACGCAGCCCTACGACGCGATCGTGCACCTTGCCGCGATTCCGGCGCCGGGCATCCGCAGCGACGTTGCCACGTTCGAGAACAACATCTCGAGCACCTACCACGTGTTCCAGGCGGCAAGGACGCTCGGCATCCGCAACATCGTGTACGCGTCGAGCGAGACCGTGCTCGGGCTGCCTTTCCTGCAGGACCCGCCCTACCTGCCGATCGACGAGGAGTACGCCGGGCGCCCCGAGTCGGCCTACTCGCTGGTCAAACACCTCGAAGAGACGATGGCGCGCGAGTTCACGCGCTGGGATCCGACGCTGAAGATCTTCGGGCTGCGGTTCTCCAACGTGATGGACCCCGACGACTACGCGGCCTTCCCCGGATACGACGTCGACCCGAAGAACCGGCGCTGGAACGCGTGGGGCTACATCGACGCGCGCGACGGAGCCCAGGCCATCCTCAAGGCGCTCGAGTCGGATGCCACGGGCTTCGAGGCCTTCATCATCGCGGCCGCAGACACGGTCTCCGATCGTTCCAATGCGGAGCTCGCCGCAGCCGAGTTTCCCGACGTGCGCGTCAACCGCGACCTCGGCGAGCACGACACGATGCTGTCGATCGACAAGGCCAGGCGGCTGCTCGGCTACGCGCCGCAGCACTCCTGGCGCGAGCACGTGTAGAACGTCTCAGACGCGCGGCGGGGGCGAACGGCTCAGAACTCGTTCATGCGATGCAGCAGGCGGGCGAACACTCGCACGTCCTCGACGTTCCAGCCGGTGAGTCCGGCGCGCAGTTCCCGGCGGTTGTTGCCGATGATGCGGTCGAGTCGGCCGCGCGCCTCGTCGGTGATCGTGAAGTAGGTGGCGCGACGGTCGGCCGGGTCCTGCTCCCTGCGGAGCAGCCCGAGCTGTTCGAGCTGGGATGCCTGCCTGCTCACCAGAGACTTGTCGGCGGAGAGCGCCTCGGCGAGAGCCCCCGCGTGCATCGGGCCGGAGCGGAGCAGGGCGCTGAGCATCAGATAGCCGAACGGCTGCACCTGCGGATGCAGCTCCTGGGCCTGCAATCGCATGCGGTTGCGCAGCTGTACGAACAGGGCGCCGAACTCCCGTTCGACCGAGACGATCGCGTCGTCGAGATCACCGGTACCGGAGGGCACGGAGGCGTCGGCGACGTGATCGGTCTCGGTCATGGTCGGAATCATAGCGACGGGTGCTCGCCGGACTCCGAGTCGGCCCGACGCGCGCCGTGCGCGTCGGCGATCGCCTCGGCGGACTCGAGGGGTTCGGCCGCGATGAGCGCCTCGGCGTCGTCGATCACCTCTGCTGCTGCCGCGGCGATGACGCTCTCCGAGTCGATGCCGGAGCCGGCGGCGGCGTTCTCCTCCGCGAGGCGCTCGATGGTGGTCTTGCTGCCCAGACGGTTGTTCGGCAGCAGGCACACGGCGACCAGAGTCACCACGGCCAGCGGCACGGCCACCAGGAAGACGAACGCCACGGACTCGCCGTATGCCGACTCCACGATGACGCGAATGCTCTCCGGCAGGCTCGACACGCTCGGGATCGTGCCTGCCTTCAGCGACTTCGCGATCTCCAGGCCGGAGGGACCGAGCTTCATGATGGCGGCGGTCAGCTCAGCACCCTTGTCGGCGAGGTGGTCGGCCACCTGGGTGCCGAGGATGGAGCCGAGCACCGAGACGCCGGCGGTGCCGCCGAGGCTGCGGAAGAAGGTCACAGCCGAGCTCGCGACGCCCATCTCGGCTGGTGCGACCACGTTCTGCACCACGAGCACGAGGTTCTGCATGACCATGCCGACACCGCAGCCCAGCACGAACATGTAGACGGAGAGCACGACGTAGTCGGTGTCGTAGTCGATCGTGCCCATCAGCACGAGCCCGACGATGAGCAGCACGCTGCCCACCACCATGAAGGCCTTCCACTTGCCGGTGCGGCTGATGATCTGACCGATGACGACGGAGGAGACCAGGAGGCCGGCGATCATCGGCAGGGTGAGCAGACCGGACTGGGTCGGTGTCGCGCCGCGGGCGAGCTGCATGTACTGGCCGAGGAACACCGAGGTGCCGAACATGGCCACGCCCACCGAGATGCTCGCGATGACCGAGAACGTGAACGTGCGGTTCTTGAACAGCCGCATGGGGATGACGGGGTCTTTCACCTTGAGCTCGACGAGCACCGCGGCGATCAGCGCGACTGCAGCGCCTGCGACCATCCAGAAGCTGGTGGCGGATGCCCATGCGAACTGGCCCTGCTGACCCGCCAGCGACACCCAGATGAGCAGGATCGAGACGCCTGCCGCGATGAGCACGGCACCGAGGTAGTCGATCGAGACCTTGGCCTTCGGCCGTTTGGGCAGGTGCAGCGTGACCTGCAGCAGGATGATTGCGAGGATGGCGAACGGCACGCCGACGTAGAAGTTCCAGCGCCAGCCCACCGAGTCGGTGAGCAGTCCGCCGATGAGCGGGCCGCCGACGGTGCCGATGGCCATGATCGCGCCGAAGATGCCCATGTACTTGCCGCGCTCGCGCGGGCTGATGATGTCGGCCATGATCACCTGGCTGAGCGCGGTGAGGCCGCCTGCGCCGACGCCCTGGAGCACGCGGAATCCGATCAGCATGGTGGTGTCTTGCGAGAAACCGGCGAGGGCGGAGCCGATGACGAAGATCGCGAGCGCGAGCTGGATGAGCAGCTTGCGGTTGAACAGATCGGAGAGCTTGCCCCAGATCGGCGTGGTGACCGTGGTGGCGAGCAGCGTCGCGACGACCACCCAGGTGTACGCGGTCTGGTCGCCCTTGAGATCGGCGATGATCTTCGGCAGCGAGGTCGAGACCACGGTTCCGGCCAGGATCGACACGAACATGCCGAGCAGCAGGCCCGAGAGCGCCTCGAGCACCTGGCGGTGAGACATCTTCGGTGCGCCGATGCCCGGTGCAGTGGGTGTCGTCTTGTCGACGGCATGTGTCATGGGTGAGAACTCCAAACGGTGATCGATGAACGGGTCGCGAGTGGATGCCTGTTGCTCAACACTGCGCCCCAGTCCGTTGATAGATGTCAACTATGTCTATTTACTTAGCGTTTGTCAACTAATGCGGATGGTCAACTGTTCCGTCGTGCCGGCTTCGCCTGTCGAGGAGCGCGCGGCAGGCGCGCGTCGCGAAACCGCCGTGCCGAAAATCGGAACCCCGGTCGTTGTGCCGGCGCGTCGACCCCGCCGCGCGGCGTGTCGGCGCAGGACTCCGATTTCCAGCACGGCGGGGTGGTGGAGGTGACCCGATTTGGGCATCCGTGATTCGTCGCGTACCCTTGATGGAGCCCAAGACCGCCGGTCATCGGCGTGCTCGCACGTCGATCGAAGGTTCTCGAGCGCGACGCACCCCGGTGCGGAGCCTGTTCGAGACGGCCTGCGCAGGTGAAGAACGAGACGATGTGCGCTTTGTGCGGGCATCCGACACGCTCCGTGCCTGCGCATGGAGCGTTTTTTGATTTCCGCGGTCAGGGGCGACGCGGGGCATCCGCCGCGCGTCTCGTATCAAGAGGAGTGGCCATGGCGAACAAGGAAGCCACGGTTGCCGAGCTCGAAGACAAGTTCAAGAGCTCGACCGCCGTTCTGCTGACCGAGTACCGCGGTCTGTCTGTTGCGAAGCTCAAGGAGCTCCGCAGGTCTATCAGTGCAGACGCGACCTACGCCGTGGTGAAGAACACGCTGACCAAGATCGCGGCGAACAACGCCGGCATCTCGGCGTTCGACGACGAACTCGCCGGACCGTCCGCGATCGCCTTCGTGCACGGTGACCCCGTGAACGTCGCCAAGGGTCTTCGTGACTTCGCCAAGGCGAACCCTCTTCTCGTGGTCAAGGGCGGGTACTTCGACGGTGCCGCCCTTTCCGCCGAAGAGGTAGGCAAGCTCGCCGACCTCGAGTCCCGTGAGGTGCTGCTGGCCAAGCTGGCCGGTGCCTTCAAGGCCTCGCTGTTCGGAGCCGCATATCTGTTCAACGCACCGCTGTCGAAGGCCGTTCGCACGGTCGACGCGCTGCGCGAGAAGCAGGAGTCCGCAGCGTAGGCATCCAGGGCCCGTTCGGGCTTCAGGATGCTCGCCGCGGTGAGTAACGACAAGAAACCAAGGAGAAGAAAATGGCTGCAAAGCTTTCCACCGAGGAGCTGCTCGAGCAGTTCAAGGGTCTGACGCTCATCGAGCTGTCGGAGTTCGTCAAGGCGTTCGAGGAGACCTTCGAGGTCACCGCCGCTGCGCCCGTCGCCGTTGCCGCCCCGGCCGCCGGTGGCGCCGGTGCCGCTGCCGAAGAGGTTGAGGAGAAGGACTCCTTCGACGTCATCCTCGAGGCCGCCGGTGACAAGAAGATCCAGGTCATCAAGGTCGTGCGCGAGCTGACCTCCCTCGGTCTGGGCGAGGCGAAGGCCGTCGTCGACGGCGCTCCGAAGGCCGTGCTCGAGGGCGCGAACAAGGAGACCGCTGACAAGGCGAAGGCCGCTCTCGAAGAGGCCGGCGCGACCGTCACGCTCAAGTAATCCCCGCCCCGGCAGGGGCATCCGCTTCGCGACGTCTCGGCGTCGTGGTGCAGACAACGCGAAGGGCGTCACCCTCAAGGGTGGCGCCCTTCGTCGCCTTACGGCACGGGTGAGGCCGGCAGGCTGGGCGGCGCGGGCTGCGCGGGCTGCGCCACCCCGTCACGAGAACCGGAGGAGTCGCTGAGCACCGGCGAAAACCTCCGGTATCCGGTGCGCAACCGCTCTCACTCCGGTGCTCGGAACCGGGCGGCGGCCGGTGGCGGAACAGACCGCCAGGCGGTGGCCGGAACCGGACGGCGGGCGGATGCCTGGTCGGCCGGTCGAGGTGGCGGCTCAGGGCTTGGGCACGTTCTCGTCGGACGCGTAGTTGCCGTCGCCGGAGAGCGAGATCGCGTTGAACCGGATGGGCTTGGTGATCGTGCCCCAGTCGAGCGGACAGTGCCGCGTGCCCGCCGGGATGTAGACCGCTCCCGAGGTGTCGATCGTGTACTTCTCGCCCTCGATCCAGAGGTAGGCCTCTCCGCCCAGCTCGTGCGGATTCTCCGGGTCGCTGCCGAGAAAGACGAGCACCTCGTCGTAGTCGTGCTCGTGTTCGTTGACCCAGTGGCTGCCTTCTTCGGTGGGGAGGATCCACGAATACGTCATGTGGAGCTTCGCCTCGGGCACGTCTTCGGCGCGCATCAGGGCGAACGCGTCGCCGATGTGGTCGGGGCGCGGCTCGCCGGTGGCGACGGCCCCCTCGTTGACGAGGTCGTCGCTGGTGTCGCCCATGTGGCGCACGATCAGGTGCTCGTACTTGCCGGTCATGATGTCCTCTCGGTCGGGGTGTGGCGGCCACCGTATTCCGGGGCGCGGGCCGGTATCCATGGACTCAAACCGGAAGAAATGGCACTTCCGCGCACGGATCGCCGGTGTCAGGTGCGGCTCGCCGACGCCAGCTCGTTGAGCGGGCGCGCACGAGCGTTGCCCGAGGGCGATGGATGCCCCGCCCCACCTCGTGCACCCGTGCCGAGCGGGCCACGATGATGGAGCGCCGGCCACGGCGCCTCATTCGCCAGACACCGGAGTTTCGCCGATGAACCGACCGCCCGCGTTCGCGGAGTACAACATCGAAGAGCGATGGACGACCCTGCAGGGCTCGGTGCTGGTCGGTTCGATGCTCGAGGACGGCCCCGGCCCGCACGCGCTGGTGCCGCATCGTCACGACTTCGTCGAGCTGGTGTGGCTGTCGCAGGGATCGGGCACGCACCGCATCGACACGGCGGAGTTTCCGGCCAGGCCGCGCACTCTGCACCTGATCGCGCCCGGGCAGGTGCACTGCTGGCATCCGGATGCCACACCCGTCGACGGCACGCTCGTGCTGTTTCGCGAGGACTTTCTCATCGCACAGGGCGGTGCCGGCCTGCAGAGCTGGCGGGGCGGTATGACGACTCCCTCGCCGGCGACCGCGACTCGGCTCGACCGGCTGGTGCGCGAGATCCGCGACGAGCTCGACGGCGACGCCGACGACCGCGAGGTCGTCGCGCGCCACCTGGTGTCGGCGTTCGTCACCGTGTGCCAGCGCGAGGTCGCCCGGCCCGCGCCGCCTCAGCACACCGTGTCCGCCGACTTCCAGCGGCTGGTGCGCGAGCGGCCGACCGTCGCCGTCTCGGTGGCCGAGTGGTCACGGCGGCTGGCGGTGACGCCGAAGTACCTCACCGAAGTGGTGACGGCCGACACCGGCCGATCGCCGAGCACGATGATCCGCTCGGCGGTGCGGCTGGAGGCGGAGCGGATGCTCGCGGCCACCACGCTGAGCTGCGCCCAGATCGCCGACACGCTCGAGTTCGACGATCCTTCGTACTTCTCCCGCTTCTTCCGGCGTGAGACCGGGATGACCCCCTCGAGTTATCGCAGAAGGCACGGCACCCTGCGCGCCGCGTGACGGCATCCCTCTGTCCGGTCAGATGGTGCTCGACTTGCAAATATATAGCCTAGCTATATATAATCGAAGCATGCTGACGGAACCGATCTCCCTACCCCTGCGGGATGGCGTGGACTCCGAGGCCGAACTGCGATTCCTCCTCGGTGATCTGGCCCAGCTCTCCGGTCGTGTGACGCGACTGGCCCATCGACTCGCCGGCGGAAGCGAGGGGCCGGCCACCTGGCGCACGCTCGCCGTGCTGCAGACCTCCGGCCCGATGCGCCTCGGCGAGCTGGCCGCTCAGAGCCAGGTCGCGCAGCCGACCATGACCAAGATCGTGGCGGGCCTGGTGGAGCGCGAATGGGTCAAGCGCATCGCCGACGCCGACGACGCCAGGGCATGGCAGATCGGCATCTCGGCCAAGGGCATCATCCAGCTCGCCGAGTGGCGCGACGGTTTCGCCACGGCGCTGCTGCCCCTTTTCGACGACCTCGACGCCGACGAGCGCGACACCATCCGTCGCGCTGTCGACCTCGTGCGTCCCCGCATCACGCAGGCTTACACCCTCCCCGAGAAGACGACGCGAAAGACGAACGACTGACACCGATGACGCAGACCGACACCTCACCTGAAACCAATTCCCTCTCCCTTCCCGCGCATCACGGGCCGTCGGAGCACTCGGGCGGCAAGGGCATCCTCAAGCAGCCCATCGCCGTGTGGGCCGTGGCCTTCGCCTGCGTCGTGTCGTTCATGGGCATAGGCCTGGTCGATCCGATCCTCCCGGCGATCGCGAACAGCCTGCACGCCACGTCGGCGCAGACCGAGCTGCTGTTCACGACCTACCTGCTGATCACGGGTGTGGCCATGTTCTTCACGAGCTGGCTCTCGACGCGCATCGGCACGAAGAAGACGCTGCTCATCGGCCTCGCGGTCATCGTCGTGTTCGCGGCGCTCGCCGGAGCGAGCGGGTCGGTGTGGGAGATCATCGGATTCCGTGCAGGCTGGGGCCTCGGCAACGCGCTCTTCATCTCCACGGCGCTCGCCGCCATCGTCGGCGCCGCATCGGGTGGAGCCTCCCAGGCGATCATCCTGTACGAGGCGGCACTCGGCCTCGGCATGGCGCTCGGACCGCTCGTCGGCGGTCTGCTCGGCAACATCTCGTGGCGTGGCCCGTTCTTCGGAACCGCCACCCTCATGGCCGTCGGGTTCATCGCCATCACGACCATGCTGCGCAGCAAAGACGAGGTCAAGCCGACGCCGACCAAGTTGACCGCTCCGTTCCGCGGCCTCGCCAAGCCCGGCCTGCGCGTGATGGCCTCCGCCGCGCTGTTCTACAACATGGGCTTCTTCGTGCTGTTGGCCTACACGCCGTTCGCTCTCGCCGACCTGGGACTGGATGCCGCCATCCCGCTCGGCCTCATCTTCACCTGCTGGGGCATCGCGCTCGCGATCTCGTCAGTCTGGCTCGCTCCTGCGCTGACCAATCGCATGCGTCGCTCGACGGTGCTGATCGCCGTGATCCCGCTGCTCGCGGTCGACCTGCTGCTCGTCGCGCTCTTCGTGAAGTCGATCGTCGCGATCATCGTGCTGGTGATCGTGGGCGGCATCTTCCTCGGCATCCTGAACACGGTGCTGACGGAGTGCTCGATGGAGGCGACGGATCTGCCGCGCCCCGTCGCGTCGTCCGCCTATTCCGGGGTGCGATTCATCGGCGGTGCCATCGCTCCGCCGGTCGCCGCCGCGCTCGGCAACGCGTTCGGCGCCGCCGTGCCGTTCTTCTTCGGCACCCTGGTGCTCGTCGTCTCGATGCTCATCATCGTGATCGGCCGCCGCGCACTGCGTCGCGCCGACGGCATGATCGAGAACGCGGAAGAAGAGGCCGAGGCCATCGGGCTCGGCGACGCGGCCTGACCGAACCCCGACCGCGCGACGCCCTCGGCCGATCAGGCCGGGGGCGTCGTCTCGATCGCGGCGACCGCGCTCACCTCGATCAGTGCGCCGGGCACGCCGAGGCCGGCCACTCTGGCACCGGTGACGAGCGGAGGTGCGGCATCGCGCGACAACTTCGGGGCGATCGCGCCGTAGGCGGTGCGGAGATCGGCGCTCTCGTCGAACAGGATGAGCCACTGGATGACGTCGCCGAGAGTGGCGCCGGCCACGTTCAGTGCAGCCTCGGCGTTCTCGAGCGCCCTGATCGCCTGCTCTCCGATGTCGTCGGAGACGAGCCGGCCGGTCTCGTCGACACCGTTCTGCCCGCCGAGGTAGACGGTCGTCGCCGACGGCGGAACGATCGCGACATGGCTGAAGGCGGGGCTGCGCACGAGGCCGTCGGGCTGCAGAAGTGTGATGGACATGCCGAGATGCTGGCATCGACCACCGACGTCAGGCCGGGGCCGGCGGCTGGGGCGCCGCGGTGCTGTCGCGTACGTCGATGTGCACGGGGAACGTCGCCGAGCGGCGGCGAACGGGCGGGGAGTCGAGGTCGGCGAGGAGCATCCTCGCGGCCGTCACCCCCTGCTCCGCCGGGCTCTGCGCCACGGCCGTGAGTCGGAACGGGCGGGCGAGGCCCCGGTCTTCGAAGCAGATCACCGAGAGGTCGGCCGGCACGCGCAGCCCGAACGCCGTGGCCGCGGTGACGACCTCGGCAGCACGCTCGTCCGAGTCGACGAGCAGCGCCGTAGGCCGATCGAACGGGTCTTGCAGCATGCGCCCCAGCGCTTCGTGGGTGCCGGCGGGACTGCTCACGCGTGTCGACCACTCCACTCGGAGGTCGAGACCGTTCGTCTCCATGCCGCTCACGAATCCGTCGCGCCGCCGATCGGCGATCGCGCGATATCCCGCCGACGGGTACGCGTCGCCGAGATGCCCGATGCGCGTGTGCCCGAGGTCGACAAGGTGCTGCACGGCATCCCTCGCCGCCGCGCGCTGGTCGACGGCGACGTGCAGCAGGCCGCGGGTCGCCGCGCCGGCGATCACGACCGGACCGGAGAAGGATGCCAGCTGCCGCCGCTCTCCCGCGTCGAGATCGGCGCACACGGCGATGAGGGCATCCGTGCGCCTGCGCAGCGTCTGCCGCAGCACCCTGTCGCGGATGCCATCGTGCCGGCCGAGGCTGAACAGCACGAGGTCGTAGCCTGCCGGCCTCATCACCGAGTCGACACCCTCGATGACGGCGTCGCAGAACCACGAGGCGAGCGTGGGTACGACGATCCCGACGGACATGGTGCGGCCGGATGCCAGCCCAGACGCATCCGCCGACCGCACGTACCCGAGGTCGTCGGCCGCGCGCTGCACCCGATCGCGTGTGCTCTGCGACACGTTCGGCAGCCCGCGCAGGGCACGGGACACCGTCGCAGGAGACACGCCGACGGCACCCGCGATGTCGATGATGCTGCTGCGCGCCGTCGGCGACGGCATCCCCTCGCGCGCGATCGTCGAGGGGCGGGCGGTTCTGGTCATCCTTTGACCGCGCCGGAGGTGAGCCCGGAGACGACCGATTTGCGGAACACCAGCACGAGGACCGCGATGGGCACGACAGCGACGGCGCTGGCGGCGAAGATCACGCCGTACGGGGTGATGTGCGCGTTGCCGAAGAGGGCGATGCCCACCGGGATGGTGCGGAACTGATCGGCGCTGTTGAACGAGAGTGCCATCAGGAACTCGGTCCAGCACGCCGTGAACGCGAAGATTCCGGCGGTGAAGAGCCCTGGCAGCATCATCGGCAGCACCACCTGCCAGACGGTGCGGAACGGGCCGGCGCCGTCGATGCGCGCCGTCTCCTCCATCTCCTTCGGCACGCCGATGAAGTAGTTGCGCAGAATCCAGATGGCGAACGGCAGGTTCAACGCCGTGTACGGCACGATGAGCGCCTGGTAGCTGTTGAGCCAGCCGAGGTTGCGCATCAGCAGATACAGCGGCGCGATCAGCGCGATCGCCGGGA
The DNA here is from genome assembly GCF_007859675.1 of Humibacter ginsenosidimutans. Classification (GTDB taxonomy): domain Bacteria; phylum Actinomycetota; class Actinomycetes; order Actinomycetales; family Microbacteriaceae; genus Humibacter; species Humibacter ginsenosidimutans. The sequence goes on from NZ_CP042305.1 coordinate 3,633,309, forward strand.
ACACGGAGATGATCAGCAGCAGCACCATGATCGTGAAGCGTCCGCGCATCGGCAGGCGGCCGAGCGCATAGCCGGCGAAGGTGCCGAACGCGAGCACGAGGATCGTGGAGGCGACGGCGACGATCACCGAGTTGAGGATGTACTGCGCGAAGTTGTACTGCGAGAACGCGGTCACGTAGTTCTCGACGGAGAGCGGGTTCGGGAACCACTGCGGCGGGTTCGCCGAGACGCCGGCCGTTGTCTTGAAGCTGGTGGCGAGCATCCAGTAGATCGGTGCCATCACGAAGATGACGACCAGGATCGAGGAGATCGCGAGCCCGACGCGGGCGCCGACGGAACGTCTGCGGTGCATGGTCACAGCTCCGTCTCTGAGACCTGCGAGCGGAAGACGCGCAGGAACAGCAGGCATCCGAGCACCACGAGCGCCGCCGTCGTCGTGGCGACGGCCGCTCCTGGACCGAATTTGAGGTCGGTGAACATGGCTCTGTAGCCGAGTATCGCCAGCGAGGTCGTCGCGTCTTGCGGACCGCCCTGGGTGAGCACGAACGGCAGGTCGAACACGCCGAACGCCTGCAGCACCCGGAACAGCACGGCCAGGGCGATCGTGGGGCGAAGCAACGGCAGCGTGACCTGCCAGAACGTCTTCCAGCCGTTCGCTCCGTCGAGCTCCGCCGCCTCGTACACGTCGCCGGGCAGCATCACCAGGCCGGCGAGCACGATGATCGCCACGAAGGGCGTGGTCTTCCAGATGTCGGCGACCATCATGGCGATGATCGCCGAGACAGGCGATCCGAGGATGACAGGATGCCCGAACCCGAGCGCCGAGATGATCTGCGTCGCGACACCCGCCAGCGGGTCGTAGATGTAGTCCCACAGCGTGGCGGAGATCACGGTGATCAGCGACCACGGAATGAGCAGCATCGCCATCATCCAGCCGCGTGCGGCTCCCAGGCGCTCCAGCACGAGTGCGATGAGTGTGCCGAGCACGATCTCCACCAGCACGGTCACCACGGTGTAGCCGACCGTGAAGACGAGCGCGTACTGCCAGGTGGCGTTGCTGAAGACGACCCCGTAGTTGTCGAGCGTGAAGCCGTCGATCTGGAACCCGCTGCCCAGCACATTGACGTTGCTGAAGCTCATCACCACCGAGAACAGGATCGGAAAGATGGTCACGGCGGCGATGAAGATCAGCGCCGGCGCCGAGAACCCCCAGCCCAGTCGCGCCATGGTGCGTCGATAGACGCCCTTCCTGCGTCGTTCACCCAGTTGCGGTCCACCCTTGCGTGCCGGCGCCGCGACGTTCGTCGTTGTCATTGCGGTCTCCTCAACCCGAACCGAGGCGGGAGGAGGGCCGAGACGACGCTGCCCCGGCCCTCCTGGCGCCCTGTTACAGGCCGCCGTTCTTGACGGCGGTGTTGATCTGGCTGTTGGCCTTCTGGATGGCCGCCTGCGGTGTCAGCGAACCGGCGAGAACGCCGTTCACGTTGGAGTAGATCGCCTGCGAGACCTCGGGGTAGTTCGGGGTCTGCGACGGGCGGGCGATCAGCTTCGTCTGCGAGACGATCGCGAGCACCGGGTTGGCGTTCTTGACCTCCGACGACGAACGCACGGCGGCGTTGGTCGGAATCTCACTGAACTTCGTGGCGAGCGTGGTCTGCGCGTCCTTGCCCGTCATCCACTTGATGAAGGTGAGGTCGGCCGCCACGTTCTTGCTGTGCGGGTTCACGTAGAGGTTCCAGCCGCCGATGTTCGAGTAGCCGGGAGCGGACTCGCCCTGGAAGGTCGGCATCGGCGCGACGCCGACCTTGCCGATCACGGCGGATCCGCTGGCCTGCGACGTGGAGTACGCGTAGTCCCAGTTGCGCAGGAACAGCGAGTCGCCCGCCGAGAACGCGTTCATCGACTGCGTCTCCTGGAACGTCGACGTCGCCTGCGGGCTGACGCCGCTGGTCACCAGCGACTGCTCGAACGTGAGTGCCTTGGTCGCCGCCGAGCTGTTCAGTGCCGACGCGTCGGCCTTGCTGTTCAGCACCTTGCCGCCGGCGTCAGCGAGGAACTCCATGAAGTTGCAGGTCGCACCCTCGTAGTTGGCTCCCTGGAAGACGTAGCCGTACTTGACCTGTCCCTTGGACTGCGCGATCTTCGAGTCGGAGACGAGCTCTTCCCACGTGGTCGGCACCTTGAGGCCGTCGGCCTTCAGGATGTCCTTGCGGTAGTAGAGGAAGCCCTGGTCCTCGAAGAACGGCGCTCCGTAGACCTGGCCGTTGTAGGTGGCGCCTGCCACGAGTCCGCTCGCGAACGAATCCCAGTAGCTCTTCGGCAGATATTTCGACAGCGGCTCGGCGAGCTGGTGCGCACCGAACTGCGCCGGCCAGATCACATCGCCCATGTAGACGTCGGGACCGCCGCCGCCGGAGATCTGGGTGGTCAGCGTCGCACGGTTCGTGTCCGTGTCGTTCGGCGCGCTGATCAGCTTGACGTGGATGTTCGGATACGCCTTCTCGAATGCGCTGATCAGCACGGTGCGCGGGTCGGCACCGCTCGTCGTGATCGGGCTCGCCCACCACGTGATGGAGCCCTTCGTCGCGTTGCCGGACGCGCTCGACGTCGACGTCGAGCCGCCGCTTCCCGAACTGCATCCGCTCAGAACGGCGACCGTGGCGATGGCCGTGGCGACGACCGCCGCCTTCATGAAGGGCCCGGAACGTCTGAGGGTCCGCGTGATGTTCTTCGACATGTTCTCCTCGCCTTCCTGTGCGGCACGGCCTGTGACGGCAGGCAGCGGCATCGCGAAGGCGTCGGAGTCCACCGTGAACGGGGCTCGAGTCGCGCCGGGGATTTTTCGCCCGGCACGATTTCGACGCTAGGCCGAGGGCACGGCGGGTGCAGGCGTTTGCTGCACACGCTTGCGTAACGAATTCCGGAGTGTTCTCTCAGGTTCGGTGGAACCGACGTGTCATGCGCCGACGTGCCGCGATGAGGGCGGCGAGCAGCAGCACGAACGCGAGGAGCGTGAGCGCCCAGCCGAGGGCATCCCGCCCCGTCAGCTCGCAGACGACGGTGATGACGAAGAACGCGAAGGCGAAGAACCCGACGGCTCCGATGAACACATCGAGCACCTCGCGCGGGTCGTGCGGCGACGCCGCATTGCGCAGGCGAATCGGGCGCGCCACGATCAGCCCTTCACCCCGCCGGCCGTGAGCCCGGCGACGATGCGGCGCTGGAAGATCAGCACCAGGATGACGAGCGGAATGGTCACGACGACGCCGGCGGCCATGACGGCGGTGTAGGGCTCCTGGTGCGGCTGGCTGCCCGTGAAACCGGCGATCGCGACGGTGACCGTCTGGGTGGCATCCGTCGTGAGCTGGCTCGCGATGAGGTACTCGTTCCAGCTGGCGATGAACGCGAGGATGGCCGTGGTGAAGACCGCGGGAGCCGCCAGCGGCAGGATGATCTTGCGGAACGCCTGCGCCGACGTGCAGCCGTCGATGCGGGCGGCCTCCTCCAGATCCCACGGCATCTCGCGGAAGAACGAGGTGAGCGTGTAGACCGTCAGCGGCAGTGCGAACGAGATGTCCGGGAGGATCAGCGCTTGATAGGTGCCGATCCAGCCCCAGCTCGTGAACAGCTGGAACAGCGGCGTCAACAGCGCGACACCGGGGAACATCGAGGCGCCGAGGATGATGCCCATGACGATGCCCTTGAACCTGAAGTCGAGCCGGGCGAGGGCGTACGCGGCGAACGTGCCGAACAGCAGACAGACCACGGTGGTCACGGCGCCGATGATGAGGCTGTTCAGCAGCGCGAGGCCCAGATGGTTGCCGAGGGTGGTCGACAGTGCCGTCACGTAGTTGTCGAACGTGAAGTGGGTGAACCAGAACGTGTTGTCGAAGGTGTAGCCCACGTCGCGGAACGAGGTGACGATCATCCAGTAGAACGGCGCGATGCACCAGACGACGATGACGATCGCGCTGATGGCGGTGCGGATGCTCTGATTGCGCCGCCTGCGCCGCCCCGTCCGGTTCACGCCGACGCTGCCCGTGCGAAGAGCGCGTCCCTCGGCCGTCGCGGTGGCCGGCCCCGCCACGGCGCTCATAGCCGGCCCTTCTGCTGGGACTCCTGCGTTCGCACGACGTTGGCGCCGAGGAACCGCACGAAGATGAAGGCCACCAGGAAGATGATGATGAAGGTGATGGTCGAGAGCGCCGACGCGCTGTTCGGCCCCTGCCTGATCTGCTGAACGACCAGGATCGACAGCGTCGTCGTCGCGTTGCCGCTGCCGCCACCGCCCCCGGTGAGGATGGCAGGCAGGTCGTAGATGCGCAGGGCATCCAGAATGCGGAACAGCACCGCCACCATGAGCGCCGGCTTGAGCAGAGGCAGCGTCACCCGCCAGAACCGCTGAAGGGTGCTCGCGCCGTCGACCTTCGACGCCTCGTAGAGCTCGTCGGGGATGAGCTGCAGCCCGGCGAGGATGAGCAGCGCCATGAACGGCGTGGTCTTCCAGGTGTCGGCGATGATGATCGCCCAGCGCGACGACCACTCGCCGCTCACCCAGAGCACGCGCTGACCGATCAGCGCATTGGCGATGCCCGCCGCCGAGAACACGAAGTACCAGAGCTTGGCGGTCACCGCCGTGGGGATGGCCCACGGAACGAGGATGGCCGCGCGCACGATGCCGCGCCCGCGGAACGCGCGATTCATGATGATCGCCATCCACAGCCCGAAGAGCGTCTCGAGCACGACGGTGACCACCGTGAAGAAGAAGGTGACGCCGACCGCGTTCCAGAACTGGGCGCCGAGGCTGCCGGGTGGGCAGGCCACGGTGCCGGACGGCGACGAGCACTGCTGGAACAGCCAGTGCGCGTAGTTCTGAAAGCCGGCGAAGCCGCCCTGCACGAACATGCCGGTGGCGGAGTCGAGGCCGGCATCCTTCTGGAACGACATGACGATGGCGCTGACGATCGGGTAGCCGATCACCACCGCCAGCAGCGCCATGGTGGGCAGGATCAGCCACAGGGCCCACCGCGCCTGCCCGCGGCGGTGCCTGCTCCCGGGGCGGGGCGCCCCGATCGACGTGCTCACGTCTCCCGCGGCCTGGGTCGACATGCAGTCCTCCATCCGGTGAACGCGTGCGGCCGTTCGTCATCGACGGCCGAGAGGGGAGAGGCCGGGCCGGCGGCGAGCGGATGCCCGCAGCCGACCCGACCTCGCCGGGTCAGCTTCCCGAGCCTGCCGACTTGATGGCGGCATCCATGTCGCTCAGCGCCTGATCGACGCTCTTGTCGCCCTTGAGCGCGGCGTAGGCGTTGTCCTGGATGGCCTTGGTGACGGCTGGATAGAACGGCGTGACCGGCCGCGGAACGGCGCTCTCGATCGACTTCTTCAGCGTGCTGAGGTACCCGAACTTGGCGTTGAGGTCGGGGTCGTCGTAGAGCGAGGCGAGCACCGGCGCCAGGGAGCCCTGTGTCATGAAGAACTTCTGGGTCTCTTCGCTCTGCAGGAACTCGACGAAGTCGTGCGCCGTCTGCTTGTGCTTCGAGTACACGCTGATCGCGGCGTTGTGGCCGCCGAGACTGGATGCCCCGGGGTTGCCGTCCCCGTTGCCGGGCAGCGGGGCGACCGCGAATTTGTCCTTCACGACGCTCGAACCGTCGGTCTTCGCCAGGTTGTACACGTAGGGCCAGTTGCGCAGGAAGAGCAGCTTGCCGGCCTCGAAGGCCTGCCTGCCCTGCTCCTCCTGGTAGGTGATGGCATCCGCCGGGATGTTGCCGTCCTTGAACGCGTCGACCAGGCGCTGCAGGCCCTTCTTCGCCTCGGGGGAGTCGACAGTCGGCGTCTTGCCGTCCTTGCCGACGATCGTGCCGCCGGCGGTGTTGATCGCCTCGGCCGTGTTGACGGTCAGGCCCTCGTACTGCGCGAACTGGCCGGCATAGCATCCGATGCCCGCCTTCTTCGCGATCGAGCAGTCGCTCATCATCTCGTCCCACGACGTGGGCGGGGTCTTGACCAGGTCGGTGCGGTAATAGAGCAGGCCGCCGTCGCTGGTCTGCGGCGCCGCATAGAGCGTGTTGTTGTAGGTGCCCGTTGCCACGGTCGGCTTGAACAGCTTCGACGTGTCGATCTTCATTTTCCCGGTCAACGGCTGCAGCCAGCCCTTCGCCGCGAACTCGGCGGTCCACACCACGTCGACGTCGACGACGTCGTAGTTCGCGTTCTTGGCCTGGAAGTTCTGCACCAGGTCGTCGTGCTGCTGGTCGGCCTTGTCGGACTGCTCCTTGAAGGTGACCTTCTCGTCGGGATGCGCCTTGTTCCACTTCGCGAGCAGCGGGCGGATCACGTTGCTGTTGTCCTTGCCCTGCACGTAGGTGATCGGGCCTTTGCCGTCGAGGTTCTGGCTGACGGGATCGGAACCGCCGCCGCCCCCGCTCGAGCAGCCGGCCAGCATGAGGCCGACGACGGCGACCGAGGCCACCGCGGACAGACGGAGGGCTTTCTTGCGCGCTCTTGACATGTTCACTCCACTTCGAGCGTGATGCGTCGTGTGCTGTGGTCAGAGCGCCGAGGCTGTGTGTCATCGCCGCGGCGACTCCTGGCGGGCGGCGATCCCGCGAACGGAACCGCGTGCCACGTGAGGGGTGGCGTCGAACCCGTGACGGCCGTCGGTGTGCTCGACCATGAGCCCGGCATTACCCCTCAAAGAGGCACGATACGCAGGATCTCTGAAGAAATGTAAACGTTTGCGGTTTTTGCTCAGAGGTTGGACCGCCTGGAGTGGCGGCGGTTCACTCTCCGATGATGCGGAGGCCGCGGGCTCCGAACGCCCGTCGATCCGCGCGGATCGACGCGAGAAGCCGATCGAGGTTGGCCTGCGTGTGGTGCGCGATCGCTGCGGCTGCGGCATCCGCATCCCTGCGTCGCACGGCGTCGACGATGGCGGAGTGCTCGCGCCATGCGGCGGCCCGGCCCTCTTCCGTGCGCATCTCCAGCCATCTGGCCCTGGCCATGCGCGTCACGGCGTCGGAGACGGCCTGCGCGATGAAGGGGTTGCCGCTCAGCGCCGCGAGGCCCTCGTGGAAATCGGAGCCCCTGCGCATCCCTGCGTGCTCGTCGCCCGGCTCGTCGCCGCCGCGCTGCGCCGACGTGGTGAACGCCTCGAGCTCGGCATCGGATGCCCGGGTGCACGCCAGCCGGGCACCAGCCGATTCCACGGCCTCGCGGTACTCCGCGAGCGACGCCACCTCGTCGAGATCGATGGGCGTCGCCTGCCAGCTGCGCCCCTCCCTGGCGACCAGGCCCTCGCTCTGCAGCCGGATCAACGCCGACCGAACGGGAGTGCGGGAGATGCCGAACTCGGTCTCGAGACCGCGCTCGCTCAGTCGCGCCCCCGGCACGATGTCGAGTGACAGGATGGCCTGCCGCACCTGCTCGTAGACCGTCTGGGCGTGTGAAGCGTTCGGCATGGATGCGTGTCCCCGCTCTCGGTGTTCGGACGAAGGCTTCGCCCGTTCAAGTATGGGCCGAGCGTGCCGAACGCCGCGGAAGCCGCGGCCTCGGCTGCGCCCTCTCCCACCGCCGAGGGATGCCTGTTCCTCCCGCCGAGGGTGTGGAAGCCGACACTCTCGGCTGCAGAAACGCGCACGCTCGGTGATCGGAACGCGCACGCTCGGTGATCGGAACCCGCACTCTCGGCGGCGGGGACGGGCACTGTCGGCAGCGGGGCGTGTTGCGGGGTGACTGGGATACCAATACGGTATCCCTTGAAGGAGCGTGAGATGGGCGAGACGACGACAACGGCAGGCGGGCGAGGCTCGGCGCATGAGGTGGGAACGATGCGGCCTTGGCTCATGCTCGGCACCGCAGTGCTCGCCCAGGCGGCGGGCACCGTCTTCCAGTCGGCTCCCGCATTCCTCATCCCGCTGCTGCACACGCAGCGCGGCGTTGCCGCTGGCGCAGGCCGGCCTGCTGGCCTCCGCGCCCACGCTGGGACTCGTCCTCACCCTGGTGGCGTGGGGCGCGCTCACCGACCGCGTGGGGGAGCGGTGGGTCATCGCAGGCGGGATGGCGCTCACCGCGCTCGCCGCGATCGGCGCGATGACGGCGTCGGGATACCTGGGGCTGGGCGGATTTCTGCTGCTGGGCGGCGCGGCATCCGCGAGCACGAACGCGGCGAGCGGACGCGTCGTGGTGGGCTGGTTCCGCAAGGAGCGGCGCGGGCTGGCCATGGGCATCCGGCAGATGTGCCAGCCGCTCGGAGTGGCGGCCGCGGCGATCGCTGTGCCGCCGCTCGCGGCGTCGGGCGGCGTGTCGGCCGCGATGACGCTCCCGCTGGTGCTCACCGCGGTGCTGGCGGTGCTGAGCGCCGCCGTGATCGTCGACCCGCCGCGAGCCGCGCGCACGGGAGCGGATGCCTCGGCCCGCCCCGCGAACCCGTACCGAGGCACCTCGACGCTGGTGCGCATCCACGCCGCGTCGGCGTTGCTGGTCGTTCCCCAGTTCACGGTCTCGATCTTCGGGCTGGTGTGGCTCACGACGGATCGTGGCATGTCGACCATGGCCGCCGGCATAGTGGTGGGCGTCGCGCAGTTCGTCGGCGCGCTGGGACGCGTCGCGATCGGCGTGCTCTCGGATCGCGTGGGAAGCAGGCTGCGTCCGCTGCGCTGGGTGGCCTGGTGCGCGGCGGCCGTGATGGTGCTGCTGGCGGCGAGCGAGCTCGCGCCCGCATGGCTGGGGGCCGCCGCGCTGATCGTGGCGGCGACCATCACCGTCGCCGACAACGGATTGGCCTACACCGCCGTCGCCGAGCTGGCCGGCCAGCACTGGTCGGGCCGCGCGCTCGGCGTGCAGAACACCGGGCAGTTCCTGGCCGCCTCCATCGTGGGTCCCGCGGTGGGTGCGCTCATCACTGTGGTCGGCTACCCGCTCGCGTTCGCGGCGGTGGCGCTGGCTCCCGTGGTGGCGGTGCCGCTGGTGCCGAGCGAGCGCGTCGAGGCCGAGGAGGAGCCTGCGGCGGCCGCTTCAGGCGACGTCCTCACGCGGCGGAGGTGACCCAGATGGCCTCTGCGGCCACGGCGCCCATCGTGATGGGTGCGGCGTCGTCGATGGAGACCACCACGTCGCCCGCGAACGGGCGGGTCTCGACGAGGGTGGCACGGGCATCCAGGCCGATGCCGTGCTCGGTGAGATAGCGCAGCACAGCGGGGTCGGCGTCGGAGATGCGCACGATGCGCATCGGCCGGCTCGGCTCGGCGGCGGTGAGCCGTAGTCCGTTCGGTGTGCGCGGATCGCCCTGCGGCGTGGGAATGGGGTCGCCGTGCGGATCGCGCACCGGATGCCCGAGCGCCGCGTCGATGCGGTCGATCAGCGTGTCGGAGACGGCGTGCTCGAGCACCTCGGCCTCGTCGTGCACCTCGTCCCAGGGGTAACCGAGCGTCTCGACGAGAAAGGTCTCGATGAGCCGGTGTCTGCGCACCATCGCGACGGCGTGCGCCCTGCCCGTCTCGGTGAGCGTGACGGCGCCGTACGGCTGGTGCACCACGAGCCCCTGCTCGGTGAGCCTGCGGATGCCGTCGCTCACCGTCGCAGCGCGCACCCCGAACCGCGCGGCCAGCGCCGTCACCGTGACCGGGGTCTGCTCCCACTCGGTCGCCGACCAGATGGCCTTGAGGTAGTCCTGCGCCGCGTTCGTGAGGGACGAGACCGACATGCGGATCAGTCTAGGGATGCCGTAGGGTGGTCCCCGTGTTCCTGAACTGTTGTTGTCGCTGAGGCCGCGCCGCCTGAGGGCCGTGCGCGTGGCATCCCACCTACGACCGACCCCAGCAGAAGACATCACAGAAACGCCAGGCACACCATGAAGTTCGCCGCATCCATCACCGACCTCATCGGCAACACACCCCTCGTTCGGCTGAACCGAGTGACGGAGGGCATCGACGCCACCGTGCTCGTGAAGGTCGAGTACCTCAATCCAGGCGGCTCGAGCAAAGACCGCATCGCGGAGCGCATCATCGACGCGGCGGAGCGCGACGGCCTGTTGAAGCCCGGCGGCACCATCGTGGAGCCCACGAGCGGCAACACGGGCGTCGGGCTCGCGCTCGTCGCCCAGCAGCGCGGATACCGGTGCATCTTCGTGCTGCCCGACAAGGTGGGGGAGGACAAGCGCAACGTGCTCACGGCCTACGGCGCGGAGATCCACGTGACGCCGACCTCGGTGGCACCAGACGACCCCGACTCGTACTACAGCGTCTCCGATCGGCTCGTGACGGAGATCCCCGGCGCGTACAAGCCCAACCAGTACGCCAACCCGAACGGGCCGCGCAGCCACTACGAGACGACGGGTCCGGAGATCTGGCGCGACACCGACGGCCGCGTGACGCACTTCGTCGCGGGTGTCGGCACCGGCGGCACGATCACAGGCACGGGGCGCTTCCTCAAGGAGGTGTCAGCGGGCCGGGTGCGCATCATCGGCGCCGACCCCGAGGGATCGGTGTACTCCGGCGGCACCGGGCGTCCCTACCTGGTCGAGGGTGTCGGCGAGGACTTCTGGCCGAGCGCCTACGACCCCTCCGTGCCCGACGAGATCATCGCCGTCTCCGACGCCGACTCGTTCGCCATGACCCGCAGGCTCGCCCGTGAGGAGGGCCTGCTCGTCGGCGGCTCCAGCGGGATGGCCGTGGTCGCCGCCCTGCGCGCCGCACGCGATCTCGGCCCCGATGACGTGGTCGTCGTGCTGCTGCCCGACGGCGGACGCGGCTACCTCGGCAAGATCTTCAACGACTCGTGGATGCGCTCATACGGCTTCAGCGACGTGAACGGCGTGGCCACGGTGCGCGACGTGATCGCCACGAAGTCGGGCGATCTGCCCGACCTGGTGCACGCGCATCCCACCGACACCGTGCACGACGCGATCGCGATCATGGCCGAATACGGCGTGAGCCAGCTGCCGATACTGAGCACGGAGCCGCCGGTCGTGATCGGCGAGGTCGTCGGATCGCTCGACGAGCGGACCCTGCTCGACCTCGTGTTCACCGGCGAGGTCACCATGTCTCACAGCGTCGGCAGCGTTGTGGCTCCGCCGCTGCCGCTGATCGGCGCGAACGAGACGGTCGCCGAGGCGCGCGCGGCGCTCGGCGACGCGAACGCGCTGCTCGTGATCGACGGCGGCAAGCCCGTCTCGGTGATCACGCGCGCCGATCTGCTGGCATTCCTCAGCCGCTGACACTCCCACCCGCAACTCGAAAGTGAGCACCATGACCAACGACAACGCCGCGGGATTCGCCACCAGGGCCATCCACGCCGGGCAGGAGTTCGACCCGACGACCGGCGCGGTCGTTCCGCCCATCTACCAGTCGTCCACGTTCGTGCAGGACGGCATCGGCGGGCTGCGCGGCGGCTACGAGTACGGCCGGAGCGGCAACCCCACCAGAACCTCGCTCGAGACCGTGCTCGCCGCGCTGGAAGGCGGCGACCGGGCCTTCGCGTTCGCGTCGGGGCTCGCGGCAGAGGATGCCCTGCTCCGCTCGGCCCTGCGTCCAGGTGATCACGTGGTGCTCGGCAATGACGTGTACGGCGGCACGCACAGGCTGATCAATCGGATCCACGGCGAGTGGGGCATCCGGCACACCGCCGTCGACCTCACCGACCTCGACGCGGTGCGCGAGGCGCTCGGCACGCCCGACACGAAGCTGCTCTGGATCGAGACGCCCAGCAACCCGCTGATGAAGATCAGCGACATCGCGGCGCTCGCCGAACTCGGTCACGCCGCCGGCGCACTCGTGCTCGTCGACAACACGTTCGCGTCGCCGGCCCTGCAGCAGCCGCTTTCGCTGGGCGCCGACATCGTGGTGTACTCGACGACGAAGTACCTCGGCGGCCACTCCGACGTGATCGGCGGCGCCGTGGTGCTGCAGAACGGCGAGCTCGCAAAAAAGGTGGGCTTCCAGCAGTTCGCCGCCGGTGCGATCGCTGCGCCCATGGAGGCGTGGCTGACCGTGCGCGGCATCAAGACGCTCGACGTGCGCCTGCAGCGGCACTCCGAGAACGCGCAGGCCATCGCGGAATACCTCGATGGGCACGCCGCGGTCGAGCGCGTCTACTACCCGGGCCTGCCGTCGCATCCGGGCCACGAGCTGGCGGCGCGCCAGATGTCGCGCTTCGGCGGCATGCTCTCGATCGCGCTGAGCGGTGGCACGGATGCCGCCAGGCACCTCGCCGAGTCCACGCACGTGTTCCAGCTGGCCGAGTCGCTCGGCGGTGTGGAGTCGCTCATCGGATACCCGAGCGAGATGACGCACGCGTCGGTGCGGGGAACGGAACTCGAGGTGCCCGGCAACATCGTGCGCCTCTCTGTCGGCCTCGAAGACGTCCGCGACCTGCTCGCCGACCTCGAACAGGCGCTGGCGCCGGCGCACTAGGGTGCGCCTGACAATTCGAGGCGACTCGCGCTGTGCTCGCCATGGCCGACGACCTGGTCGGTGCGAGTGGCCTTGACGGCGCCCTGCGCGTTTGATCACTGAAATGATCATTTTGCTCAGACTCACTGCGGCCTCTCTGCTGGTCTGAACGCTGCGGCAGCTTGATGACCGACGATTCGGCCGAATCGCAGAAATCGCCCCTGAACGGCATTTCTTCTACTCTTGGATGTCGAGAGCCGCTAGTCGGCAGCGACCGGTCTCCACCGATTCCCCTTTCATCAGTTGACAACCTGCGAGTGATTTCAGGATGCTTAGTGGCAGTTTGTGCGCGCGCTGCGTGAAGAACGATCACAAACGATCACAAATGCTCAAGGGTCGACTTCCGTCGAAACCCTCGCTCGATGAAGAGAGAACTTCGTGACGATCAAACGAATCGCGGCGTCTCATCCCGCCCCCATGCCCTTGGTCCTTTCCCGTCGACGGACGGTGCCCGCGATCGTGGTCGCGGCGACACTCGCGTTCGCTTCGCTGAGCGCCACGGCGGCTCCGTCCCCGGCGCAGGCAGCGACGGGGACGCAGCCCGACGTGCCGAGCGACCCGTCCGGCACGTCGGTGGGCGCGATCACCGACGTGGCGCAGAAGAACGCGGCGGTCACGCTCACCGCCCAGAACGGGGCCGTTCGAGTCACGTTCCTCGACGCGAACGACCTGCGGATCGAGGCGGACCCCTCCGGAAAGTTCACCGACCCGGCCAACACGTCGCAGAACGACCCGGCGCGCTCGGCGAACATCGTCGTCGGAGCCGGCGACTTCACGGCGCCGACGGTGAAGGTCGTCGACGGCTCCACCATCACGATCTCGACGTCAGCGGTGACGCTGAAGATCGACAAGGCCACGGCGCGCATGGAGCTCGACCGTGCTGACGGCTCCGAGGTGTGGGCGGAGTCGAAGGCCATCACCTTCGGCTCGTCGTCGACGACGCAGCACCTGGCGGCGCAGAGCGGGGAACAGTTCCTCGGCGGCGGCATGCAGAACGGCGATTCGATCCACACCGGCAAGACCATCAACATCTCGAAGGACTACAACTGGGCGGACGGCGGGCATCCGAACGCCGTTCCCTACTACATGTCGAGCGCGGGCTACGGCGTTCTGCGCGACACGTTCGCAGCGGGCAGCTATACCTTCACCTCCGACGTCACGACGACGCACGCCGAGAAGCGATTCGACGCCTACTACTTCGTCGGCGACTACAAGAAGGCGCTCGACGGGTACACCAAGCTCACCGGCCGGCCGCTGATGCCGCCGGTCTACGCGCTCGAGTACGGCGATTCCGACTGCTACAACCGGTCGAACCCCGGCTACTCGTCGTCGGGCTATACCAGCGCCGACACACCGAAGCAGCACACCTACGACGCCGTGCAGACGGCGAAGGCCTTCAAGGACAACGACATGCCGGCGGGCTGGATGCTCGTCAACGACGGCTATGGCTGCGGCTACACCCAGGATCCGTCGCCCTACGATCCGAGCAACCCCGGCCAGGGGCTCGGCGGAACCGTGCAGGGCATCAAGAGCGCTGCCGACCTCAAGACCGGTCTGTGGACGCAGAGCGACCTCACCAACCAGCAGACCGAGGTCGGGCAGGACGGCATCGCGCTGCGCAAGCTCGACGTCGCCTGGATCGGCGAGGGCTACCGCATGGCGCTCACCGGCTGCACGGTGGCGCACGACGGCATCGAGCAGTACTCCGACCAGCGCGGCGTCGCACTCATGGTCGAGGGGTGGGCAGGCGCGCAGCGCTGCGGCATGCAGTGGACAGGTGACCACACCGGCAGCCTGGATGCCATCCGCTGGGAGGTCCCCGCGATCGCCGGCTCCGGCAACTCTGGTCTCGCCTTCACCACGGCCGACGTCGACGGCATCTTCGGCGGCTCCGCCACCAGCTATGTGCGCGACCTGCAGTGGAAGGCGCTCTCGCCTGCGCTCTACTCGATGAGCGGCTGGGCGCCGACCGACAAGCGGCCGTGGCTCTACGGCGACGCGGCCACGGCGATCAACCGCCAGTACCTGCAGCTGCGTCAGCAGATGATGCCGTACATCTACACGTTGGCGGCGAACGCCCATGACGATGGCACGCCGGTCGCCAGGTCGATGGCGATCGAGTTTCCGAACGACCCGAACTCCTACGGCTCGGCGGCGAATGAGCAGTACATGCTCGGCAGCGATCTGCTGGTGGCTCCGGTGTACACCGACTCCGACGTGCGCAACGGCATCGATCTCCCGGCGGGCAGCAACTGGATCGACTACTGGACCGGCAAGATCTACCAGGGCGGCCAGATTCTCAACGGCTACGACGCGCCGCTGCAGACCCTGCCGCTGTTCGTGAAGGCCGGCGCCGTCGTGCCGCAGGGCATCGTGGCGCGCAACGCGAGCCTGGTGCCCGAGAACTCGGCGATCACGCTCGACATCTACCCGTCGGGCACCTCGACGACCTCGCTCTACGAGGACGACAAGGTCACGCGCGACTACGAGAACGGCGACTCGGCGACGCAGAAGTTCACGGTGACGGCACCGAAGAAGGATGCCGGTGACGTGACCGTCACGATCGGCGCGCGCAGCGGGCACTACGACGGCATGGCCGCATCGCGTCCGTACCAGCTCGACGTGCACTCCGGCTCCGCGCCCGAGAAGGTGACCGTCGGCTCCACGACGCTTCCCGCGCTGGCGGACAAGGCGGCGTTCGACGCGGCGGCGACAGGCTGGTACTACGACGCCAACGACAGCGCCGGTGTGGTGCACGTGAAGGCGGGCAGCGTGGCGTCCGGTGATTCCGCGACCGTGACGCTGAAGGCATCCAGCGCAGTCGGCGGCAAGACGTCCGACGCCACCGCGGCCGAGGTCGCGGTCACGCTCGACGACCAGGCGTTCCAGGGTGTTGCGACGACCGCGACGGCCGCCTTCACCAACACGGGCGACCACGCCAAGACCGACGTCACGATCGTGCCTGCTCTGCCCGACGGCTGGACCGTGAAGTCGGCCACCGGCGACCACGTCGCCAGCGTCGGCGCAGGCGAGACGGTCACGGCGACGTTCTCGCTCGTGCCGGGAAGCACGAGCTCGGGAACCCAGACGGTCGCCATGAACGCGACCTACACCGACCAGACGGGCGGCAAGCACACCGTCAAGGGTGCGAACCAGCTCGACGTCGCCTACGGCAGTCTCGCCGGAGCGTACAACTCGGTGTCGGTGACCACCGTCGATGGCAGAGCGAAGGGAGACTTCGACGGCGGCGGGGCCACGTTCTCGGCCGAGCAGCTCGCCACGGCGCCCACGCCGGCCGGCGGGGTCACCCCTGGCAGCACGGTCACCGTGGATGCCGGCACGCCGACGCAGGTCGACTACACCTGGCCGAAGGCGGGCCCCGACGTGCCCGACTCGGTTTCGATGAACGGTCAGACCATCGCACTGAGCGGCAGCGGAACGCACCTCGCGGTTCTGGCCTCCGCCGCGAGCGCCTCTGGCGTGACGCCCGAGCTCACGATCACCTACACCGACGGCTCGGTGCAGAAGCAGTCGCTGTTCTTCCCGAACTGGCTGCTGCAGGGCTCGCTGGGAACTTCGAAGGTCGCTGTGACATCGATGGGGCGCAACAATGCGACCAACGCGAACTCGCCCGAGTACACGACGTACAAGTACCAGGTGTACTCGAACACGGTGCGGCTCATCCCGGGCAAGACGCTGAAATCGGTGACGATGCCGGTGGCGACGAACGTGAAGGTCTTCGACTGGAAGGTCGTCTCGTTCCCGCTGCCCGACGCACCGACGGCGCCGACCTACGCCTCCGATCTCGACTGGGTCTCGGCCACCGACGGGTACGGTGTGATCGGCAAGGACGTGGCGAACAAGGACACCGCCACGTCGCCCGACGAGCCGCTGGCGATCAACTACACCGATCCCGACACCGGAGCGACCCCCACGTACACCAAGGGCCTCGGTGTGCACGCCGCGTCATCGATCACGTACTACCTCGGTGGTCGCTGCACCCGCTTCACGGCGGACGTCGGCCTGCAGAACCCGTTCACCGGCAACATCATCTTCACGGTCGACGGTGACGGGCAGCAGCTCTACCAGAGCCGCACGTTCACGCCCGGGTTCGCGCCGGAGCACCTGAACGTCGACGTCACAGGCGTGCAGTACATCGACCTCGACGTCGACCCGACGACGGCGGGCAACATCAACGGAGCCCACGGCGTGTGGGGTGATGCGAAGTTCGACTGCGCTCCGCCCGACACGACGGCGCCCGTCACGACCGCGAAGCTGAGCGGCCAGCCGCAGGCCTCCGGCTGGTACACGACGACGCCGTCGGTGTCTCTCACGGCCACCGACGACACCGCGGTGCAGACCACGCAGTACAAGCTGGGCGATGGCGAGTGGAACGCCTACTCGAAGCCGGTGGCGATCGCCGACGGCACCACCTCGTTCGCCTACCGATCGACCGACGCGGCGGGCAACACCGAAGACGCCAAGAGCCTCCAGCTCAAGGTCGACACGGTGCCGCCGACGGTGACGGCATCGGTGCACGACCGCTCAGTGACGCTGAAAGCCGAGGATGCGACCAGCGGCATCCACGCTCTCGAGTACTCGACCGACAGCGGCACCACGTGGAAGGCATACACGAAGCCGATCGCGGGTGGCGACGACGGTGTTGCGGTGCTCTATCGGGCCACCGATGTCGCCGGCAACGTGACGACGGCGTCCGACCCCGTCGTGGTGGCGCCGAAGGGTGGTGACGGCACGACGCAGCCGAAGCTCGTCCTGCCACGCACCGTCAAGGCCGGCAGCTCGTTCGACATCGCGATGTCGAACCTGCCTGCCACGACCAAGGTCACCGTCGAGCTGCACTCCACTCCCGTGGTGCTCGGGTCGGTGACGACGGATGCCTCGGGCGTCGCCACTCTGCGAGTGACGATTCCGAGTGACATCGAGCTCGGCACCCACACCATCTCGGTGTCTGCGGGGGACAACACCCTGGCGACGTCGGCGGTGACCATCGTGGCCGCCGATCAGCCGGTGGGCGCGGCAGCGGGACCGTCGGGCACCGTGGCATCCGGCTCGTCACTGCCGAGCACCGGATCGGATGCCGTGCCCCTGGTGGCGTGGACCATCGCACTGCTCGCCGCCGGCGCGCTGGTGCTCCTCGTGGCTCGGCGCCGACGCATGAACTGACCCGAAGGGCCAGAAACGCCTTGCGCATCGAGCCGTGGTGCTCGATGCGCAAGGCGTTTTCTCGTGCCGGGGCCGGCGAGTCGGCCGCGGCAGCCCCGCCTCGAGGTCAACCTTGGCGCTCGAGCTCCTCGTCGACCGCGCGGCTCAACGCCGCCCAGTGCCTGGCGACCACCGCCAGCTCGGCGGCGTCGAATTCCACATCGACCTGTCGCATCGCCCGGGCGTAGGCGTCGAAGCGCTCGCCGACGGGGGCGGCCGCCTTCTCGTCGACCGTGATCATGACGCGGCGCTGGTCGCTCGGGTCGGTGCTGCGGTGCACGAACCCTCGGCGTTCGAGGCCGTCGACCGCCCGCGTCACGCTGCTGGGCGGGAGCCCGGTGCGGCGGCTGAGCTCGCCTGGCGAGATGGTGCCCGACGCCAGTGAGACCACGTGAAGGGCCTGCAGCTCGGAGGGGGTGAGGCCGACGTCCTTCGCCACCTGGTCGTGCAGGACGAGCATGCGCGGGACGAGTGACAGAAAGCTCGCGCGGATCGCGGCGGATGCTTCGGACGCTCGGTGCGCGTCGGGCGTCGACGCAGCGGAACCGGCGGCCCTGTGCACCGAACCGGCGTCGGGGGCCGTGAGGCGGGCATCCTCTGCCGGCCTGGATATTTCCATATCGGAAATGATACCGTCTCTGAAGTAATTCCATTGTGGAAAGAATTGGAGGGCGGGATGCAGCGCAGAACTGCGGCGATGGTCGTCTTGATCGTGGCCGGTTTCATGGACTTGATGGACACGACTGTCGTCAACGTGGCCCTTCCCTCGATGGCTCGCGATCTGCCGGCCACGGCGGCGCAACTGCAGTGGATCGTCGGCGCCTACACGCTCGGCCTCGTCGGCGCACTCGTGCTGGGAGGACGTGCAGGCGACCTGCTCGGCCGCAGAACCGTGTTTCTGATCGGGGTCGTCGGCTTCACGCTCGCTTCGCTTCTCGCCGCGGTCGCGCCCGACGCCGCTCTGCTCATCGCGGCCCGTGCGGTGCAGGGCGTCTTCGCCGGCGCGATGGTTCCGCAGGTGCTGGCAAACGTGCAGGTGCTCTATGCGCCGGAAGAGCGGCCCGCGGTCTTCGGACTCGTGGGGTTCATCACGGGCACCGCGAGCGTCGTCGGTCCCGTGCTCTCGGGCTGGCTCGTCTCGAGCGACGCGTTCGGCATCGGCTGGCGCAGCGTCTTCGCGATCAACGTGCCCGTCGGTGTGCTGCTCGTCGTGGCGGCGGTGCTGGTGGTGCCGAACAGCAGGTCGGAGCATCCTGCAAGGCTCGACATCGTGGGAGCCGTACTGATCACCGCGGCCGTGCTGTGCCTGGTGCTGCCGCTCATCGACGGCAGGCAGGAGGGCTGGCCGCTGTGGTCGTGGCTCGTGCTGGCGGCCTCGCCCGTGCTGCTGGTCGGATTCGCGCTCTGGGAGCTGCGTCAGGAGCGGCGAGTGGATGACCGCGGCACCGTTCCGCTCATCCCGCCGCACCTCTTTCGCGATCGGAGCTACGTCGCGGGCAGTGTGGTGAACCTCGCCTTCCAGGCCGGCCTCGTCGGGTTCTTCCTCTTCTTCACGATCTACCTGCAGAGCGCTCTCGGATACAGCGCCATGCAGTCCGGCCTCAGCTGGCTCGGCTTCAGCCTCGGAACGCTCACCGGGAGCCTCGCTGCCGTGCGGTTCGTGGCGCAGCACGGCCGGGCTCTCATCACGATCGGCGCGCTGATGACGGCGGCGGGTGTCACCTGGCTGGTTCTCGTCGCCGCCGTGCCGTCGACGGCGGGCGGCTCGCCGAACGGCTGGGACTTCGTCGGCGGCCTCGTGCTCGCCGGCCTCGGTATGGGACTGCTCATCGTGCCGCTCTTCGATGTGACGCTGCACGCCGTTCCCGTGGCGGATGCCGGAGCTGCATCAGGCGCGCTGAGCACCATTCAGCAGATCGGCGGCGCCCTCGGCGTCGCGGTGATCGGCGCGGTGTTCTACGCCGTGGCGGGCGCGCATCCCGATCCCGCTTCGCTCACGGCGGCGCTGCACGCCGCGGCGTGGGGATGCGTCGTGGCCTTCGTGCTCGCCGCGGTGGCGAGCGTGCTGCTGAAGCGGTCGTCGTCGGTGCGTGACGTCGAGGGACTCGTGGAAGCGGTGCGGCCGTAGGTGACGGCCCGGACCCTGAGTTCGTGAGGCCAGAGCCCCGGTGACGACGGGGCCAGTGGCGACGGAGCCCGGCAGCGGCAGAGTGCGGTGACTGGAGGACTGCCATCACGACAGAACCCCGCGGCCGGGAGCTGATGCTCCGGCCACGGGGCTCAGGCGTCGCTGCGTGCAGCGCGGGTCTACTTGCTGTTCAGCGTCGTCTCGATGTGTGCATCCGTCTTCGCGGCGGCATCGGAGACGTCGGTGCCGGTGACGATCGACTGGAAGAACTGCTCCATCGTCTTGTCGCCCTCGATGGTCGCCCAGTTGGCGGCGGCCGGCGTGGCCTTGGAACGCAGCGCGGCGGTGAAGAAACCCTTCGCCTGATCGTTGAGGCCGGAGTTCTGGGCCTTCTTGATGCCCTGCTCGCTGTTCGGAATCCAGTTGTCGGTGCCGAACACGTAATCGTTCTGGATCTCGGGCGACGCCGCGATGCGCGTCCACGCCGCCGCGAGGTCCTTCTGCTTCGACTTCTGCGCGACCGACCAGACGCTGCCGCCCAGCATGACCGGCTGGTTCTTGCCCGAGATGCCGGGCAGCGGGAACGTGCCGATCTCATCCTTCAGCGCGGCGTTCTGCCCGATGATCTTGGTGATGTGCGCCGAGGTGGTCATGAGCGCCGACGTCTGGCCGTTGGCGAAGACCGCGTCCTGGTCGGGAACATCGGTGTTCAGCGTGCGCGACGCGGCGGTCGAGTACGAGTTCTGGAACTCCTTGAACTGCTTGAGACCCTTCTGGGCCGCGGCGCTGGAGAAGCCCGCCTTCCACGACGAGCCGTGCTTCGCGGCGATCTCGCCACCGGCATCCCACACGAACTGCACGCCCACGTACCACTGCTGGCCCGGCACGTAGATGGGCGAGAAGTTCGTAGCGGTGTTCTTGGCCTTGATCTTGTCGAGGTCGGCCGTGAACTCGTCGTAGGTGGTCGGCGTCGTGGTGATGCCGGCTTCGGCCCACATCTTCTTGTTGTAGACGACGGCCCGGTCGCCGGCGAAGGACGGGACGCCGTAGAGCTTGCCGTCGATCGTGGCCGGGTCGACGAGGCCGCCGAGCCAGGTCTGGCCCTGTTCGAGCTGGCTCTTGTAGCTTGTGAGGTCGGCGAGTCCGCCCGAGGCCGCATACGAGGCGACCTGCGTGTTGCCCACGTCGACGACGTCGGGTGCGCTCGATCCGGCGAGCGCCGTGTTCAGCTTGGTCGTGATGCCGTCCCACTGCTGGATCTGCACCTTGACCTTGGCACCGGTGGCCTTCTCGAACTTCACGTTGATGGCGTCGACGGTCTTCTGGCTGAGGTCTCCGTTCATGACCCAGACGCTGAGCGTCTTGCCTTTTCCGTCGACCTTGGCGAGGTCGGTGCCCTTGTCGCCGCCGGATGCCGTGCCTCCTGACGAGCAGGAGGTCAGAGCGAGGGCCGCGGTGAGCGCGACGGCCGCGATGACGGCCGGGCGAAGCTTGCGCAACATGGTTCTCCCTTGCGAGTGCTGTGGTTGGTGCGTCGCCCTCGGCGGGCGAACGTCGTTGTTCGTGAAGCTGGGACGACACTAACCAGGCGTTTCACTGTGCGCAACACGTGTTGCAACGAATGCAACACGGTCCTTAGGATCGTCGTCATGCCCATCGATCTGCCCGCGCTCGTTCCCGTTCCCCGGTCGTTGCTGCCGAGGGAGGGCCGCTTCGTCGTCGACGCCGACACGGTCATCGTGCACGACCCGGAACTGCGCGCTGCCGCTCTTCGCCTGCGAGACGTGCTGCGGCCGGCGACCGGTCTCGAGGTGCCCGTCGTGCCGCGGGCGGCGCACGAGGATGCCGGCGCATGTGCGGATCACGTGCATCCCGGCGCGCGAGCGGGAGACGACGCGCGGGCCGCCACTGTCTCAGGCGGCCGCATCGTCTTCGCGGTCGAGGAAGGGCTCGTGGACGAGGGATACCGGCTCGAGGTCGCGGGGGAGGGCATCCTCGTCTCGGCGTCGGCCGAGCTCGGAGCGCTGCGTGCCGTCGAGACACTTCGTCAGCTGCTGCCCGACGGCGTCTATCGGCGTGGTCGGCTCGACGGCGTCGTTTGGAGCCTGCCGGCGGTGCGGATCGCGGACGGACCCGCGTTCGCCTGGCGGGGACTCATGCTCGATGTGGCCAGACACTTCTTCACGGTCGCCGAGGTGCTGCGGCTGATCGACCAGCTCGCCGTGCACAAGCTCAACGTGCTGCACCTGCATCTGACCGACGACCAGGGGTGGCGACTGCAGATCGACCGCTTTCCCCGCCTCACCGGCGTCGGCGGCTGGCGCCCGGAGTCGCAGCTCGGCGCACCGCGTGGCTCCGCGCCCGACGGCCGCCCGCATGGCGGTTTCTACACCGCAGACGATGCCCGCGAGATCGTCGCGTACGCGGCCGGACGCGGCATCACCGTCGTTCCCGAGATCGAGATGCCCGGGCACGTGCAGGCGGCGCTCGCCGCCTATCCGGAGCTCGGCGTCGCCGGCGGAGTCGAGGCGCCGTGGACCTCGTGGGGAGTGAACCCCAAGGTGCTCAACCTCGAGGAGTCGACCGTCTCCTTCTTCTGCGACGTGCTCGACGCGGTGATCGACATCTTTCCGTCGGCATACATCGGCATCGGCGGCGACGAGTGTCCGAAGACGCAGTGGGAGAACGACCCTCGTTCGCGCGAGCGCATGGCGGAGCTCGGCGTCGGCTCTGCCCACGAGGCGCAGAGCTGGTTCATCCACCGGATCGACGCGCACCTCGCCTCGCGTGGGCGTCGTTCATTCGGCTGGGACGAGATCCTCGAGGGCGGACTCGCCCCGGGGGCGACCGTCGCCAGCTGGCGCGGCACCTCGGGCCTCGTGACCGCGGCGCGCGCGGGACACGACGCCGTCGCCTGTCCAGAGGACGTCGTGTACCTCGACTACCGGCAGTCGGAGTCGGCGGACGAGCCGATCCCGGTGTCGATCGTCACCGACGTCGAGCGCGTGTACGGCTTCGACCCGGTGCCCGACGAACTCGAGCCCGAGCACTGGGCGCGCATCCTCGGCGGGCAGGCCAACCTCTGGACAGAGCACGTGGAGGGCGTGCGGCGGCTCGACTACATGCTGTTCCCGCGACTGAGCGCACTCGCCGAGGTGCTGTGGAGCGGGCCGGGTCGCGACGTCGACGACTTCTCGGCACGGCTGAGCGCCCACCTCGGCCGCCTCGACGCGCTCGGCATCGAGTATCGACCGGCGGCCGGGCCACGCCCGTGGCAGCAGATCCCTTCGGTGCCGGGGCGCACCTTCACCCGTGAGGAGCGGGCCGCCCAGGTGGCGGCGCAGCTTGCCGAATCGGCGGGGACGGCGCCCTCATGATCGAAACGTCGGGCACGGAGCACGAAGGCGGGTGCGTCGCGACGGTGACGCGGCCCGGTGGATAGGCTCTGGGCATCCTGCGGCCCCGACCCTGCCAGTGGAGTTCTCATGCCCGAATACCGCGCCCACTTCGATGCCACGGTCGACTTCGTCAACGGCGGCTCGCTGACGGCCGAAGGCTTCCGACTCGACCTGCCGAGCGCCGCTCTCGACGCGGATGCCGTCGGCCGCCTTTTCGTGCAGCATCTCGGCCTCGCGCTCGTCGGCCGCGTCGAGGTGCGGGGGCTGCACATCGTGGAGGAGCAGCACCGCGGGAGCCGCGGCATTCCCGCCCCCGTTGCGAGCGACGACGACTCGGCAGTGGGCTCGGCCTCCGGCCCCGCACGTCGCGTCGTCGACCTGAGCCACCGCATCCGGGCCGGTCTCATCACCTACCCCGGCCTTCCCGCGCCGGTCATCACGCCGCACCTCACGCGCGAGCAGTCGCGCGACCACTACGCGCCGGGCACCGAGTTCGGGATGGACCTCATCACGATGATCGGCAACACCGGCACGTACCTCGACTCTCCTCTGCATCGCTACGCCGACGGCGGCGACCTGGCGTCGCTCGACCTCTCGACGCTGGTCGACCTTCGCGCCGAGGTGGTGCACGTCGCGGATGCGGCGGAGCGCGGCGTGCCGGCCTCCGTGTTCTACGACCGCGACGTTCGCGGGGCCGCGGTGCTCGTGCACACCGGCTGGGACCGCCATTTCGGCACGGAGCGCTACGCGAACGGCGCACCCTTCCTCACCCCGGATGCCGTCGGCCACCTCGTCGACCAGGGCGCTGTGCTCGTCGGCATCGACTCGCTCAACATCGACGACACGGAGTCGGGCGGCGAGCGGCCGGCGCATTCCGGGCTGCTGGCCGCGGGCATCCATGTGGTGGAGCACCTCACCAACCTGGGGGAGCTTCCCGCGCGCGGCGCTCGCTTCACCGCGGCACCGCCCGCGATCGAGGGATTCGGCACCATCACGGTGCGGGCGTTCGCACTCGTGTGAACGGGTGCGCACGCAGCGCGCACCGCAGCGTCTCTGCTGTCCCTTGACGTCGGGTGATCGGGGCACAAGCGACACGAGCGGACAGTTGAGCGCGGGTTGACGCGTAACGTGGGACGAAGAGTGCCGGCGAAGGAGCCAGGGAGAAGAAATGGACACCAGAGACCTGCTGTCGGATGCCGTCGAGCGGATCGGGCAGGGCGTTCATCGCCTGCTCGCCGAGGCCGACCACCACGTGCTGACGTTTCGCCCTGACGGCGACGCCAACACCATCGCGTGGCTGGTCTGGCACCTCACCCGCGGCCAGGACTCCCAGATCGCCGACGTCTATTCGCGCGAACAGGTGTGGACCGCCGAGGGGTGGGCAGACCGATTCGGGCTGCCGTTCCCGCACCGGGCAACGGGATACGGGCACTCGAGCGACGACGTCGGAGCGGTGGATGTCTCGGCCGAGCTGCTCAGCGGATATTACGTGGCCACGCAGAAGGTCACGCTCGAGCAGATCGCGGCCACCAGCGACGCCGATCTCGATCGCGTCGTCGACACGCGCTGGAACCCGCCTGTCACGCTCGGGGCGAGGCTGATCAGCATCATCGACGACGACGTGAAGCACCTCGGCCAGGCGGAGTACGTGAAGGGGCTCGCGCAGCGAGCTCGCTAGGCGCGTGTCCCTCGTCCGCCGTCGACCCCCGCACAGGACGGCAGACGATGACTGCTAGCTTTGGTTCTATGTGGTATTGCAATGGACTTGTCACGTGAAGCCGGCGGGATCCTCTCCGATTCTGCTTTCCGACCACCTGGGCTACGACGCGCAGGGCGCCAAGGCGGTACTTCTGGCCGCACCGCCGAATGCGGTCGTCGGGCGGGCGTCGATCGTGGCCGCGGGGAAAACGATCGACCTCGACGTCGCGAGCGCCGAGTCCGTCTCGGGATGGGGTGCGACGCAGTATCGACGAATCGACTTCACGTCGGTGCGGGTTGTGGGCGAGCACGTCGTCGAGGTGGAGGTCGACGATCGCCCCGTGACCGCGCGGGTTGTGATCGGGGCCGATCGCCTCGTCGCCGTCACCGTGTCGGACATCGCGGCGGCTTTCCGCGCTGCCCGTTCCTCGGGCGAGATCGACCGCAAAGACGCCCGCGCCCGCTTCTACGCGGATGACAGCGGCGCCGAGGTCGATGCGCGCGGCGGCTGGCTCGATGCTTCCGGCGACTTCAGCAAATTCCTCAGCCATCTGACCTACACCCGCATGATGAGTCCGCAGCAGATACCGCTCTGCGCGTGGGCGATGCTCGCTGCGCGGGACGCCCTGGCGGCGCGGCATCCGCACTTCGACACTTATCAGGGGGCGCGGCTGCGCGACGAGGGGCTGTTCGGCGCCGACTTCCTGATGCGATTCCGCTCACCCGACGGGTACTTCTACACGGCGATCTTCGACGCCCTGACCAAAGACCTGAACGAACGCGTGATCACCGCTCCGCTGCAGAACAGCGTGCGAACGCAGCGTTGGCAGGCGGCGTATCGGCACGGCGGCGGCCTGGCGATCGCCGCTCTGGCCAGGGCATCCACCCTCGACACGCACGGCGAGCACTCCTCTGCTGACTATCTGCGTGCCGCGCAGGAGGGCTTCGAGCACCTCGAGGAGCACAACGCCGAGTATCTCTTCGACGGGGTGGAATCTGCCGTCGACGACTACTGCGCGTTGCTCGCCGCGACGGAGCTCGCGGCGGCGAGCGGCGACAGAGGCCATCTGGATGCCGCTGCTCACCGCATCGCGTCTCTCCGGCGGCGATTCACCGCCGATTCGTCCGGCGTGGGCTACCTCATCGGCGACCGGCTCGGCCGGCCCTTCTTCCACGCGGCAGAGTCCGGGCTTCCGGTCGTCGCCCTCATGCGGTTCGCCGAACTGTTCCAGGGTCAGACGGCGGCCGCGGAGGCGACGGCCCTGGCCATCGACGTCATGTCGGCTCTCGTCGCGCGTACGGACTCGGTGCCGAATCCCTTCGGCTATCCACGGCAGCTGGTGCACGACGAGCACGCCGACCGGCCGCGTGAGGCGTTCTTCTTTCCGCACGACAACGAGACGGGATATTGGTGGCAGGGCGAGAACGCCAACCTGGGGTCGGTGGCGACCGCCGCTGCCCTTGTCGCGGATGCCGCCGGGTGCCCGCCCGCGCTGTCGGATCGCCTCCGCCGGCTCGGCGCCGACTGCCTCGCCTGGGTCGGCGGGTTGAACCCGTTCGACTCCTGCATGCTCCAGGGCAGAGGGCGCAACAACGTCGAGTACCTCGGGCGTTACCAGAACAGCCCAGGCGCGATCGTGAACGGCATCACGTCGCACCCCTTCGATGAAGACGGCATCGCGTTCCTGCCGGACGAGGCGGCGGACGGTGACGAATGGCGCTGGGCGGAGCAGTGGATTCCGCACAGCGCCTGGTTCCTGCTGGCCGTGTGCACGACTCGATGAGCCTTCGTCGAGCCGTGCACACAGCGGATCTCAGTCGGCCGTCTCGGCGGCCAGAGCCTCCGTCGGTGTCGCGCCTTCGAGAAGCGGCGCGGGGTCTTCCTCGCTGAAGTCCATCACCGGCGGCTTGCGGCTGAAGCCGCGGGTGACCACCAACAGGATGATCAGTCCGATGACCACCCAGATGATTCCGGTGACGAGCGCCGTCATCGAGAGGCTCGTCCACAGCCAGACCGTCATCGCGAAGCCCACGGCGGGAGCGACGATGTACTTGAAGACCGCCGCCGTTCCGCGCTCCTTGCGGTCGATGATGAAGTGCTTGATCACCGACAGGTTGACGAAGCTGAACGCGACGAGCGCGCCGAAGTTGATGATGGATGCCACGAAGTCGAGACTCAGGAACACCGCGCCGAGCAACCCCACGACGCCCACGATCACGATGCCCAGCCACGGCGTCTTGAACCGAGGGTGCACGGCGGCGAACACGCGGCGGGGCAGCTGGCCGTCCCTGCCCATCGCGTACAGGATTCGCGAGACGCTGGCCTGCGAGGTGATCACCGAGGCGAAGCTTCCCGCGATGTAGGCGGCGGTGAAGAACGCATAGAGCGCGGCGCCGCCGATGCGCGTCATGACCTCGAGGGATGCCGTGTCGGCGTTCTTGAAGTGCGCGTAGTCCGGGAAGACGATGCCGGCGACGTAGGACACGATGATGAAGATCAGTCCGCCGATGAGCGTGCAGAGCACGATGGCGCGCGGGATGGATCGCTTCGCGTTCTTCGCCTCCTCCGACAGCGTCGAGATGGCGTCGAAACCCAGGAAGGCGAGCGCCAGGTAGGCCGATCCGGCCATGATGTTGCCGACCGTCGAGTTGGCGCCGGCGAACGGCTCGAGCAGGTTCGGTGCCGTGGACTGACCGCTGGCGTAGGCGATGCCGACGATGACGAAGACCACGATGAAGACGAGCTGCACGCCGACCAGCGCCAGGTTGGCGCTGGAGACGAGGGTGATGCCGATCACGTTCAGCAGTGTCACCAGCACGACCGAGATGACGATGAACACCCACGCGGGCACAGCGGGGAACGCCTGATTCAGGTACAGACCGATGATCAGGTAGTTCAGCAATGGCAGCACGAGGTAGTCGAGCAGCAGGGCCCATCCCGTCAGAAAGCCCAGATGCGAGCCGAACGCCTTCTGCGTATAGGTGTACGCGGAGCCGGCGGCGGGATATGCCCTCACCATGTTCGCGTAGCTGTACGCGGTGAAGAGCATCGCGACGGTGGTGACGAAGTATGCCCCGGCCAGATGGCCCCCGGTCACCTGCGTGACGAGACCGTACGTCGTGAAGACGGCGAGCGGCAGCATGTAGGCGAGGCCGAACAACAGCAGGGACGGGGTGCCGAGCGAGCGCTTGAGCTGTGCCGGTGCGGCCGGCGCCGATGGTATGGACACGACAATCTCCTCTGATCGTGGTGACGGGTTCCTCGCCGCGGTGTGCCGAGAATGCTGACTCAGCGATCACGCGGGAAACCGCTTACCGCAGAATGTACACCTTTGGTGTGTAGTGGTTAATACCCTGAGTGAAGATGTGTCGGAATCGACTCTGCGACGCGATCTGAATGCGCCCCGTTGGGTCCCGCTCCTGCAGGACAGACCGATCGGATCGGTGAGCGCATGGCGGCCACGGCGTCGAGTGCACGGGGGAGCGCCCGTTCGGGTGGTAGGAATTACGCATGCCAACCGTCGACAAGAGGTTCTGCTCGTGACGGGGACCGGAGAGACGGTGCCCGCGATTCGGCCGGACTATCCGGAGCCGCTCTGGATACAGGCCGTCAATCTGATTCGCGGGGAGATCGACTCCGGCGTGCTGAAGCCGGGCATGCGGCTGCCGCCGGAACGCGAGCTGTGCACTCAGCTGAACATCTCGAGGGTCACGCTGCGCAAGGCGCTGGGGAAGCTCGTCGATGACAGAGTCCTGAGCTCCTCGCACGGCCGTGGATGGTACGTGTCCTCTGCATCGGTGGGCAAGGAATGGCCGAACAGTCTTGAATCGTTCAGCGAGACTGCGGCGCGAATGGCGCTCACGGCATCCTCGACCGTGCTTCGTGCCCAGAGTGCTCCTGCGACACTCGACGAGGCGGAGGAGCTCTCCATCGCCCCTGGCACACCGCTCTTCCACCTCGAGCGCATTCGTCGTCTCAACGATGTGCCGATCGCGATCGATGCGACGAGGTTGCCGCTGAGTCTTGCTCCCGATCTCGTAGACACCGACTTCTCGGAGGCGTCGCTCTACGAGCGCCTGGCCGCAGCGGGTGTGCAGCCGGCAAGGGCAGACGCGATCATCGAGGCGCGCGGAGCCGATGCCGCCATCGCCAAGGCGCTCGGCGTCGAAGTGGCGGCACCGGTGCTGATGATGCGGCAGCTCGTGCTCGACGCCGATGATCGGCCGCTCTTCGTCTCGAGCATCACGTATGCGGGCGACAGATACCGTCTGCGCACGTACTTCTCCCGGTCGCGGAGCTGAGGGGCGCCGAGCTGCTCAGGCCGCGACCGAACCGAGGAGCTTCGTCACGGCCTCCTCGCCATCCCATGCGCGCGCCCAGTGACTGTCGACCGGCCATGTCGTGATGTCGGGGTCGACGTCGCCGATCGTGACCTCGGGATGACTGCGGTAGCGCTCAGCGTCGACGACGAACGGAGCCGACTTCGGATCGGGTGCCGCACGGACGAGCAGCTGGGTGTACGGATGGATCGGGTTCATGATGACGTCGTCGCTGAGCCCGCGCTCGACGACGCGGCCCGTGCGCATCACGACGATCTGCGACGAGAAGTGCCGTGCCGTGGCCAGGTCGTGCGTGATGTACAGCACGGCCAGATTGCGCTGCACCTTCAGATCGTCGAGGAGCTGCAGGATCTCCAGGCGGATGGAGACGTCGAGCATCGAGACCGGTTCGTCGGCGATCAGCACCTCGGGCTGGGGTGCGAGGGCACGAGCGATGGCCACGCGCTGCCGCTGTCCGCCGGAGAGCTCGTGCGGATATTTGTCGAGGATCGTCTTCGCGGGCGCGAGGTTGACGGCATCCATGAGCCTCATGAGCTCCCGCTCCTCCTCGGATTTCGTGCGCACGATGCCGTGGATGCGCAGAGGTCGGGACAGCTGATGGCGGATCGGCAGCGACGGATTGAGCGACGAGAACGGGTCTTGGAAGACCATCTGCACGCGAGACCGATACTGCTTCACGGCGACGCGCCCTTTCTGCAGCGGGCTCCCGTCGAGAAGGATGCTGCCCGACGTCGGGTCGATCAAGCGGATGAGCATCTTCGCCATGGTCGACTTGCCGCTGCCGCTCTCACCGACCAGCGCCACCGTCTCACCCGGCTTGACGATGAGAGAGACGTCGTCGACCGCGCGCAGCAGCGATGAGCCGAGGCCCGTGCCTCGAACGCGATACTCCTTGCAGAGATGAAGTGCTTCGAGCGTCGTCATGGTGTGTCATGCGCCTTTCTGGGCGACGTAGCGAGTGCCGGTCACGGGTGCGTCTCCGCGCAACGAAGGGAAAGAACGCAGCAGGTGACGCGTGTAGTCATGGCTCGGGTTCTCGAGAAGGACCTTCGGCGGAGCCTGCTCGACGAGTTCGCCGGAGAGCATCACTCCCACCCGATCGCTGATCTCGAGCAGCAGACCGAGGTCGTGCGTGATGAACAGGACGGCGAAGCCGAACTGGGTGCGGAGCATGTTGATCTGCTCGATGATGTTGCGCTGCACCACGACGTCGAGCGCCGTAGTCGGCTCGTCCATGACGATGAGGCGAGGGCGAAGCGCAAGCGCCATGGCGATCATGACGCGCTGGCGCATGCCTCCGGACAGCTCGTGCGGATAGCTGTTGAGGCGGCGCTCATCGATCCCCACGGTCTTCAGCAGCTCGGCAGCCCGCGCGGTGCGCTCACGGCGGCTCAGGCCGGCCTTGTGGTCGATGAAGATGTCTGCGATCTGCGACCGCACGGTGTGCACGGGATTGAGGGCGTTCATGGCGCCCTGGAACACCATGGAGATCTCGCTCCATCGGAACGCGCGCAGGTTCGGCCCGTCGAGATCGAGGATCTCCTGTGTCGAGCCATCCTGGTTGCGCCACTCGATCGATCCGCCCACGATCTCTGCGGGAGGCTGCAAGAGGCGGGTGACGGCATAGGCGAGCGTCGACTTGCCACAGCCGCTCTCGCCGGCGAGGCCGAAGATCTCGCCCTGGTCGATGCGAAGCGAGACGGACTTGACGGCACGAACAGGATCGGCGGTCTGGTACTCGACGGTGAGGTCACGGATGCTCAGCAGCGGCTCGGTCATCGTGTCGCCTTTCGGTGTGCGTCGCGGGAGGCGCGTTTGACGAGCGCAAGCGTGCGAAGGCGCGGGTTGATCCGCTCGTCGATGCTGAAGTTGATCAGGCCGAGCGCCGCTCCGAGCACGGCGATGCAGAGTCCTGGCGGCACGAACCACCACCATGCACCCAGCGTGATGGCTTGCGCGTTCTGGGCGAAGAAGAGGATGCTGCCCCATGACTTGCCACCGGGAGCACCGAGACCCAGGAACGAGAGGCCGGCCTCTGCGAGGATGGCGCCGAGCGCGCCGAAGACGAACTGCGACGCGATGATCGGCATCAGGTTGGGCAGGATCTCGCGCAGCATGATGCGCCAGGTCGATTCGCTGGCGACCCTTGCGGCATCCACGTAGTCGCGGGACCGGACCGACAGCGTCTGCGCGCGGAGCACTCTGGCCGCGCCGGCCCAGCTGACGATGGCGATCACGATCGAGATGACCACGATGCTGCGCGACTGAACGTAGTCGGTCACGATGATCAGCAGCGGAAGCCCCGGCAGCACGAGGAAGACGTTGCTGATGAGCGATGCGGCCTCGTCCCATTTGCCGCCGAGGAAACCCCCGCCGACGCCGAAGATCATGGAGAGGATGACGGTGATCGCTCCGGCGATGAAGCCGATGGCCACCGAGCCCGTCGTGCCGGCGAGCACCTGCGACAACACGTCCTGGCCGATGTTCGTCGTGCCGAACGGATGGGCGAACGACGGCGGCTGAAGGCCGATGGAGCTCGTCTGGTTCGGGTTCGGTGCGATCAGCGGCGCGATGAACGCGATGACGACGAAGAAGGCGCAGATGGCGAGTCCCGTCCACAGCTTCCACGAGGCGTTGCGGAAGGCCGCCCATCGCTTTCGAGGAGCATCGTCGACAGCCGTGACCGCATGCTCTGCCGCGGGGGCCGCGAGTTCTTGTTCGGAGAAGGTCATGACGTGCTCCTAGCTCGCGATCCGGGTGCGCGGGTCGATGACGCCGTAGATGATGTCGGCCACGAAGTTCGCCCCGAGCACTGCCAGCGTGATGATGAGGAACAGGGCCTGCATCAGGGGGTAGTCGTCGTTCTCCACGGCCTGGATGAGCGTGTAGCCGACGCCCGGGTAGGAGAAGACGCTCTCGGTCACGACCGATCCGTTCACGATGAAGCCGAGCGAGATCGCGAATCCCGTGATGCTGGGCAGCAGCGCGTTGCGCATGGCGTACGAGCCGAACACGCGGCCGGGACGCAGCCCCTTCGCCCGTGCGGTGACGACGTAGTCCTCCGCCATGGTCGAGACCATCATGTTGCGGGCAGCCAGCACCTGGGAGGTGACAGAGGCGAGCACGATCGTGAACGCGGGAAGGAGTCCGTAGTAGATCACGGACCCGATGAAATCCCAGGTGAACCCGGGCATGACCGTGTTGTCGTATCCGCCGGTGACGGGGAACCACTGCAGGTTCACACCGAAGATGTAGACCAGGATGAGCGCGAGCCAGAAGTAGGGAATGGCCGACAGGAACGTGGAGACCGGCACGAGTGAGTCGAGCCAACTGCCGCGTCGCCATCCGATGTAGGAGCCGAACAACAGGCCGACGATGTAGCTGATGACCGTCGCGATGCCCACGAGACCGAGCGTCCACGGCAGCGCCTGGCCGATGACATCCACCACAGGCGACGGATAGTAGGTCACCGAGAGGCCGAAGTTTCCGGTGAAGATGTGCTGGAGATAGCTGACGTACTGCACGATCAGCGGCTCGTGGGTCTGGCCGAACTGGAGCTCGAGTGCGTGTCTCGCCTCGGGCGGCAGCGGTGCGAGGCGCTGCGTCTTGGCGATGATCACCTGTACCGGATTCCCCTTCACCATGCGGGGGAGAAAGAAGTTGAGAGTGATCGCGATCCATCCTGCGAGCAGATAGAAGACGACCTTTCTCAGGTAGTAGCGCATTGTTGGATCCTCGGGTTGGAGTCGAAGGCGGGTCTGCCGCAGGGGCGGACCCGCCTTCGACCGTCAGGAACGGGGCTTGAGCTTCTTCGCCACCCAGCCGACGTTCTGGGCGATCCAGTTGGAGGGGTTGGCCCACAGGTCGTCAGTGGTCGGCCATCCCGTGAAGTACTGGTCGCGATACGTCGTGACCGCACCGTTCTGCGAGAGCAGGATGTACGGCTGGTTCTGTGCGAAGTACGTGCCCAGCTGTTGATACGCCTTGGCGACGGTCGCCTGGTCGTTCGTGGAGGCCGCGGTGTTGAGCAGCTTCTGCACGGCCGGATCCGAGAATCTTGCGTAGTCCGCCGACGCGGTCTTTCCGATCGGTGCGCTGAGGTCGGAGTTGAGCGCCGTGTTGAACTGCTGGAACGGCGTCGGACCGGTGGCGATGCGGTCGTCGAGCATGTCGAAGTCGCCCGTCGCCTGCGCCGTCGAGTACGCGCCGAGCGACATCTGCTGCGAGGTGGCCTGGATGCCGAGCTTCTTGAAGTCTTCGACGAGCAGCTGGTTGGCCGTGATGGTGTCGGTGTAGCCCGTCACGGTTGCGATGTTGAAGGTGATCGGCTTGCCGTTCTTGCCGAGCAGATCGCCCGACGCGTCGGTCTTGTAACCGGCGTCGGCAAGGATCTTCTTGGCCTGACTGACGTCTTCGGTCATCGTCTTGCCCTTGTAGTCGGGCGCGACGAATGCCGAATCGCGAGGCTGCAGGAGGCTGGTCGGATTCGCGGGCGTGTCAGTGCCACCGAAGGCCTGCTTGATGATCGAGTCGCGGTCGATCGAGAGGCTGAGCGCCTTGCGGAACTGCACGTCATTGAAGGGTGCCTTCGTGAGGTTCATGATGAGCACCTTCACGTCGGCGGGAATCACCGTGTCCTTGTTGTACTTGGTGTCCTTGTCGAGGAACGAGTGCTGCACGTCTTCCAGCGCGATGCCGGCCCAGTCGAGCTTGCCGGCGTTCAGCGCGTTGAGCCCTCCGGTGTTGCCGTTCTCCGAGACGAACCGCAGGCCGGGAACGGCCGGCTCGCCCTTCACGTAATAGTCGGGGTTCTTGACGACCGTGAACGACTGACTCGAGTACGTGCCGAAGCTGAAGGCGCCTGTGCCGATCGGCTTCGTGTTGAGGAACTTCGACGGATCTTTGATCGACTTCCAGATGTGCTCCGGGACGATGAAGGTTTCGCCCAGCAGAGGGAACTCATTGGTGTAGTCGGGCTGGGACAGAGTGATGGTGACGTGGGTCGCGTCGGTGGCCTTCGCGCCGGCCAGCTTGAGCCCGTAGGTGTTCAGCGCCGGATTCGACTTGATGAGGTTGTACGTGAACGCGACGTCGTCGGCACTGAACGCCTTGCCGTCCTGCCATTTCACTCCGCTGCGCAGCGTGACGTCGTAGGTCTT
Organism: Humibacter ginsenosidimutans; assembly: GCF_007859675.1. Lineage (GTDB taxonomy): Bacteria > Actinomycetota > Actinomycetes > Actinomycetales > Microbacteriaceae > Humibacter > Humibacter ginsenosidimutans. The sequence goes on from NZ_CP042305.1 coordinate 3,667,708, forward strand.
GCCGTCGGGGGAGACGGTGAAGCTCTTGGCGAGCCAGGGCTGCGGTGCCTCGTTCTTGGCGGTGTTGTAGTAGAAGAGCGGCTCATAGACCGAGCCGAGAACAGCCCCCGCCGGGCTCCAGTAGACACTGGACGAGAACGGGTTGAAGTTCTGGGGGATCGCGCCGGGGTTGCCGGTGTAGATGTTCACGTAGCGACCGGACCCGCCCGACGCACCTGAACCGCCGGATGCCGAGCATCCGGTCAGCGCGAGCGCGGCGATTGCCACGCCGGCGATGACGGACGCGATGCGCCCGCCCTTCTTTCGCATTTGCACTGTGTCTCTCCTCGTCGCCGATGACTGATCGGTCATGGTGCTCTCGATAGGTGGTCCGTGGGGCCGGACTCCTGCACCGGGCGGATGGCTCGGTACGGCGGTCGCGACGTCGCGGACCGCATAGCTGGCAAGCATAGGTGTGGTCAGGTTGAGGTAGCAAGAGGTATTCGTTACGGATTTATTAACGAGTCAAAAGGTAGACCACTACATAACAAGTCTCCTATCATGAGGAGTCTTGTGCTGGCCGCTCGGCCCGCTACCCGCTCGGTCTCACACACCAGGAGGACTCTGTGATCCGTCTCGGCCTGCTCGGCTCTGGCTTCATCAGCGACACCTACGCCGATGCCCTGCGCGACGTGCGCAATGCAGAGGTGGTGGCCAACTACTCCCGCGATCTCACGCGGGCCGAATCGTTCGGGCGGCGGTGGGGCATCCCCGATCAGTACGACGACATGGCCGCGCTCTGCAGCAGGGGCGACATCGACATGGTCGTGGTCGCGTTGCCCAACGAGGTGCACGTCGACGCAGTGCGGGTCGCGGCACAGGCGGGAAAGGCGATCGTCTGCACGAAGCCGCTGGCACGCACGGGAGCAGAAGCGGCGGAGATTCTGCGGATCGTGCGCGAGCACGGGGTCTGGCACGGATACGCCGAGAGCTCGGTGTTCTCGCCGAACATCGCGAAGGCGCACGAGATGGTGGCGGCGGGCGCGATCGGCCAGGTGCTGACGATGCGTGCCCGCGAGGCCCATTCGGGACCGCATGCCGCGCATTTCTGGGACGCGGAGACCGCGGGAGGCGGAGCCCTGCTCGACATGGGATGCCACACCGTCGAGTCGGCGCGTCACTTCTTCGGCAAGGACAACGCGGTGACCGAGGTGATGGCGTGGGGTGCCACCATGATGCACGGTGACAAGACCACAGGAGAGGACACGGCGATCGCCCTGCTCAAGTTCGCGGGAGGGCAACTCGCCACGATCGAGTCCTCCTGGATCGAGAAGGGCGGCATGGCTCTTCGGCACGAGTTCGTCGGCAGTGCCGGCCGCATCGTGACCGACACGTCGAACACCCCGGTGTGGGGCTTCATCGAGAACCCCGCCGGATATCTGGTGGAGAAGGCCGACGCGGAGACCGGCTGGGTGTATCCCGTGCCGGAGGAGGCGAGGGCCTACGGCTTCAGCCAGGAGATGAGGCATTTCGTCGACTGCTATGCGGCGGGTGTCGAACCGATGGAGACGTTCGACGACGGGTGGACCGTGAACACGATCATCGACGCGTGCTACGCCTCCATGCGTTCCGGTGCGTGGGAGAAGATCGAGTGGGCACGATGACCGAGGAACTGGTCGGTGGGTTCAGCATCGACTATCCGGATCCGCTCTGGATGCAGGCGGTGGACACCCTGCGAGAGCAGGTGACCTCGGGCGTCCTCCGACCAGGGATGCGTCTTCCGCCCGAGCGCGAGCTCTGCGGGCGCCTGGGCATCAGCCGGGTGACGTTGCGCAAGGCGTTGACCAAGCTCGTCGACGAAGGAGTGGTGCGTTCCTCTCATGGGCGCGGCTGGTACGTCGCTGGGGAAGAGCGCAACGAGTGGCCGAACAGCCTGGAGTCGTTCAGTGAGACGGCCGCCCGGATGGGCCTCGTGCCGACATCCGTGGTGTTGTCGGCTGCGCCTCAGTCCGCCAGTCTCGATGACGCGGAGGCCCTCGCGATCGCGCCGGGCACGCTCGTCTTCCGGCTGGAGCGAGTGCGCATGCTGAACGATGTGCCCATCGCCGTCGATTCGTCGATGATCCCGCTTGCGCTCATTCCCGGCGCAGGAGAGGTCGACTTCCGCACGGAGTCGCTCTACGAGACCCTGGTGGGCGCCGGCCTCGATCTCGCGCACGCCGAGACGACCATCGAAGCGAGACCTGCCACGGATGACGTCGCCGGCCACCTCGGCATCGCCGTCGGTGATCCCACGCTGGTGATGCACCAGTTGGTGCGCACTCGCGCGGAGCGTCCCGTTCTGGTCTCGACCGTGCGCTATGCGGGTGATCGTTACCGCCTGCGCACGTTCTTCGCCCGCGCGGGCAGTCACGGCGCGTTCGGCGCCGAGTGAGCCCGGATCCGCCACGTCTGCTTCGTCGTGGAGTCTTGCGTTCACTGTCGCATAGTGGATAACCTTTGGTATCTAGTGGTTCGTAGGCGGAATGGCCTCGATTCTGCGCTCAACCCCTCCAGGAGACACCTGTGAACACACCCCAGCACCAGTCGCCCGCCGTGGCTCGCGCCGTGGCTTCGCTCCGACCAGAGGAGATCGAGGCGAGCACGGGCATCCTGCGACGCGAGGGTCTGATCGGCGAGTCGACGCATGTCGCCTACTTCGGTCTGCTCGAACAGGACAAGCGCACACTGCTGAACGGCGACGTTCAGCCGCGACGCTTCCGGGCGATGTTGGTCGATATGTCCAGCGGGGCGCAGCACGACGTCGTCGTCTGCCCGGAGGAGGACCGCGTCGTCTCATCGCGTGAGCTCGACGTCGCCGTCGACGGACAGGTGCCCGTCGTGCTGGAGGAGTTCTCGCTCGTCGAAGAGGTCGTGCACCAGGGACGAGCGCTGGCTGGCCGCCATGCGCACGCGCGGCCTCACCGATGTCTCGCAGCTGCGTGTGAACCCCCTGTCGGCCGGAGTGGCCGCGGCAGACGAGCAGGGTCGTCGCCTTCAGCGCTGCTTCACCTTCGTGCAGAAGACCCCGCAGGACCTCGGGTGGGCGCACCCCGTCGACGGCGTCACGGTCATCGTCGACGTCGTCACCCGCGAGGTGCTCGACGTCATCGACTACGTCGAGCTGCCCGTTCCGCCCGAAGACGGCAACTTCCACCTGCCGGAGTGGGTCGACGAGCCCCCTCGCGCCGGCCTCAAGCCCATCGAGATCTCGCAGCCGGAGGGCCCGAGCTTCACGATCGACGGCGACGGCGTGCTCGAATGGGCGGGCTGGCGGCTGCAGGTCGGCTTCGACCAGCGCGAGGGTCTCGTTCTGCACAACGTGTCGATCAACGACCACGGTGAGCAGCGGCCCATCCTGTACCGGGCATCCATCGCCGAGATGGTCGTGCCGTACGGCGACCCCGGACCGCAGCGCTGGTTCCAGAACTTCTTCGACTGCGGGGAGTACCTGCTGGGCGGCTTCGCCAACTCGCTCGAGTTGGGCTGCGACTGCGTGGGCGACATCACCTACCTGGATGCCACGCTCGCCGACAACGCGGGCAACGTGCGTGTCATCCCGCAGGCGATCTGCATTCACGAAGAAGACACCGGCATTCTCTGGAAGCACTTCGACAACTGGAACGGGTCGAGCGACTCCCGCCGCAACCGCCGCCTCGTCGTCTCGTTCTTCGTCACCGTGGGCAACTACGACTACGGCTTCTACTGGTACTTCTCGCTCGACGGCAACATCGAGCTCGAGGTCAAGGCCACCGGCGTCGTGTTCACCTCCGCCTTCCGCGGGGACGACTACCCCTACGCCTCCGAGCTCGCGCCCGGCCTCGGCGCGCCGTACCACCAGCACTTGTTCAGCGCGCGGCTCGACACCATGCTCGACGGCCTCGACAACGCGGTGGACGAGCTCGAGGCCGTCGTCATTCCGCGCGGCCCTCAGAACCCTTCCGGAACCGGATACACGCAATCGGTGACGCGGCTGCGCACAGAGTCGGAGGCGCAACGGTTGGCGGACAACGGCAAGAACCGTGTCTGGCGGGTGTCGAACCCGTCGGTGCGCAACAGGCTCGGAGGAGCGGCCGGATACGTGCTCCACCCCGAGGGCAGGCCGGTGCTGCTCGCGGATGCCGACTCCGACATCCACGCTCGCGCGACGTTCACGACGAAGCACCTCTGGGTGACGCCGTACGCCCCCGACGAGCTGTACCCGGCAGGCGACTTCGTGAACATGCATCCTGGCGGGGCGGGGATTCCCGCATGGACCGCCGCCGACCGCAACGTCGACGACACCGACATCGTGCTCTGGCACACGTTCGGTCTGACCCACTTTCCGCGCGTCGAGGACTGGCCGATCATGCCGGTCGACACGGCCGGGTTCGTCTTCAAGCCGTACGGGTTCTTCGACCGCAACCCCACGCTCGACATTCCGCCGTCGGACCACTGCGCGCCGGGCGAGCACTCGAGCGCGGGGCACGACCACCACGACCATGCCGCGCACGAGCACGGTGCGCACGAGCACACGACCGAGGAGACCCGATGAGTGCGCTGGGCGTACAGCTGTACAGCGTCAAAGACCAGCTCGGTGACGAGCTGGAGCCGACTCTGCAGGCACTGGCAGGCTTCGGCTTCACCCACGTGGAGCCGTACGACATTCTTCGCGATCCCGTTCGTCTGCGCGCCGCGGCCGACGCCGCTGGGCTGCGCATCGCGAGCGTCCACGCCAAGATCACCGAGCTCGACCCCGAGGCAGTGCTCGACGCGGCGACGCTTCTGGGCGCCGACACCGTGATCGTGCCGTTCGTGCCGCCTGCGACGCTGGCGACCCGCGACGGCGTGGAACGCGTCGCCGACGAGATCTCGGCGGCCGCGGAGGCGGCGGCGGCGCGTGGCATCCGCATCGGCTACCACAACCACGACTTCGAGTTCCGCACCCTCGACGACGGACGCACCGCATACGACGTGCTCGTCGAGCGTCTCGATCCCCGTGTCGTGCTCGAGCTCGACACGTTCTGGGCCAGCGTGGGCGGTGCCGACGTCTTCAGCCTGCTGCCCGAGCTCGGTGACCGCGTGCGTCTGCTGCACCTGAAGAGCGAGCCGTACGACGATCGCCACCCGATCACGGGCGTGGACGTCTCCACGCGCCTCGACGAGGTGCTGGCGCTCGCCGCGGGGAGTCTCGAGCTGCCCGTCGTCGAGGTCGTCGTCGACGGCGACGCCCTTCCGGTGCTCGAGCGCAACGCACGCTACTTTCTCGAAAGGGTTCCGGCATGACGCAGGCCGCACCCGTCGGCGTCGGCATCATCGGCGCCGGCAACATCTCCGACGAATACCTGACGACGCTGACCGCAGCACCCGATGTCTCGGTGCGCGCCATCGCCGACCTCGACGTCGAACGCGCGGCGACGCAGGCCGAGCGCTACGGCATTCCGTTCCACGGCTCGGTCGACGAGCTGCTGGAGCGCGATGACGTCGAGCTCGTGGTGAACCTCACGATCCCCGCGGCGCATGCCGAGCTCACCTTGCGCGCCGTGCGCGCGGGAAAGCACGCCTGGGCCGAGAAGCCGATGGCGCTCGACAGGGCGTCGGCGCGAGAGATCCTCGACGCGGCGCGGACCGCCGGCGTGCTGGTCGGCAATGCTCCCGACACGATCCTGGGCGAGGGCATCCAGACCTCTGCCGCCCTGCTTCGCGACGGTCGCATCGGCGAGCCGCAGACCGTGCTCACTCTGATGCAGGGGCCCGGGCCGGATGCCTGGCACCCGCGCCCGCAGTTCCTCTTCGCCCGTGGCGCTGGCCCGCTCTTCGACATCGGCCCGTACTACCTCACGACGCTCGTTCAGCTGCTCGGCCCGATCGCGGAGGTCAGCGCGTTCGGACACCGGGCGCGCCAGGAACGCGTCGTCGGATCGGGGCCGGACGCCGGCACCCTGTTCCCGGTCGAGGTGGACACGCACCTGAGTGTGCTCACCCGATTCGCCGGCGGCGTGGTCGGCACCTCGATCTACTCGTTCGACTCCCCGCAGCGCAGGCAGCTGTTCGAGATCACCGGCGACTCCGGCGTGCTGCGCGTGCCGGTCAGCGGCTTCGACGGTCCGACCGGACTGCTGAACGGAGACGACCGGGAAAAGGAGTGGACCGACGTCGAAGCCGAGGGAGCGCCGCGCACGCGCGGGGTCGGAGTCGTCGATCTCGCCAGAGCCGTGCGCGGCTCGACCGCGCCGCGAGCGAGCGCCCGGCTCGCGTATCACGTGCTCGACGTTCTGCTGGCGATCGAAGAGTCCGCCGCGGCGGGCGAGCCGGTGCGCATCGCGAGCTCCGCGGCATCCGTGCCAGACCTGAAGCCGACCTGGAATCCGAGGACCGTGATGACCGACCCCACCCAACGCGAGTCGACGAGTGAGCCGGTCGCGTCCGGTACCGGCGACGACCACGAGGGAGCGGCCGCGTGAACCAGGACTACGCACCGTTCGCCGAGGCGCGAGAGAGCCAGGCGGACGCACTGACCGCGGCGATCTCACGTCTGGGTGATCGCGTCACGGGCCTCGCCGACCGGGGGCGCCTCTCGGGCCCGGGCCCGGTGTTCGTCGGCATCGGAGCCAGCTTCGCGGCGGCTGCCGCCCCGGTGTGGGCCCTTCGATCGAGGGGCGTGCACTCGTGGCGGCTCGGCGCCGGCGACCTGCCGATTCCGTATCCGGTCAGCGAGCATCCCGTGGTCGGAATCTCGCAGAGCGGCAGGAGCGCCGAGACGCTCGCGGTGCTGGAGTCCATACCGCGCGCCCAGCGCATCGCGGTGGTGAACACCGAGCCGTCGCCGGTCTCCGGTCTGAGCGACTGCACGGTCTCGCTCGGCAACATCGAAGACAGCTATGCGTCGACGATCGGCTACACGGCGACGGTCGCCGCACTCGGCATGCTGGCGGATGCCTGGAACGGCGGCGAGATCGACCCGGGCTGGCACGACCTCGGCGCCGAGTTCGCGAGGGTCGACGGCATCGCCAGGCGGCGGGCCGCCGAGCTCGCGCAGCTGTTCGGCGCGGCCACCTCGGCCGACTTCGTGGGCGCCGGTCCTGCCGTGGGATCCGCCGAGGCCGGCGCGTTGCTGTTCCGCGAGGTGGCGCGCATCCCCGCGACGGGCATGAGCACGCGCCAGTACCTGCACGGATCGATGGAATCGGCGGGAGACGGCGTGCACGTCGTGCTCGGCGACAGCCGCGAGCTCGACCTCGCACGCACGCTGTCGTCGGCAGGGCACCACGTGATCCTCGTGTCGGCAGAGGCGGTCGAGGAAGGCCCGACGCTGCATCCGATCACCATTCCGCGCCGCCCTGCCGCCCAGCGTGCCGTGCTGGAGGCTGCGGTCCTGCAGTCTCTCGTCGAGGCCGTCGCGCACGAGCGGTCGCTCGACATCGAGGAGTTCGTCTTTCACAACGCCGACACGAAGGTCACGGCGGGGGAGCACGGATGACCGGGCTGCTGGCCGGAGTCGACGCAGGCGGCACGAAGTGCACCGTGCGCCTCGAGCGCGTCGACGGCACGCTCTTCGGCGAGACGACGTTCGACGCCGACGACTGGGAGGCGGAACCGGCCGCCGCCGCGGCAGCGTGGATTCGCGCCCGTGTCGACCAGGCGGCGTCCGGCGAACCGATCGAGGCGATCGGCGTCGGAGCGCAGGGATGCGACAACCCCGCCGTCGCCGCCGAGCTCGGCACTGCGCTCGGCGAGCTCGGCTCGCCGGCCGTCGTGGTCAACGACGCCGCGCTGCTCGTGCCCGCCGCCGGCCTGACGGAGGGCATCGGCGTGATCGCGGGCACCGGATCCATCGCCGTCGGCAAGACCGCAGACGGATCATCGATCCACGCCGGCGGATGGGGTTGGGTGATCGGCGACGAAGGCGGTGGCGCGGCTCTCGTGCGCGATGCCACCGTCGCGGCGCTCACCGCATCCGACTCGGGTCTCGATGACGACGGCCTGCTCGCCGCGCTGCTGACGGCGTTCGAGGTGCCGAACGCCGAGCGACTCGCCCGTGCAGTCAACGACGACCCGAGCATCTCGAACTGGGCGCCCAGGGCACCGGTCGTCTTCGCGGCGGCCGAGGCCGGATCGGCACGCGCCGCGGCCGTCGTCGACGGCGCGGCAGCTCGGCTCGCCGGCCTGGTCGACCAGGTCGGCAAGCGCGGAGCGATCGGTCGCAGCGTTGTGGCCGCCGGCAGCGTGATCGTCAACCAGCCACGCATGTTCGACGCCTTTCGCGCGGCCGTGGCCCACAGGCATCCGGAGCTCGAGGTCGTGCTGCTGCAGGACGATCCGGTCGCCGGTGGTGTCGTGCTCGCTCGCCGACTGTCGGCATCTCAGCTCGCGCTTTCGCGGTGACGTCTGATCGAGACGATTCACCGTTCCGTTCCCACCGCAGTTCACACCTCAAGGAGAAACCAATGACGGACACCCTCCCCGACACCACGACCGCCGCCTATCTGGCGCCGGGTGCCGTGTACATCGACGGCGCGTTCGGCACGGCCGACGCGGCCGTTCCCGTGCTCGAGAAGGCGACGGGACACGAGCTCGGCCGAGCCGGGCTCGGATCTCTCGCCGACCTCGATCGGACCGTTGCCGCAGCCCGCCGCGCCCAGTCGTCGTGGGCGGCACAGCCGTACAACGTTCGTGCCGACCTGCTGTTCCGCGCCGCAGACCGCCTCGCCGCCCGCGCCGACGAGTTCGCCGACCTGATCGTGCGTGAGACCGGATCGATTCGCGGCAAGGCCGAGTACGAGGTCGGCGGTGCCATCGACGAGCTGCGCACGGCAGCCGGACTGGCCGGACGCCCCAGCGGCGAGCTGATCGTGTCGCATGACCCGGGCCGCACCAGCATCGTCGAGCGCATCCCGGTCGGCGTCGTGGCGGTGATCACGCCGTGGAACTTTCCGCTCATCCTCGCCATGCGCGTGATCGCGCCCGCGCTCGCGCTCGGCAACACCGTGGTGCTGAAGGGCTCGCCCGAGACGCCGCTGTCGGGAGGCGTCGCCATCGCGTCGCTGTTCGACGACGTCGACACTCCGGCCGGCGTCTTCCAGGCCGTGTGCGGCGAGCAGGAGTTCAGCGAGGCGCTCACCACGCATCCTGGCGTCGACATGGTGCACTTCACCGGCTCGACGGCCGTCGGCTCGCGCATCGCGGGCGCCGCAGGCGGTCTCCTGAAGAAGGTCTCGCTCGAGCTCGGGGGCAACAACGCGCTCGTCGTGCTCTCCGACGCCGACGTCCGACAGAGCGGCCATGATCGGTGCCTGGTCGTCGTTCCACTATCAGGGCCAGACGTGCATCTCCGCCGGTCGCCACATCGTTCACGAGAGCATCGTCGACGAGTACGTCGCGAACCTCGCAGCGCGGGCCAAGCGCATCACCGTCGGCGACCCGACCGATCCCGCAACGGGAATCGGCCCGATGATCAACCAGCGGCAGGCGCAGCGTGGCGCGGCACTGCTGCGCTCCGCCGTCGATGCCGGCGCGACGGTCGTCGAGGGCGGGACCCTCGACGGGCTGTTCTTCCGCCCGACGGTGGTCACGGGGCTTCGCCGCGACATGCCTCTGTGGACGGACGAGGTATTCGCGCCGATCGCTCCGGTGATGTCGTTCTCCACCGACGAGGAGGCCATCGACCTGGTCAACGACACCCCCTACGGACTCGTCAACGCGGTGCAGACGGCCGACGAGGGACGTGGGCTGCGTTTCGCTCAGCGGCTGAGAAGTGGCATGGTGCACGTGAACGATGCGACCCCCACCGACGAGGCCTCTGCCCCGTTCGGCGGCCTCGGCGCATCCGGCCTCGGCGGACGCGCCGGCGGCGAGGCGAATCTCGAAGAGTTCACGGAGCGCAAGTGGATCAGCACACAGCACGGGACGCCGCAGTACCCGTATTGAGCATTCGCCGGGCGCTCGACATCGTCGAACCCTCGGCGCGCGAGGCGGGCCGCTTGTCTCGAAGCGCGGCTCGTCTCGCCGACGGAGGCATCCATGCACTCATGATCGGCTCGCTGGTCGTCATGGTCGGCACCCGTGACGCCGCCGCGAGCGTCGGGGCCGGACTGGCTCTGATCGTGGTGGCGATGTCGATGGCGGTCGCTGCACGCAGGTCGCATCGAGCCTTCATCCATGTGCAGGATCTTCTCGCGATGGGCACGGCCACGATCGTCGGGTGCATGTCGGGAAGCGACGACGTGCACGCGAGCGGAGGCATGGCAGGCATGCCGGGGCATTCGGCGGGCATGGCGCTGCCGTTCGCGATCGCGATCGTGGTCGCATGGGGCGTCGTGCGGATCGCGCTCGCGTGTGCGTGGCGCCGGCCGGCGTTCTGGATGGCAGCGACGGGCGCGCTGACGGGAGGGTGCCTCTGCGTCATGTTCGTGGTGTGAGCACGGACATGGTCCATGGCGGCAGCTAGGCTGGCAAGCGCTTGCCGAAGGAGGGCTCGTGTCGGAGAACAGCGTGACGCTCGCCGACGTCGCGCGCCGTGCCGGGGTGTCGCTCGCCACGGCATCCCGGGCGCTCAACGGCAGCACCAGGGTCGTGAACCCCGAGCTCAAGGCCAAGGTCGAGGCGGCGGCGGAGGAGCTGCGCTACTCTGCGAATGTGCAGGCGCAGGCCGTCGCACGCGGTACGAGCCGCACGGTGGCGCTCGTGCTCGGCGACATCGCCGACCCGTACTTCTCCGCGATCGCCTCCGGAGTCGTCGAGGCCGCGTCGCGCCACGGTCTCATCGTGACGATGACGGCCACCGGCACACAGTCGGAGCACGTGGTCAACACGATCACCGCGCTGCGCGGGCAGCGGCCGAGAGCGGTCATCGTGGCGGGCAGCCGGTACGTCGACGACGTGACGGAGGCGGCGATCGCCTCCGAGCTGCATGCCGTCGAACGGCACGGCGCCCGAGTCGCGATGATCGGCGCGGGCACCACGGGATTCCGCACGCTGCCCGTGTTGAACGCCGAAGGTGCAGCACAGCTCGCCGACGCGCTCGTGGCCGCGGGCTACGACGACTTCGCGGTGCTAGCAGGTCCGCCGAGCCTCGCCACCGCGGCAGACCGGGCCGACGGATTCCTGCAGGGGCTCGCGAGGCACGGTATCCATCCGGAGGCGGAGGCGATCGTGACCGGGGGGGTTCTCGCGGCAGGCAGGGCACGGCGACATGCTCGCGCTGCTGGATGCCGGCATGCGGCCGCGCTGCGTCTTCGCCGTCACCGACGTGATGGCGGTCGGCGCGATGACCGCGATGCGCGAGCGGGGACTCGCCCCCGGCGCGGACATCGCGGTGGCCGGCTTCGACGACATCGAGATGCTGCAAGACGTGGTGCCGTCGCTCAGCACGGTGTCGCTGCCGCTGCGTGAGCTCGGCGAGCGGGCGCTGGAGCTCGCTCTCGCCGACACCGATGCGGAGCCCGAACCGATCAGCGGCACCGTCATCCTGCGCGACAGCACGCCGCGCGTCTGAGGATGCGCGCCCCGCCATCGACGGAACAGGCACCTCGGTGCAAGCAAGGCGCGCGCTCGCGTCAAGGAATGGGCACGCTCGCGGACAGTAACCGGCAGGCTCGCGGGTCGGGGCGGGCACTCTCGCGGGGGCCAGTGGGCGACTCAGCGCAGGGCGACCGTGGAGAGCGCGCCGTCGGGCCAGCCGACGACCAGCGTGCCGGACTGCACCCGGGCGGTCGGGGCATCCTCGTCGCTGCGGCCCAGCCGTGATGCCGTGATGACCGCGTCGCCGGCGGCGACGGCGTCGAACTCCAGCCACGGCACCGCGGTGTGCTCGCCGATCGGCGACGTGCCGGACTCGCGGTGCACGGATGCCGCCCCTCGCCCGCCGAGCACGCGCAGCTCCGCGACGAGGCCGTTCGTCTCCACGCGGGCGGTTCCCTCAGCGACGACCTCGACGGGCACCGAGTTCGCCGTGAGCGGCCATCCGCTCACGCGCAGCCGCACCGCGTCAGCCCCGGCCGCCGCACCCTGTCCGCGCGCGCCGGCACCGGAGTCTCCCACGAGCACCGCGCGCACCTCCCACGCCCCGCGCACCACGGAGGCGCAGCGCAGCTCTGGCCCCTCTGTCACGCGGCCGGTGCGGCCCGACCCATGGTCGTGCCCCGCGTAGCCGCTGGAGTCCACCCAGTGCGCGTGCGTCGTGGAGGTGGCGAACGCCGCGGTGCCGTCGTCGCCGATCACGCCGCGGTCGAAGCCGGTTCGGTGCGTGGAGGCGCCCGCGGCGTCGAGCACCCCTGCAGCGTTGTCGACGGGGGAGTCGAGCGTCGAGCCCACCAGCGGCGGAATCGTCGCGCTCGAGTAGCCGAACCGCGCGTAGAGCGGCGAGTCGCCGGAGGTGTCGCCGGGCAGGGCGTGGTCGGCGCCGTGGTTGAACACGCGCACGATGCCGTCCGACGCCGTGCCGCTGATGATCCAGCCGGCGGGCCGCACCACGCGACGCACGTCGTCGATCTCCACCGGCAGCGGCTCCTCGACCGCCTGCCAGACCGGGTGCTCGGCAGGCAGCAGCAGGCCGAGCATCCCCTTCGACGCCCAGTACGGCGACCCCGGGCCGGAGTAGCTCTGCGCCATCGCGGGCCACTCGCCGTACAGGCCCATGGTGAGCAGGCCCCGCTCGTCGATGCCGTCGCGCTCGACGAAGGCGCGGAGCACGCCGGACGCCGCGCGCCGGATCGTTCCGGGGCTCAGCGACGTCGCGCCGGAGACGGCGCCCATCCACAGCGGAGCCGCCGCGGCGAAGCGGTAGATGAGGCTGCGGCCCTCGAGCACGGGCATCCCGTCGCCGCCGATGAGGCACACGAAGTCGTCGAGGAACTCGCTGAGCCGGGCGCGGAACACCGGTTCGAGCGTGCCGGAGCCGAACGCGGCGGAGCCTTCCGACGCCGCCCACAGCAGCGGATAGAGGTGCATCGCCCAGCCGCAGTAGTAGTCGTAGGCGCGCAGCTCGCCGTCGGCGTACCAGCCGTCGGCGCGGTAGTACGACTCGATGGTCGCCAGTGACTGAGCGATCCGCGCGGGGTCGTGTGTGCCGCCCACCGAAGCGAGGAACGTCTCGACCGTGATGCGGAACCACAGCCAGTTGTTGTCGGGGTACCAGCCGTCGGCGGCCAGCTCCAGCCAGGCGATGACCTGCTGCTTCTCGGCGTCGTCGAACGTGTCCCAGAGCCACGGCCTCGTCAGCTGCAGGCCGAGGGCGAGGGATGCCGCCTCCACCTTCGCCTGGTTCACCTCGACTCCCGTGGGCCACCGCTCCGCGTTGCTCGGATCGGTGCCCGCGAGCATCCCGTCGCGATACCACTGCGTGAACCCGTGCGGGTCGACGCCGCGCTCGCCGGTGAGGCGGAACGCGAAGAGCATGAACGAGCGCGCGTAGCCCTCGAGCCCGTCGCTGTCGACGCCGCTCGAGCTGGTCTGGCCGGGCAGGCTCACGCGGCTGCGGGTCGACGAGAAGTAGGGGCGCAGCGACAACAGCAGATGGTCGGCGATCGCCGCCCAGTGCTCGCGCGTCCAGCCGGTGCAGGGGGAGAGCTCGCGGTTCTCGGCGGGGAGTTCGAGGGCGGTCACACCGTTGTCCTTTCTGTGGCCGCGTCGGCGGCGGTGGTCGTGTCGGTCGGTTCGGGCGCGGCATCCGAGGCCACGTCGTCGACGGAGATGCGCACAGGCAGCGACGAGTCGCGCACGTGCAGTTCGGGGCTGAGCTTCACCCGGTGCGCGGGGCGTGTGCTGCCGGCCTCGAGACGGGCGATGAGCAGGTTGACTGCTTCGCGTCCCACCGATTGCTTGGGAGGACGCACCGCCGTGATCGCGGGGTCGCCGAAGCGGGCGACGTCGTCGTCGTAGGCCACGAGCGCGAGATCGTCCGGCACGCGCACTCCGCGATCGAGGCAGTGCTGCTCGAGCGCGAGCGCCTGCGGGTCGGGCAGCACGATGACCGCCGTCGTGCCGGTGGCGGCACAGCGGTCGAGCACGTCGTCCATCTCGCGCTCGCGGCCGGGAGCGTCGAAGCGGATGCCGTCCTGCTGCACGCCGTCGTCTGGCAGCCCCAGCGACTTCACCGTCGCCTGCCACCCGCGCCGCACGTACCTGCCGGTCGGATACTCCGACTGGATGAGCAGCCCGATGCGTTCGTGCCCCGCCGCGTGCAGGTGTCGCACCGCCTCCGCCGTGCCTGCTGCGTGGTCGGTCACCACCGACTCCAGCCGGTGCACCCCTGCCGAGGAGCGGATGCGCCGCTCCGCCAACACGACGGGGATCGGCAGCGAGTCGAGCCAGCGCAGCGTCTCGAGTCCGTCGTCTCCCGAGGTGTCGGGAGCGGCGATGAGCCCGTGCATCCCCGGCGTGTTCACCAGCGCCTCGACCTGCCTGCGAATGTCGCGGGCGTCATAGGTGGATGCCCGCAGCATGAGCCGGGCGCGCAGCTGCAGCGCCTGCGCCCTCGCACCGTTGACGATCGGTGGCCAGTAGTACTCGAGCGAGGGGACGACCATGCCGATCGTGTACTTCGTGACCGACGGGTCGTGTCCGGCGAGCCCGGGTGTCAGCCCCGGCTCGATCGAGCTGCGCAGCGTGGCGCCGCCGTGCACCCGCGTGACCAGGCCCTGTTGCGCGAGCGTGTTGATATCGCGCCGGATGGTGAGCTCGCTCACACCGAGCCGCCCCGCGATGTCGCTCACGGTCACCGACCCGTGCTCGCGGATCTCGTCCATGATGCGTTCGCGCCGCTGCAGCGCGAACAGCTGGTCGCCGGTGCCGCTCATGCGTCGTTCCTCTCGTCATCGCCGAGCGCCTCGACGATCGTCGTCAGGGTGCCCTCCGACGGAAGGTCGTACGTCAGCCGGGTGAGCCGATCGCCCCACACTCTGGTGAGCTCCGGATCGTCGAGCTCCCACACCTCGCTCGTCGGAACAATCCCGTGGCTCGTGGTGATGCGGATGCCCGCGGCACCGTCGCGCACGACGGCTTCGGCGCCGTCGATCCTCACGCTGCCCGCCGCGACCAGGTGCACCGAGGTGCCGGTGGGCGATCCCATCGCCAGGCTCCACGTGTCGATGATCTCCGCTCGTGCGGCGGAGACCGGCCGGAAGGTGCGCGACCAGCGATCGCCGTGGGAAAGCGGGTAGGCATCCGAGAGATCGAGCTCCAGCGTCACGGGCCGCTCGTCGTTCGGCGCCCGCACGACGTTCGCGTGAAAGTCCGGTCCTGCCCCCTGCTCCAGCCCGAGCGGGGCCGGCGCGTTGTGCCACCCGCTCTGCATCGCGCGGATCTCGTACCGATGCTCGCTGAAGGTCTGCGCCGTGTAGGTCGGCTTGCCGACGTCGACGAGCAGCGGCCGGCCGTCGCACGCCACGATGAACGAGCCGAGGTCTTTGTGGTTGTGGTTCTCGTCGTTCGTGCCGCCCTTCGCCGCCAGCGCGAGGCCGGCCGGGTCGCCGGCCGTCGCCCGCGCGACGAGCACCTGCACCGACGGCAGCCACACGGCCGACGGCAGCGGAGCGGGTGCAGGCCCGACATCGCGCCATGCGGAATCGCTCAGCGCGCGCAGGAGGCGGGGAAGTCCTGAGCGCACGTCGGCGACGGGACGCCCTGGCCGGCGTCCGCCGCTCGCCCACGCGACCACCTGGTGGTCGCCGAGCAGCGAACCCCACCGGAACGGCACCTGCCACGGCTCGGTGCCCGAACTGCGCGCCCAGCCGTCGGCGACGTTGACGTACCAGTCGTCGCCGAGCTGCATGCGCATCGGAAACCGCAGCACCTCGGCCACCACGGGGATGGCCGCGGCATCCAGCTCGCCGTCGGTGGCCCTGGCGACCAGGTCGAGGCACTCGAGCATGCGCACGGCGCCGTTCCACCAGTACGCGACACCCTCGTCGATCGCGCCGTCCTCCGGCAGCGTCGCGACGTACCTGTCGAGGCTGTCCAGCGCCCTGGCCGCGATGCGCGCGACGCGCTCCGCGTCGTCGATCAGCAGCACGGCCGCGAGCAGCACGTTGCCGAGAATCCACGGGTTCCAGTTGTTCACGTCTCGCCAGTAGCCCAGCCACCAGAAGTCGTCGCGGGTCTCGAACGGTGCGAAGACGCGGGTCTCCGCCTCGTGACGCAGGCGTTCGCGCAGGCCGGGCCAGTCGGCATCCCATCGTTCGCCGAGCACCCGGTCGGCGACCGCCAGCTGAGCGACGATCTCACCGGCGATGAGGTCGAGGTAGGGGGATGCCGCGTCGGAGATCACGAAGCCGCGCCGGCTGTGCGCGTCGTCGTGCGCAGGCAGCGACCACGTGCTCTGCTCGCACAACAGCACGACCCCGTCGGCCGCTTCGTCGGCCCATGCCGGGTCGTCGGTGACGGCCGCGGTCACCACAGCACGGGTGAGCCTCTGCTGCCTGGCCTCGAGCGCGGTCTCGTACGTGATGCGGTCCCCGTCGCGCACGAACCGTGCGAAGTCGGATGCCTTCGCCTCCGCCCAGGCTTCGCCCCGTTCCGCGACGGCAGCGTTCGTGATCCCCTCGATCGTGACCGCGTCGAATCCGCTCCACGCACCGCGGTTGCTCGCCGTGGGGATGCCCACCCGGTCGCGAAGCCGCTCCGGGGACTGCGAACCGAGCGCTCGCAGCAGGGCGTCGACGCGCATCCGCTCGCCCCAGCTCGCGAACAGAGGGCCCCGGAACTCCGTGTGCCGCACGTCGGTTCCGCTCGGTGGAGCGGCGTGCGCGTTGACCCGCGACAGCGCCGGCTCCGCCGCGGCAGCGGGAGCAGAGGGCTCGGGGTCGGCGGGGCGGTGCGGCATCGTCATTGACCTGCTCTTCGATCGTGTCTGTATGTTGATGTTCGAGTCTGTTCGCTTTGTTTGTTCTCGATCGGGATTGAGTATCTACTGTTGATCGCGACGATGCAATGGCGAGTCGCGGATCAGTCTCGAAGAACCTCCAGGAGTCCCACACCATGACCGCAGCGACCCCGACCTCATCGAACGCGGCGACACGGCGCAAGCCCGTCGCGCTGGTCGTGATGTCGCCCGACGTCTTCGAAGCGCAGTTCGACGGCGAGCGCCTTCAGCGGCTCGCCGGACTCGCGCAGCTGCCGGAGCCGGTGTTCACCGACGACCTCGACGACCCGACGCTCGCGGCACGGCTCGCCGATGTCGAGGTGCTGCTGACCGGGTGGGGTGCGCCGCAGCTCGACGCTGCACGGCTCGACCGCATGCCGAAGCTCAAGGCGATGCTGCACTGCGCGGGAACCGTGCGCGGAATCGTCACGGACGAGTTCTGGCGTCGGGGCATCCGGGCCTCCAACGTGGCGGAGGCGAACTCGGTGCCCGTCGCGGAGTTCACGCTCGCGGCCATCATCTTCGCGGGCAAGAAGGCGCCGTTCATCGCTGCCGACCCTGAAGCAAGGCGCATCCACGGCATCTCGGCCCGCCGTTACGGCGAGCTCTCCAACCTGGGCCGCACGATCGGGGTCGTCGGGTTCAGCCGCGTAGGGCGCCGCGTCGTCGACCTCGTTCAGCAGCTCGACGACGTCACCTGCCTGGTCTCCGATCCGTACGCCGATCCGCAGGAGGTGCGTGCGGCGGGCGGTGAGCTGGTCGAGCTCGACGAGCTGCTGCCGCGGGTCGACGTGCTCTCGCTGCACGCCCCTGCGCTGCCGTCGACCGCGAACATGATCGGGACGCGGGAGCTCGCCCTGTTGCCCGACCACGCGACGCTCATCAACACCGCACGCGGCAGCCTCGTCGACACCGCTGCCCTCGAGGTCGAGTGCGCGAGCGGCCGCATCAACGCCATGCTCGACGTCACCGAGCCGGAGCCGCTGCCGGCGGACTCCGTGCTGTTCACCCTGCCCAACGTGATGATCACCCCGCACATCGCCGGTTCACTCGGCTCCGAGCTGCACCGCATGACGGATGCCGCGCTCGACGAGCTCGAACGCTACGTCGCCGACGTCGCGCTGTCCGACGAGTTCACCAGCGACGACCTCCAGCTGAGCGCCTGACCGCCTCAGACATCCCTCGACCCTTCCCGTCCCTCACGCAATCCATTCCCCTGAACCGATAACGAAGGAGTTATTCCCTTGAAGAAACGTTCCCTGATCGCAGCCGGGGCGCTCGTCGCGGCCGCTGCGCTCGCCCTCTCCGGCTGTGCCGGAACCTCGGGCTCGTCCGACGACTCCGGCTCCGGCGGAAAGACCACGCTGCGGGTCGCCGTGTGGAGCTACGCCCAGACGCCGGAGTTCAAGGCGCTGTTCGACGCCTTCCACAAGGCCAACCCGAGCATCACCATCCAGCCCGTCGACATCCTCGCCGCGAACTACGAGGACAAGGTCACCACGATGCTCGCCGGCGGCGACACCACCGACATCATCACGGTGAAGAACCTGACCGACTTCGGCGGTTACGCGCAGAAGAAGCAGTTCGTTCCGGTGAACGATGTGGCGAAGTCACTGCCGGGCGACAGCATCCCGGCGCTCGACGACTACAAGTCCGACGGCACGTATTACGCCGTGCCGTACCGCCAGGACTTCAGCGTTCTCTACTACAACAAGACCATGTTCAAGGATGCCGGCATCCCCGACCCCGAGAACCTCACCTGGGACGAGTTCGCCGCCGACGCCAAGAAGCTCACCAAGGGCAGCGGCGCGAACAAGGTGTACGGCGCCTACATCCACACCTGGAACTCCATGGTGCAGGGATACGCCGCCGCCCAGCAGAACAAGAGCTACGACAAGCCGAGCTACTCCTGGATGAAGAACCAGTACAACCTCACGCTGGGCATGCAGAAAGACGGCTCGATCATGAATTGGGCGACGGCCAACAGCCAGCAGACGAGCTATCAGACCATGTTCGAGACGGGGAAGGCCGCGATGGTGCCGATGGGCACCTGGCTGATCTCGCCGCTGCTGGCCGACGCCAAGGCCGGCACGACCAAGGTCGACTGGGGCATCGCGCCGATTCCGCAGATCACCTCGGGGAGCAAGATCACGACCATGGGCGGTCCGACCGGCTTCGGCATCAATAAGAACTCCAAGCACGTGGATGCCGCCAAGAAGTTCCTGAAGTTCGCCGCCGGCCCCGAGGGCGCCAAGGCCGTTGCCTCCATCGGCATCGTTCCCGCCTACCACAGCGACGCCATCACCAAGCAGTACTTCGGCCTCGACGGCATGCCGCAGGACGCGCTGTCGAAGACGGCGTTCAACCCCGACGTGATCCGGCCCGACGGCCCCACCGGCCCGAACGCCGCCGCGATCGGCAACGTGCTCAACCAGGAGCACCAGCTCATCATGACCGGCAGCAAGTCGGTCGACGACGGCATCGCCGAGATGGAGAGCCGCGTGAAGTCGGAAGTGCTGAACCAGTAGCGACTTCCGCCCGACACGGCACTGGACAGCGGCCGGCACCGGATGACTCCCCGGTGCCGGCCGCCACACAGGTTCACCCAGAGAACGGAGCGGTTCCGCTGAACCGAGAAGTGACACCATGACCACGATCACCGAACGCCCCGACACGGCGGCCCCGCCGTCTGGCACTCCCGCGCGGCGCATCTCGAGTCGCAGGATGCGTCGCCGCAGCACCCTCATCGGCTGGAGCTTCATCCTGCCGAACTTCCTCGGCTTCGCCATCTTCACGCTCATCCCGGTGATCGCCGCGTTCGTGCTGGCCTTCATGAACTGGGATGCCTACAACCCGCCGACCTTCGTCGGCTTCAAGAACTTCGAGCGCCTGATCGGCGACGACAGCTTTCACGTGGCGTTCGCCAACACCCTGCTGTTCGCGCTCGGGCACGTTCCGCTGACCCTGGCGATCTCGCTGGGTCTGGCGATTCTGCTCAACCAGAAGCTGAAGGGCATCGCGTTCTTCCGCGTCGCGATCTTCTTCCCCTACATCACGTCGCTCGTCGCGGTCGCCATCGTCTGGAACATGCTCTTCGACCCCACGAGCGGGCCGATCAACCAGTTCTTGCAGATGATCGGCATCGCCAACCCGCCCGGGTGGACCGCCTCGACCGGCTGGGCGCTCCCCGCGGTGATCATCACGGCCGTGTGGCGCGACATGGGCTACTACATGGTGCTCTTCCTCGCCGGCCTGCAGGCCATCCCGCACGAGTACTACGAGGCGGCATCCATGGACGGCGCAGGACGCTGGCGCAAGTTCTGGAACGTCACGCTGCCGTCGCTGCGGCCCACCACCTTCCTCGTGCTCGTGCTGCTCAGCGTGTCGAGCTTCAAGGTGTTCGACCTCATCTTCGTCATGACGGGAGGCGGACCCGGCCGCGCGACGCTCGTGCTCTCGCAGCTCATCTACCAGGACGGCATCCTCAACGGACAGTTCGGCTACTCGTCGGCGATCTCGCTGGTGCTGTTCGTGATCGTGCTGATCGTGACCGTGTTCCAGTTCCGCATCCAGCAGAGGAGGGAGCGCTGATGTCGACCCTCACCTCCGACCTCGCTCAGGAGCTCGAGACCGGGCGCACGCACCCGTCGCCGAAGCCGCAGCGATCGGGCCGGCGCCGGGTGCGCTCGGTCACCGGACGCATCGCGATGTACGTGCTGCTCATCGTGCTGCTCTCCGTGGTGCTGCTGCCGTTCATCTGGATGCTCTCGTCGTCGCTCAAGCACGACAACGAGGTGCTCTCGGTGCCCATCAACTGGATTCCGAAGACCTTCGTGTGGAGCAATTACAAGGACATCTGGACCCAGATCCCGATGGCCGGCTACCTCGCGAACTCGGCGTTCCTCGCCGTGGTCATCACGTTCCTGCAGGTGCTCACCGGCAGCTTCGCCGCGTACGGCTTCTCCAAGGTGCGCTTCCCGGGGCGGGACGCCCTGTTCCTCACCTACATCGCGACCATCGCGGTGCCGTGGCAGGCGTACATGATCCCGCAGTTCGTCATGATGCAGAAGGCCGGGCTCACCAATACCTTCACCGCGCTCATCCTGCTGCAGGCGTTCGGAGCCTTCGGCGTGTTCCTGATGCGGCAGTACTACATGACCATCCCCGACGAGCTGAACGAGGCCGCCCGCATCGACGGCCTGAGCGACTACGGCATCTGGGCGCGCATCATCCTGCCGCTGTCGAAGCCCGCGCTCGCGTCACTCGCGCTGCTCACGTTCGTGAACACCTGGAACGACTACATGGGGCCGTTCATCTACCTCTCCAGCAACGACCTGTGGACGGTGCAGATCGGGCTCAAGTCGTTCATCGGCCAGTACTCCGCGCAATACGCGATGATCATGACGGGCTCGGTGATCTCGATCATCCCGATCCTCGCGATCTTCCTTGCCGGCCAGCGCTACTTCATCAGCGGCATCGCGACGACGGGAATGAAGGGATGACCGCAGCAGCTCCCGGCGCGACGTCCGGCACCCGCAAGCGCCTGTTCCGTGTTCGCCACGAGACGATGGACACGATCTTCGGCTATGCCTACGCGCTGCTCATGGTCGACGTGCTGCTGGTGGCGTTCAACCTGCCGCTGGCAGCGATGCTGTTCGTCACGGTCGACCCGCTGAAGTCGTGGCCGTTCTTCCTGCTGCTCTCGCTCACGCTGGCGCCGTCCGTCGCGGGAGCGTTCGAGGTGTTCAAGGCGATGCGCGAAGACGGCAGGCCGACGCCGTTCGCGTCGTTCGTACGCGGATACCGCAGGCGCGGCCTCCCGGCGTTCGTCGCGGGGCTGGTGACGGCGCTCGTCGTCGGCCTCGCGCTCTTCGACGCGACGGTCATGTCGGGCACGGTATGGGCTCCGCTGCTCGGACCGATGCTGGCGGTGCTCGCGCTCGGGGCGATCGTGACGGCGCTCGCGACGATCACCGGACTCGTCGTGTTCGGAACGGCCTCGCTCAAGGCGATCGCGAAGGCGTCGGTCTACCTCACGGTGCACCGGTGGTATTTCAGTGTCATCGCGCTCGTGATGGTGGGGCTCATCGGCGCCGCGGTGCTCCTGCAACCGGTGGTGGGCGCGGCGCTGGTGCCGGGCATCCTGCTCTACGCGGTCTTCGCGAACGCGCAGTACTCGCTGCGTCGCGCTGTGGAGGATGCCGGGGCCTGAGCGTCGCCGCCGCTTCCGCGGTTCGGCCGGTCGCACCCGAATGGCGTCACAGGGCGAGCAGCGCCCAGAGGGCGTCGACCGCCGTCGCGGCGACGGCGCCGCGCGCGCTCGGCCCGTCGGGATCGGCCAGCACCCAGCGGTCGATCGTCGTCAGCGAGGCGACGGTCCACTGCGTGAGCAGGTCGGACGGCAGGTCGTCGCGGATCACGCGGAGCTCGCGCCCCCGTGTCAAGGCTGCTTCGATCCAGCCCAGAACCGTCGCGCGGACCCGGGCGATGGTCCGCTCGGGCGGTGCATCCGCCGAGTTGTGGAACATGAGGCCGAGGTTCGCCAGTTCTGGATGCTCGCCGGCGAGCACCATGAACCGCGCCAGCATGGCCGTGAGCTCCTGGCGGAAGGATGCTGCGCTCAGCGTCCCGAGGCCGGGCGCGGCCAAGGCGGTGCGCGCCCGGCCCGCCATCGTCTCCGTCACCCAGTCGTGCAGCGCCGCCTTGTCGGCGAACCGGTGGTAGAACGAGCCCTTGCCCATGCCGGCGCGCTTGAGGATGTCGTTGAGCGACGCGTCGTCGAGCCCCTTCGCGCCGAACGCGTCGGCCGCGGCGAGCAGAAGGCGCTGAGCGGAGGCGGGAGCGAGGGGCCGGGGTGGACGGGGCATGGCATCCATTCTAGAGTGTTCCTGTACCGAGCGGTACAGGAATGCGGAGGCGCAGCATGGGTGAACTCGTCGTGGTCGCGGGGGCGACCGGATACGTCGGCAGGCACGTGGTGGCCGAGCTCGACGCGCGGGGTTTCAGCGTGCGCGCGCTGGTGAGGTCGAGGGAGCGGGCGGAGAAGCAGGGTGCGTTCGGCGCGCCGGCTCTTGCCGGGCACGTGACGGACTGGCGCGTCGTCGACTTCACGAAGCCGCAGACGATCGTCGATGTGTGCGAGGGCGCCGACCGCGTGGTCTCCGCGCTCGGCGTCACCAGGCAGAAGGCGAGTCCGTGGAACATCGACTTCCTCGGCAACCTGGCGGTGCTGGCCGACGCTGAGAGGCACTCTCTGGCATCCTTCGCCTACGTCAACGTGCTGCACTCGGATGCCGGCACCTCGCTGACCATGCGGTCGAAGTTCGCCTTCTCGCAGGCCCTCTCGCGCAGCAGGGTCGTTCCGCAGATCGTCAATCCGTCCGGCTACTTCTCCGACGTGACCGACTTTCTGTGCATGGCCCAACGCGGCGTGGGGTTCACGCTCGGCGACGGCTCGGCGAAGGTGAACCCCATTCACGGTGCCGACCTCGCGTCGTTCATCGTCGACCGTGTCGCCGGCCCGGCCGGAACCTGGGATGTCGGCGGTCCCGACACCTTCACCTATCGCGAACTCGAGGAGCTCGCCTTCCGCGTCGCGGGCCGCAAGCCCCACCTGCTCAAGCTCGGCGAGAGTGTCGGTCACGGCATCGAGTGGCTTGCCGATCGCGGGTCTCCGCGCCTGGGCAACCTCACGCGGTTCTTCCTCGAGTCGTTGGCGCTCGATGCTGTCGGCGCCCCCACCGGCGACCACCACCTGGAGCCGTACCTCCGCTCGGTCGCGTAGGCGCAGCTTCGAAGCTCGTGCCGGTTCCGGAACCCGTGCCACCGCCCGAGCAACCTGTTCCCGTTCCGGACGGTTGCACCCGGTGTGACGGGCGCAGACGTCCGGAGTGGAGACTAGTTCTCGGGGAAGGACGTCGTGGCGGGAGCGGGGAAGGCGGCGGGGGCGGGAGCCTCCAGCAGCCAGGCGGCCGCCTGCGTGAGCAGGGCGCGGTGCTCGGGGGAGTCGTACGACGCCGTGGTGTGGCCGAGCGCGTCGTAGACGACGCGGGCGTCACCCGACGAGTGCGTCCACAGCACGGGATGCCGCTCGCCGTCCAGCTCGTGCCAGGCGAGCTGCCGTGCCTCGGGGGAGACCCGCAGGTGCGAGTAGCGCTCGTCGTCGAGGTCGAAGTCGTGGATGCCCGCGGTGATGGGGTGGGCATCCGTCGCCACCTCGATGTGCGCGCGCGAGTACGGCGGATGCATCGAGGTGCCTCGCACCCAGATGCCGCCGAGCACGGATTCCCACTCGGGCATGAAGCCGAAGCTCGTCGACGACACGTGCAGGGCGAGCAGCGGACCGCCGCGGCCGACGTAGGCGAGCAGGCCGGAGCGGGTGGCGGCATCCGTGCCGGTCAGCGGCAGCGGCTCGCGGTCGTCGGAGCTCTGCACCACGGCGCGCTCCTCGTCGCTGCGCCCGGCGCCCACGTTGAGCACGAGCAGGTCGATGTCGGCGGAGCCGTCTGCGAGGGATGCTAGCGTGCCGTCGACCGCGTCGGTCACCGTCACCGTGTGGCCCTCCGCGCGAAGGATCTCGGCGACGCGCTCGGACGTCTCGGCGAGAGGATGCCATGGGTCGGCATACCGCCCGGCTCCCGACACGATCACGATGCGTGCGCTCACGACGTACTCCTCACCGGGTCATGCCGGTCGGCGATGCGCCGACGGCATCGTCGAGACAACCCCTTGCATAATCCGACAGCCAGCCTATGCTAGACCGGCAAGCGCTTTCCTGCACCTCGTTCGGGGGTCAGGAGTCGCGGGCCGTCACCGATGACGATGACGAATCCGAGGTCGCGGGCCTGACGGCTCGCCTGAATGAGGAGCAGCATGACGACGGAGTCCGCACCCACCAGACGACTCAACTCCGATCAACGCAACGCGTTCGCGGCATCCTGGCTCGGCTGGATGATGGATGCCTTCGACTACTTCATCATCGTGCTGGTCTACGCCGACATCGCGGCCGAGTTCCATGTGTCGCTGGAGCAGATCGCGTTCCTCACCACCATCACGCTGATCATGCGGCCTGTGGGCGCCTACCTGTTCGGGCTGTGGGCCGACAGGGTGGGGCGGCGCATCCCGCTCATCGTCGACGTGTGCTTCTACTCGATCGTCGGGTTCCTCTGCGCCTTCGCGCCCAACTTCACGGTGCTGTTCATACTGCGACTGCTCTACGGCATCGGGATGGGCGGCGAGTGGGGCCTCGGCGCCGCGCTCACCATGGAGAAGGTGCCGCGCGAGCGGCGCGGATTCTTCTCCGGCGTGCTGCAGGCGGGCTACTCCGCGGGCTATCTGCTGGCATCCCTGGCGTTCCTGCTCGTGCACTCGGCGCTGGGACTGAACTGGCGCTGGCTGTTCGTGCTGAGCATCCTGCCCGCACTCATCAGCCTCATCATCCGCGCTCGCGTCAAGGAGTCGGAGGTCTGGGAGAACACCCGCGACCGCATGCAGAAGAAGAACACGTCGATCAAGGCGGTCTTCTTCAACGGCAAAGTGCTGCGCCGGTTCATCTATCTCGTGCTGCTGATGGCGGCGTTCAACTGGATGTCGCACGGCACGCAAGACATCTATCCCACGTTCCTGAAGGCGACCGACCACGGCGGCGCCGGGCTCGATGCGGCCGTCGCCGGCTGGATCGCGGTGGTCTACAACCTCGGCGCGATCGTGGGATGCATCATCCTCGGCTCGCTCTCGGACCGCTGGGGGCGCAAGGCGACGATCATCCTCGGCGCCGTGCTCACGCTGCCGCTCATCCCGATCTTCGCGTTCTCGCACACGGCGGGTCTGCTCTGCCTCGGATCGGCGCTCATCCAGTTCACGACGCAGGGTGCGTGGGGCGCCATCCCTGCGCATCTCAACGAGATGTCGCCGAACGCCATCCGCGGGTTCTACCCGGGCGTCACGTACCAGCTGGGCAACGTGATCGCGGCGTTCAACCTGCCCATCCAGCAGTATCTGGCGACACGCATCGGCTACCCGTGGGCCATGACGATCACCGTCGCGGGGGCGGCCGTCGCGGTCATCCTGCTCACCGCCTTCGGCAAGCAGGCGAAGGCGATCGACTTCCACTCCGAGGAGCCCGACGCCGTCGCCGCCGCGGGCGAGGCCGCGCCCGCGTAGCGGCGCTGCCGCGCGCGGCGCCGTCGCTCCGCAACGCCGTCGCTCCGCAACGCCGTCACTGCGACGCAGCGTCGCCGCGACGCCCGAGCTTCCGCCGTCTCTTCGTGTCGCCTCGCGCGGTGCCGGGCGACACAACGGGACAGTCGAACGGGACCGTCGCAGTCTCCACCACCTCGCACTCTCGGTTCCGCTGTCCGTTCGTGTCGCTCGTGCGTCGTGAGGCGACACAACGGGACAGCGGAACCGAAGCGGGGTGGCCCGGGCGCGCATAGCCTGGAGCAATGGATGCGAGCGGTTCCACCGGTGCACACGACACGATCCGAGTGCACGGCGCTCGCGAGCACAACCTCAAGAACATCGACGTCGAGATCCCCAAGCGCAAGCTGACCGTCTTCACCGGTGTCTCGGGCTCGGGCAAGAGTTCGCTGGTGTTCGGCACGATCGCGGCGGAGTCCCAGCGGCTGATCAACGAGACGTACAGCGCGTTCGTGCAGGGGTTCATGCCGTCCACGTCGCGGCCCGACGTCGACGTGCTCGACGGGCTCACCACGGCCATCGCAGTGGATCAGGAGCGCATGGGGTCTGACCCGCGCTCCACGGTGGGCACCGCGACGGATGCCAACGCGATGTTGCGCATCCTCTTCAGCCGTCTCGGCGACCCGAACCTGGGGTCGCCGAAGGCGTACTCGTTCAACGTGGCGTCGGTGAGTGGCGCAGGGGCCGTCACGTTCCAGAAAGCCGGTCGCGAGGTCAAGGAGCGCCGCGAGTTCACGGTCGTCGGCGGTCAATGCCCGCGCTGCGAGGGCCGCGGCACCGTCCAGGACTTCGACCTGACCCAGCTCTACGACGAGAGCAAGTCGCTGAACGAGGGCGCCCTGCTCGTGCCGAACCACACGCCGGGCAGCTGGTACGTGCGCATCTACGCCGAGTCGGGCTACCTCGACGCCGACAAGCCCATCGCGAAATACACCAAGCGAGAGCTGAACGACCTGCTCTACCGAGAGCCCGTGCGCACCAAGGCGAACGGCATCAACGTCTGGTACATGGGGCTGATCCCGCGCATCGAGCAGTCGTTCCTCGCCAAGGACCGCGAGGCGATGCAGCCGCACATCCGCGCCTTCGTCGACAGGGCCATCACGTTCACCACGTGCCCAGAGTGCGGCGGGACCAGGCTCAATGCGGGCGCCAGGTCGTCAAAGATCGACGGCGTCAGCATCGCGGATTCCTGTGCCATGCAGATCACCGACCTCGCGTCGTGGGTACGCGGCATCGACGACCCCGGGGTTGCGCCGCTGGTCGCGTCGCTCGGCGACCTGCTCGACTCGTTCGTCGAGATCGGTCTCGGATACCTCTCCCTCGATCGCACGGCGGGAACGCTGTCGGGAGGCGAGGCGCAGCGCACCAAGATGATCAGGCACCTGGGGTCGCCGCTCACCGACGTCACGTACGTGTTCGACGAGCCGAGCGTCGGGCTGCATCCGCACGACATCGCGCGCATGAACACGCTGCTCAAGCGCCTTCGCGACAAGGGCAACACCGTCCTCGTCGTCGAGCACAAGCCCGAGGTGATCGAGATCGGTGACCACGCCGTCGACCTCGGACCCGGCGCCGGAGCCGACGGCGGCGAGGTGTGCTTCGAGGGCACGGTCGACGGGCTGCGGGCCAGCGACACCATCACGGGGCGCCACCTGGAAGACCGGGCGAGCCTGAAGGATGCCGTGCGGCAGGCATCCGGTGCCCTCGAAGTGCGTGGCGCGAACGAGCACAACCTGCGGAACGTGGATGTCGACATCCCGCTCGGTGTGCTCACCGTGATCACCGGGGTGGCCGGCTCGGGCAAGAGCTCGCTGATCGACGGCTCGGTCGCTCGCCGCGACGGCGTCGTCTGGGTGGATCAGACCCCGATCCGCGGCTCGCGGCGCAGCAACCCGGCGACGTACACCGGGCTGCTCGACCCGATTCGCAAGGCGTTCGCGAAGGCGAACGGCGTGAAGCCGGCGCTGTTCAGCTCCAACTCGGAGGGCGCCTGCCCGGTGTGCAACGGTGCCGGCGTGATCTACCCCGACCTGGGCATCATCGCCGGAACCGCCACCGTCTGCGACGAGTGCGACGGCAAGCGCTTCAGCGCGGCCGTGCTGGAATACACGCTCGGCGGCGAGACGGGCGACGACGGCGAGGTCTCCGGGGGCAAGGACATCAGCGAGGTGCTGGCGATGTCGGCGCGGGATGCCCTGGCCTTCTTCGCCGACGGCGCCGCGCGCACCCCGGCTGCGGCGAGCATCCTCGAACGCTTCGTCGACGTCGGCCTCGGCTACCTCACCATCGGGCAGCCGCTCACGACGCTCTCCGGCGGCGAGCGGCAGAGGCTCAAGCTGGCGACGCACATGGGGGAGAAGGGCGGCGTGCTCGTGCTCGACGAGCCGACGGCCGGACTGCACCTGGCGGACGTCCAGCAGCTGCTGGCCCTGCTGGATCGGCTCGTCGACGCGGGCAAGTCCGTCATCGTGGTGGAGCATCACCAGGCGGTGATGGCCCACGCCGACTGGATCATCGACCTCGGACCGGGCGCCGGCCACGACGGCGGCCGCGTCGTCTTCGAAGGCACGCCCGCCGACCTCGTCGCGGCGCGCTCGACGCTCACCGGCGAGCACCTCGCCGACTACGTCGGCGCCTGAGCGCGCCGACGTAGTGTCGTATTCGCGCCGACGCTGTGCGGTATTCAGGACGACAGGCGGCAAGACACGGCTCTTCGGCCTCGGCTGCCCGCCACAGCCTGAAAACTGAACCGGTGGAGTGGCATGGGCGGTGGTGCACGGCCGAGGCGCGCAGATGACGGCCCGCAGATAACGGCGCACAGGTGACATTGTCGGCATCCCCTGTTATCGTGCTGGTAAGCGCTTTCCCGCCTCACAAGACGCGACGTCGTCAGGTCACGGCGGAAGCGTCGACGGCTTCCCCATCACCGCACTCCCACGAAAGAGAACCCCAGTGTCAGAGTCGACCATCGGCATCATCATGAACGGCGTCTCCGGGCGCATGGGCTACCGGCAGCACCTCGTGCGCTCGATCCTCGCGATTCGCGAGCAGGGCGGCGTCGAGCTGTCCGACGGTCGCCGTGTGCAGGTCGAGCCCCTGCTCGTCGGCCGCAACGAGGCGAAGCTCGCCGAGCTCGCGCGGCGCCACGGGCTGGAGCACTACACCACCGATCTCGATGCGGCGCTGGCGGATGACCGGTGGCAGATCTACTCGGACTTCCTCGTGACGAAGGCGCGGGCATCCGCTCTGCGCAAGGCGATCGCCGCAGGCAAGGCCATCTACACCGAGAAGCCAACGGCAGAGACGTTCGAGGAGGCGCTGGAGCTCGCCCGCCTCGCCGACGAGGCCGGCATCAAGAACGGCGTCGTGCACGACAAGCTCTACCTGCCCGGCCTGCGCAAGCTGCGCCGCCTCATCGACTCCGGGTTCTTCGGCCGCATCCTTTCGGTGCGCGGCGAGTTCGGCTACTGGGTGTTCGAGGGCGACTGGATGCCCGCCCAGCGCCCCAGCTGGAACTACCGCACCGAAGACGGCGGCGGCATCATCGTGGACATGTTCCCGCACTGGAACTACGTGCTCGAGTACCTGTTCGGCCGCGTGGAGTCGGTGTACGCCAGGGCCGTCACCGAGATCCCGGAGCGCGTCGACGAACAGGGTCGCACCTACAAGGCCACGGCGGATGACGCCGCGTACGCCGTGTTCGACCTCGCTGGAGGCATCACCGCGCAGCTCAACTCGAGCTGGACCACGCGCGTGAACCGCGACGAACTGGTCGAGTTCCAGGTGGACGGCACGCACGGAAGCGCGGTGGTCGGGCTGTTCGGCTGCAAGATCCAGCCGCGCAACGCCACTCCGCGTCCGACGTGGAACCCGGACATCCCCGACGGCCACGACTACGCGGCCGACTGGCACGAGGTGCCGCCCCTCGACCTGAACGGCGCCGAGGGATTCGAGAACGGATTCAAGGTGCAGTGGGAGGAGTTCATCCGCCACGTCGCCGAAGACGCGCCGTTCCCGTACGACCTGCTCTCCGGCGCCCGCGGCGTGCTGATGGCGGAGAAGGGGCTCGAGAGCTCGCGCACCGGAGCCCGCGTGGACATCCCCGAGGTCACGGCCGAGAACCTGCGCGAACTCGCCGGCACCGTCGACGGCGGCGCGCGATGACCGATCTGCTGCTGCTGGCGCCCGACGGCCGGGTGCGCACCGAACTCCTGGTCGAGCACGAGCCGATGCTCACTCCGGCGACGCCGTTGAAGTCGAGGGTCGCGTATGCGGCGGCCCACGTCATCCCGAAGCCCTACGCCGACAACGTGCCCGGCGCCCCCGCCGACCTCGACTGGGATGCCACTCTCGCCTTCCGGCACCACGTGTGGTCGCAGGGCCTCGGCGTGGCCGATGCCATGGACACCGCCCAGCGCAACATGGGCCTGGATGCCGCTGCGACGCGCGAGCTCATCTCGCGCAGCGCGAAGGAGGCTGAATCTGTCGGCGGCGCGCTCGTCGTGGGCGTCAACACCGACCACATCGACGACGAGGTCATCTCGATCGACGCCGTGATCGACGCTTACCTCGAGCAGCTGCACTTCACCGAGGATGCCGGCGCCGGCGTCGTGCTGATGGCTTCCCGACACCTCGCGCGCGTCGCGGAGTCGCCCGCCGACTACGAGCGCGTGTACAACGCCGTGCTGGGCAAGGCGACCACCCCTGTCATCCTGCACTGGCTCGGCGAGGCCTTCGATCCGGTGCTCGCGGGCTACTTCGGCGGCCGGGACGGCGACCTGAACACGGCGACCGACACCCTGCTGCGCATCATCGAGGAGAACGCCGACACGGTGAGCGGCGTGAAAATGAGCCTGCTGGATGCCGACGCCGAGATCGCCGTGCGCGCGCGGCTCCCGCACACGGCATCCATGTACACCGGTGACGACTTCAACTACGTCGACCTCATCCGCGGCGACGGCACGATCGCCGACCTGCCCGACGGAGGCCGCTCGGATGCGCGCGGCCACTACTCCGATGCCCTCCTCGGCGCGTTCGCCGCGATCGCGCCCGTGGCAGCGCGCGCCATTCGCGCGCTCGACGCCGGTGACCCGGAGGCGTACGAGCGCATCCTGCGGCCGACCGAAGCGCTGAGCCGCCAGGTGTTCGCCGCGCCGACCTTCTACTACAAGACCGGCGTGGCCTTCCTCAGCTGGCTGAACGGGCACCAGGAGTCGTTCACGATGGTGGGCGGCCTGCACTCGGCACGCAGCCTGCCGCATCTCTCCGAGATCGTGCGGCTCGCGAACGCCTCTGCCGCTCTCGAACGTCCCGAGCTGGCCGCCGCACGCTGGAACGGGCTGCTAGCGCTCAACGGCATCGTCGAGCCGACGGCCCCGCCCGCATCACCACCGGCTCCGGAGCACGCCGAAGGCGAGCGTCTCGAAACCGGCACGACGGAGCGCACCGCATGACCGCGCACCCGAGGTTCTCGCTCAACCAGGCGACCGTGAAGTACGCCTCCCTCGCCGAGGCGATCGTCGCGACGAAGAGCGCGGGCATCCAGGCGATCGGCACCTGGCGCGAACCCGTCGCCGAGATCGGGCTGGATGCCGCCACCCGTCTCATCGCGGACTCCGGCCTGCGCGTCTCCAGCCACTGCCGTGCGGGATTCTTCACGGCGCCCGACGGCCCCGAAAGGGTCGCCTCGCTCGACGACAACCGCCGCGCCATCGACGAGACCGCGGCGCTCGCCGCTGCAGGGGCGCCGGGATCGGCCGCGGTGCTCGTGCTCGTCTCCGGTGCGCTTCCCGGAGGCGACCGCGACCTCATCGGCGCGCGCGAGCGGGTGCGCGACGCACTCGGCGACTTGGAGCCGTACGCGGCATCCGCTGGGGTGACGCTCGCTGTCGAGGCGCTGCACCCCATGTTCGCTGCCGACCGCTGCGTCGTGTCCACGCTCGGGCAGGCCATCGACCTCGCGGTCGACGCCGGCCCGTCGGTCGGCGTCGTCGTCGACACGTATCACGTGTGGTGGGATCCGG
The DNA here is from genome assembly GCF_007859675.1 of Humibacter ginsenosidimutans. Classification (GTDB taxonomy): domain Bacteria; phylum Actinomycetota; class Actinomycetes; order Actinomycetales; family Microbacteriaceae; genus Humibacter; species Humibacter ginsenosidimutans. The sequence continues at coordinate 3,699,784 of NZ_CP042305.1, forward strand.
ACGTGCTCGCCCAGATCGCTCGCGCCGGCAGCCTCGGCCGGATCGCGAGCTACCAGGTGTGCGACTGGCTCACCCCGCTGCCGGCCGATGTGCTGCTCGGTCGCGGCATTCCGGGTGACGGACACATCGACTTCGGGCCGATCACCCGAGCCGTCGAGGCCGCCGGCTACACGGGCGACATCGAGTGCGAGATCTTCAACGAGGATGTCTGGGCCCGCCCCCACGACGACGTCGCCGCCGCGGTCTCCGCGGCCTTCACCAGCGTCGTGGCGCCCCACCTGTAGCCGGCCGGACCCCCGCGGCGTCTCCTGCGGCCGGCCTCCACCGTGCGGCGTCCGGGAGGCCGCGCCCGCATCCTGCCCGCCCGAGCCGTTCAGAACTCAGGACGAACACACCGCAGGCGCCCAGGAGTCACCGGCCTGCGCGGTCGATCGTGGTCTCTCGACGCGCCGATCCTGAGTTCTGAACGGATGGCCGTCTGCACCGACGACACGAAAGAGTAGACCAGACACGAGAGAGTAGACCCATGCGCATCGTGATCGCCCCCGACTCGTTCAAAGGCTCCGCCTCCGCCGTGCGGGTGTGCGAGGCCCTCGCCGCCGGCTGGCGCGAAGTGCGTCCCGACGACGAGCTCGTCGAACTGCCGATGGCCGACGGGGGAGAGGGCACGCTCGACGCGTTCCTGCTCGCCGTGCCGGGGGCGAACCGGATGCCCGTGCGGGTGACCGGTCCCGACGGGCGCGTGGTGCAGGCATCCTGGGTGCTGCTTCCGCCGACCCCAGAGCTGCCAGGCGGCACCGGGGTCGTGGAGCTCGCCGAGACGAGCGGGCTGCCGCTCATGGCGCGTCTCGACGCGATGAACGCGCACACGCTCGGCTTCGGTCAGGCGATCGCCGCTGCCATCGACCACGGGGTGTCCCGGCTGCTTCTCGGCATCGGCGGCAGCGCGTCCACCGACGGCGGCGGCGGTGTGCTCGTCGCGCTCGGCGCCCGCCTGCTCGACGCCGAGGGGCTCTCCGTGCTGCTCGGCGGCGGCTCGCTGCCCGAGGTGGCGACGATCGACGTGTCGAGACTCCGGTCGCTGCCCGAAGGCGGGGCGCTCGTGCTCAGCGACGTGACCAACCCGCTGCTCGGGGCATCCGGTGCAGCCGACGTCTTCGGCGAGCAGAAGGGAGCGGATGCCGCACAGCGCGCCGACCTCGAGGCCGCCCTCGCGAGCTGGTCGCGTGTGCTGTCCGCGGCAGGAGTAGCGGCCGACCCGGCCGCCCCCGGTGCCGGCGCGGCCGGAGGCACGGGCTTCGGCCTGATGGCGTGGGGTGCCCGGTTGGTCTCCGGCGCCTCCGCGATCGCCGATGCCATCGGACTCGACGCGGCGCTCGCCGACGCGGACCTCGTGATCACCGGTGAGGGACGATTCGACGCCCAGACCGACGGCGGAAAGGCGCCCGCGATCGTCGCAGAGCATGCTCGCGCGGCCCACGCGCCGATCGCGCTCGTGGCGGGCTCACTGGCGGCCGAGCCCCACGGATTCGTCTCTGCCTTCGCGCTCACCGACCTGGCAGGTTCAGCGGGAGCAGCGCTGGCGGATGCCCCGCGCTGGCTCCGCGCAGCGGGTGAGGCACTCGCCGTGCGAGAGGGACACGGCCCCGAGTGACGCGAATGTGCCAGTAGCGAGTCCGGTGACGACTCTGCGCGCCGCTGACGCTCGCTCGCCCGCTGGCGCTCAGGCGCCCGACGGGTTATCCGCCACGGTTGCCGCGTACCGCGCGTACTGCTCCCGGATCACCGGCCTGAAATCCGGCTCGGGCCGCGCCACGACGTCGAGCGGCCACTCGGGCCGAACGCCCGTCAACACCCAGGCGGCCTGCACCGCGGCCCCGTTCGCGACGTACTCGCCCGGCGCGGGCACCACCACCGGCGCATCGAACACCTGCGCCGCCACGGCCTGCACGGCGGGGTTGAGCGCGGCGCCGCCCACGAGCAGCAGCCGCTGCTCGCGCACGCCTACCGCACGCACGGCGTCGAGGCCGGCCGCAAGCCCGCCGAGCATGCCCTCAACGGCAGCTCGTGCGAGATTCTCCCCTGCGGCTGGAAGCGATCGAGAGCCCGTGCAGGCTCGCCTTCGCCGTCGGCAGGTTCGGCGTGCGCTCGCCCTCGAAGTAGGGCACGAGCACGACGCCCTCGGCTCCGGCGGGCGCCCGAAGGGCGAGCTCCGCGAGGTCGTCGAAGTCGACGTCGAGCAGGTCTGCCATCGTGCCGAGCACGCGCGCGGCGTTCAGAGTGGCGACGAGCGGGAGGAAGCGGCCGGAGGCATCCGCGAACCCGGCGACGGCGCCCGTGGCGTCGGGAACCGACTCGTCGGTCACGGCGAACACCGTGCCGCTCGTGCCGAGCGACACGATCACGTCACCGGATGCCGCGCCGAGACCGAGCGCCGCCCCCGCGTTGTCTCCTGCGCCGGGTCCGACGATGAGGCCGGCGCGCACCGTGATCGAACTGCTCGAGGCTGGAATGCGCTGCTCGACCGTGACGCCGGCGGGCTCGGTCGGTCCGAGCACGCGCGGCAGCACGACGGCGCCGGCCGCGGCCTCGGCGCGCTCCGCCTCATCGGCCGGCACCCCGAGCGCCTCGCGACCCTGGCGTCCGAGCGCGAGCTCGAACAGCCCGAGGTCGTAATCCTCGTCGGCAGGCGACCAGTATGCGGTGCCCGACGCGTCCGAGCGATCGGTGACCAGAGCGTCGAGCTGCGGGCCGAGCGGGGACTCGCCCTCCGGTCCGTAGCCGAGCAGCCGCCACGTGAGCCAGTCGTGCGGCAGAGCGACAGCGGCGACCCTGGCCGCGTTCTCGGGCTCGGCATCCAGCAGCCAGCGCAGCTTCGTGGCGGTGAAGGATGCCACAGGCACCGATCCCGCGCGCCGCGCGTATTCGGCCGACCCCACCTCGTCGGTCAGTGCAGCGGCTGCGTCGGCGCTGCGGGTGTCGTTCCAGAGCAGGGCGTCGCGGATGACCCGGCCATCGGCATCCAGCACCACCATGCCGTGCTGCTGGCCGCCGATGGCGATCGCCGCGACGTCGTCGAGGCCGCCGGCATCGTCGATCGCCGCACCGAGCGCCGCCCACCACGCTGCCGGGTCGACCTCGGTGCCGTCAGGATGCCCCGCTCGGCCCGAGCGCACCAGCGCCCCGCTCTCGAGGTCGCGGATCACGACCTTGCAGCTCTGCGTCGACGAGTCGACGCCCGCGACGAGTGTCATGGTTTGCCTTCCCATTCGTGAACATGTACCCGTTCCGGACACGTGCGCCCGTCCGGGCGGTTGCACGTGTCCGGAACGGACACTAGTCGTGGGGTCTTGCAGCGCCTCAGCGGGCGCCGAGCAGGTGCTCGGTGGCCAGCTGCTGCAGGCGCACGAAGCCGAAGCCCTTGCCGTTCAGGTAGGCGTCGGTGTCGAAGTCCTCCCACGCACTGCGGTCGGCCTTGATCGACTCGATCGTCTCGCCGTCGTTCAGGGTGTTCTGCTCGAGCTCGAACACCTTCGCGGCCTCGAGGGCCTCCTGCACCTCGGGGTCGGCGCGGAAGGCGTCGGCGCGCTCCTTGAGCAGCAGGTAGGTCTCCATGTTGGCCCTGGCGGAGTCCCACACGCCCGACTCGTCCTCGGTGCGGCTCGGCTTGTAGTCGAAGTGGCGGGGACCGTCGTAGGCCGGTCCGCCGTTCGCCCCGCCGTGCTCGAGCAGGTCGACGAGGGCGAACGCGTTGTGCAGATCGCCGTGACCGAAGGCGAGGTCCTGGTCGTACTTGATGGAGCGCTGGCCGTTCAGGTCGATGTGGAACAGCTTGCCGTGGTAAAGCGCCTGGGCGACGCCCGAGGTGAAGTTGAGGCCGGCCATGGTCTCGTGTCCGACCTCGGGGTTGAGACCGACGAGCTCGGGGTGCTCGAGCGAGTCGATGAACGCGATGGCGTGGCCGAGCGTCGGCAGCAGGATGTCGCCGCGCGGCTCGTTCGGCTTCGGCTCGATGGCGAAGCGGATGTCCCAGCCCTGCGACAGCACGTAGTCGCCGAGGAAGTCCACCGCCTCCTTGTAGCGGGCGAGCGCCGCCTGGATGTTCTTGGCCGAGTCGTACTCCGCGCCCTCGCGTCCGCCCCACATCACGAACGTCTTCGCGCCGAGCTCCACGCCCAGCTCGAGCTGGCGCAGGATCTTGCGGATCGTGTACCGGCGCACCTGACGGTCGTTGGAGGTGACGCCGCCGTCCTTGAAGACGGGTGCGGAGAACGTGTTCGTGGTGACCATCGGCACGATGAGGCCGGTGTCGGCGAGCGCGCCCTTCAGACGGTCGATCTGCTTCTCGCGCTCGGCATCGGTGGAGCCGAAGGGGAAGAGGTCGTCGTCGTGGAAGGTGAGGCCGTATGCGCCGAGTTCGGCGAGCTTCTCGACCGCGTGCACGACGTCGAGCGGGGCACGGGTCGGGCCGCCGAACGGGTCGGTGCCGTTGTAGCCGATGGTCCAGAGACCGAACGAGAACTTGTCGTCGCGCGTGGGCGTGAGTGCCATGGGAAAGTCCTTCAACATCGAAAGAAGAGTATTTGTTGTGATGTAAAACATATCAGACCTGGTGGTCTGAGTCGAGGCGCCGCGGCCATCCGGTGAGCGCTCTCTCGTTCTGGCTCCTGCGCCGTTGCCGGCCCGTTCTGCACCTGAATCGTTCGGCGACTCGTGAGTTCGAGGGGGAGTGAGGGTGCTACGCCACCGTCACCGGCGCGTGCAGCGTGCGCGTGTGATCGACGTGTCGCACCGGCCCGGTCAGCGTGACGGGCAGTGCGAACCGCAGGTCGCCGCTGGATGCCCCGAGCCGCAGCTCGAGCTCGCCGGGCTCCACGATCCGTGTGAAGTCCCGCCCGGTGAAGGCGGCCAGGTCGGCGCTCACGCGGAACGACACCCGCGCGCTCGTGCCGGCCTCCAGCGGAACGCTCGCGTACCCGATCAGCCGGTTCACCGGCCGCACGACGGAGGCCACAGGGTCGTGCAGGTACAGCTGCACGTTCTCGATGCCGTCGCGCTCGCCGATGTTCGTGACCGTGAGCGAGACCGTGACCGCTCCCGAGGTGGGAGTCTGCGCGGCGTCGACCGCGGCATCCGACCACTCGAACGTCGTGTACGAGAGCCCGTGTCCGAACGGGAACTTCGCGGTCGGGTCGATGTTGGAGACACCGGTGGGTCCGCCGAGCGGCGCCGCGAGGTAGGTGCCTGGCTGGCCGCCCTCGATGGCGGGGATGCTCACGGGCAGCCGCCCGCTCGGGTTCACCCTTCCGCTCAGCACGCCCGCGATCGCCGGACCGCCCTCCTCACCGGGGAAGAACGCGGTCACGATCGCGGCGGCCTCGTCGGCGGCCGTGCCGAGGGAGTACGGGCGGCCCTCGACGAGCGTCGCGACGACCGGCGTGCCGGAGGCGATGAGCGCATCCAGCAGGTCCTGCTGCCGTCCGGGCAGTCGCATGCTCGCGGCGTCGCAGCCCTCGCCGGAGGTGCCGCGACCGAAGAGCCCTGCATGGTCGCCGAGCACGGCGATGACGAGGTCGGCGTCTTCGGCGGCGGCCATCGCGCGTTCGATGCCGGCGGCATCCGCCTCGGCCGTGCCGTCGCCCTTGCCGTCGACGCTCACGCCCTTCTCGACGGTGAACCTCGCGTTCGCGAACTCGGCGCGCAGGCTCTCGAGCACCGTCGGCAGCTCGATTCCGATCGGCACCTCGGGGTGCAGGGTGCCGACGTGGCTCGGGAACGAGTAGCAGCCCAGCATGGCGAACTGGTCGTCGGCGAGCGGGCCGATGACGGCGATGCGGATGCCCGCGTCGGGCGTCAGAGGAAGCGTCCCGTCGTTGCGCACCAGCACGACAGCCCGCTCGGCGACCTCCCTGGCGAGGGCTCTGTCGTCGTCGGTGTCGAGCCGCACGCGTCCGCGCACCGCCTCGATGTCGTCGAGATCGGCGTCGGTCCAGCCGTCGGGCAGCGGCGACCAGCCGGCGTCGAGCATGCCGAACTCCGCCTTCTGCAGCAGCACCCGACGCAGGGCGCGGTCGACGAACGACTCGGCGAGCTCGCCCGACTCGACGGCGGCCACCAACGGGTCGCCATAGGCCTTCACCGTGGGCAGCTCGACGTCGACGCCCGCCTTGAGGGCGGCGGCAGCCGCCTCCTCCCAGGTGCCCGCGACGCCGTGCAGCGTCTTGAGAAAAGCGATGCCGAAGTAGTCGGCCACGACCGTGCCGGTGAAGCCCCAGGTGTCGCGGAGCAGTCCGGTCAGCAGCGTCTCGTCGCCCGCCGACGGCACGCCGTCGACGTCGGTGTAGGCGTGCATCACACTGCGCACGCCGCCGTCGCGCACCGCCAGCTCGAAGGGCGGAACCATCACGTCGTTGAACTCGCGGCGTCCCATCGACACGGGCGCCAGGTTGCGGGCGGCCTTCGAGGCGGAATACCCGATGAAGTGCTTGAGCGTGGCGACGATGCCCGTCGACTCGAGGCCGCGCACGTACGCGGTGGCGATGGTACCGACGAGGTACGGGTCTTCGCCGATGGTCTCCTCGGTGCGGCCCCAGCGCGGGTCCCGCGTCACGTCGAGCACAGGCGCGAGGCCCTGGTGCACGCCGACCGCGCGCATGCCTGCGCCGATCCGCTGTGCCACCCGCTCGATGAGTGCCGGGTCGAACGTGGCGCCCCACGACAGCGGCACGGGGTAGGCCGTGGCGCCCCACGCGGTGAAGCCGGCCAGGCACTCCTCGTGCGCGATCGCGGGGATGCCGAAGCGGTTCGCGGCCATGATGCGCCGCTGGCTGCGGGCGAGCGAGACCACGCCCACCGCGGCATCCACCGGCGCCGACCCGAACGATCTGGTCAGCTGGCCGAGGCCGTGGGGGAGCAGTTCGTCGAGCTCGACGGCATCCTCGTTCATGTCGTGCTGGAACGGTGCGACGTCGTCGCCGACGGGCGACGACGCCACCCACACGCCGTACAGCTGCGCCACTTTCTCGCGCAGCGTCATCTCCGCGATCAGCGCCTCGACGCGCTCGTGCGCGGGCAACGACGTGTTCTGCCAGCGCGGGCCGTTGGATGCCATGGTGTCCTTTCTCCGGTTCGGCCGCTCTACCGCGGCCACTCCGCCACGAGGTGCTCGGCGACGCGGAACGCGTTCGCCACGATCGTCAGCGTCGGGTTCACCGAGCCGTTGGTCGGGTGCAGCGACGAGTCGCACGCGACTACGCGGCGCGTGCCCCACACGCGGCCGAACGGGTCGGTCGCCGAGTTCTCGGCCGACGTGCCCATGCGTGCGGTGCCGCACGAATGCTCGCCTGCGGCGGATGCCGTCGCCGGCCCGCCCTGCCGCCGAACCTGGGTGATGCCGGCGGCATCCAGCCACCGCGTGCCTTGCACGGCCAACTCGTCCTCCACCTGCTGGCTGGCCCAGTGCACGTCCTTGCGCAGGGCGGCGCCCGGCCGGCCCCAGCGATCGCGCACGTCGGCGAGTGTGACGCGCGAGGTGGGCATGGGGATCTCCTGCCCCATCCCGAACACGCCGAACAGGTTCGCCCGACCGTGCCGCATCCACTCCTTGTGCCCGGAGCCCCAGCCGGGCACGCCGGGCGCCGGTTCGCCCGCCGAGGTGAGCGGCAGCAGACCCATCAGGTCGACGATGACGCCGCCGCCCCACGGGATGGTGGCCGCGTGCACGTGATCCAACGTGGCCACCGAGTGGCCGGGTCCGACGTACGGCTTGACCGGGTCGGCGGAGTGCCCGAGCACCGTCGTGAAGCGATGATCGTGCAGGTGGCGGCCGACGTGGTCGTTGCCGAGGCCGCTCGCGAGCAGCAGGCGAGCGGTCTCCACGGCTCCGGCGGAGACGACCACCACGTCGGCGCTCACGGTGAGTTCGACGGGATCGGTGGAGGCATCCGCCATGATCGTGACGCCGGAGGAGCGCTCGCCGTCGCGCACCTCGATCACCTCGGCGTCCGGCAGCAGGTCGCAGAGCCCGGTGGCGATCGCGCGCGGGATGAACGTGGACTGCGAGCCGTTCTTCGCGTCGACGGGACACGTGTTGCCGATGCACTGCGCGCAGCGGACGCACGCGGCCCGACCTTCCCACGGCACGGAGTTGATGGCGAGCGGGATGGGGCCCCATCCCCAGCCGAGCCGGTCCGCGGCGGCCCCGAGCAGCTCGCGCGACGGCTCCGTGCCCATCGCGGGCATGGGGTAGCCGGCCGATCGCGGGGTGCGCGAGGTGAGCCCGCCCTCTTCGCCCGCGACGCCGAGCGCCCACTCGGCCTTCGTGTAGTACGGCTCCAGATCGTCGTACGACACCGGCCAGTCCGCGATGCTCGCGCCCTCCGGCGTGCCGTAGAGCGACGCCATGCGGAAGTCCTCCGGCATGAACCGCCACGCCATGCCCTGCCAGATGCGCGTGCCGCCGCCGACGGTGTCGGCGTTGAGGCCGTAGAGGCTCGCATCGCCCGTGCCGTCGACGACACGGTCGCCCTCCGGCAGCTGGGCGACCCGAGGATGCCCCGGGCCCGGTCCCACCGTCGGCCAGTACACGGCGTTGCGCTTTCCGTGCAGGTGGTCGCCGCGCACCTCGGCGGCGCGCAGATACGGTGCGCGCTCGACGAGCAGCACGCGTTTGCCAGCGGCCGTCAACACCTGCGCCGCCACGCCGCCGCCGGGTCCGGAGCCCACGATGACCGCGTCGTAGTGCGACTGCACCGCTTTCGAGGCGACGGTCTTCAGCGGCTCGGGCTCGATCGGCGTCACGCCTTCCGGCACTCCGCGGAACCCGACCATGTCGAGGCCGGCGGGATGCCTGCCGTCCGACGACGCGTAGTACCCCTCCCAGCTCACCCGGCGCAGCGCATCGAACGCCTCCGCGCTCGACCCTGTGGAGATGCGCGCCAGCATGGCGTCCTGCGCGACGGTGTCCAGCGCCGCGAAGTCGGCGGCGCCCGCACGGCGGGCCTCATCGTCGAGACGGGCGGCGAGCCCGATCAGCTCCGGCCACGCCCACAGCAGGTCGCGGTCGGCGGAGATCGGGTCGCGAGTGAGGTAGTCGCCGACGCCGCCCTCCCAGCCGGCGGGCCAGGCATCCGCGGGGATGACGCGATCGATCGCGGCCCTGAGTGCAGGAAGGGCGGCCGCGCGTGCTGCGCGACCGCCCTTCTCGCCGGCGTCAGCGTCCGGCAAGAGATCCTCCGATGCCGCCGACGGAGAAGAATCGGTTGAGCACGGCGAACACGATGATGGGCGGCAGCATCATGATGACCGCCACAGCCATGACGAGTCCCCAGTTGGTCTGGTTCTGCTGGAAGAACGTGTTCAGACCGATGGGGAGCGTGTAGTTCTCGTCGCTGCGCAGGAAGACGAGCGCGATCAGGTAGTCGTTCCAGGCCAGCAGGAAAGAGAAGATCGCGGTCGAGAGGATGCCGGGCAGGGAGTTGCGCAGCACGACCCGGGTGAACGAGCCGAACACGGATGCCCCGTCGATCCAGGCCGCTTCTTCGAGTGTGATCGGGATGGAGTCGAAGTACGCCGCCATCATCCAGCACGCGACGCTCATGGTGGAGCCGGTGTAGATGATCATGACGCCGACGAGGTTGTCGACCAGCCCGAGCTTGGAGAACAGGAAGAACAGCGGGATGACGGCGGTGACGACGGGCAGGGACTGCACGATGAACAGGATGAGCGCGTACGAGGAGACCAGCCGGTTGCGTCCCCTGGAGAGCACGTAGCCGGCGGGGGCGGCGATCACGACGGCGGCGACCACCGTGACGGCGGCGACCAGGAGGCTGTTGCCCAGCCAGGTGCCCACGGAGGTCTGCGCGAACACGTCGCCGTAGTTCTCCAGCGTGAGCCCCGTCGCCTTCGAGCCCAGCGACGGCGTGAGGGAGAGGATCACGACGGCCACGATCGGAACGAGGATGAGCGCCGTGATGATCACGATGCCCAGCAGGCGCCACCACTTGCCGCGTTCGCCCAGCTCGCCGAGCGTGCGGCGCTTTCCGGCGTTGACTCCGACCCGGAGCTCGCCGATGAGTTCGGTGGAGGTTTCGGTGCTCATTCGACGCCCGCCTTTCTGATCTGGCGGTACAGCACCACCGAGATGATGACCAGGACGATCGTCATCAGGAACGCGATCGCGACACCGGGACCGACCTGGTAGTTCTGGAACACCGTCTGGTAGGCCAGCACGACAAGCGACTGCGTCGCGTTGACCGGGCCACCGCCGGTGAGAAGGAAGATCGTCGGGAAGTCATTGACGCAGAAGATCGTCATCAGAATCCACGACACGTAGGTGGTGCGGGCGATCATCGGCAACGTGATCTGCGTGAACGTCTGCCACGTGCCTGCACCGTCGACCTTGGATGCCTCGTACACGGTGGTGTCCACGCTCGCCAGCGCCGATGACATCATCATCATCATGAACGGGAAGCTGATCCACACCTTGAAGACGCAGACCGTGATCTGCGCCAGCAACGGGTCGGCCAGGAACAGCACGTTGCCGAACCCGAGCGACTGCGCCAGCAGAGGCAGCGGCGACTGCGGCGTGGCGACCAGCCAGTTCCACGAGGTCGCCGAGACGACCACCGGAACCACCCACGGCAGCAGCAGCAGGACCTTCCACAGCCCGGCCAGGGGAATCCTCGTGCGCAGCAGAAGCGCCAGCCCCAGGCCGGCAGCCCACGACCCGAACACGCCGACGACCGTGAAGATCAGCGTGAAGAGCGCGGCGTGCCAGAACCCCGGCTGCTGCACGACGTCCACGTAGTTCTGGAACCCGACGAATGCGCCGGCATCGATCAGATCGCCATTGCGCAGCGACTGCCAGCCCGCATAGATCACCGGGTACAAGTTCAACAACAACAGGAACAACAGCGACGGGATCGCGAACAGCAAGAAGGTCCACAGGTGCGAGATCGCACGGCCCCGCTTGCCCTTGCTCGGGGCACGCCCCGGCCCAGCCACACCCACACCGTTACGCGCCTTTTTCAGCGCGCCGGTCACGGACTCGGTCGACATGTCAGCCTCTCCTTCGACAGCTTCAGAATGAAAGCGGGTGGGCCCGACGCTCACGCGCAGGCCCACCCGCAGAGCATCCTTACTTCATCAGGCCTTCGATGGCGTTCTGCAACGTCGTCAGCGCGGTCTTGGCATCCGTCTTACCACCGAGGATCGACTGTGCGAACGTGATCATCGGCTGGGTGCCGTCAACGGTGTTGGCGATGTTGTAGAACAGACCCTTTCCGCCGGGCGCAGCCCACGTGCCGTAGATCGGGTTCCAGTCCTTCAGGATCTTCACCGTCACCGGGTCGGCCTTGAGCACCGACGTGTCGGCGATCGAGGTGAGCGGCGGGAGGCCGATGCCGGTCTTCTGCGTCCACAGCTTCGACATGTTCTTGTAGTAGTACGTCATGAACGCCTCCGAACCCTTCTGGCTGGGGGTGTTCTTGTACATCATGATGTTGTTCGGGAAGTAGATGCCGCCCTTCTTGCCCGAGTCGCTCGTCAGCGGGTCGCCGACCACCATGTTGGCCGCCGTCGCCGCGTTCACCGAGGCGGCGAGGCCCGCGCCGTCCCAGCCGTAGCCGAACTTGTTGGCGTTCCACTGAGCCTGCACGTTCGCGCTGGTGTACGTCGCGGCCGCAGGGTCGGAGTAGCCGCTCTTGACGAGCTCGAGCACGTACTCCATGGCCTCGACGTTGACGTCGGTGACGCAGTCGGGCTCCTTCTTCGAGTTGAAGAGGCCCCCACCGTTGTTGATCATGAACGCGGTGAGGATGTGGCTGCCGGTGAAGTTGCCGGCACCCGAGCCGAGGCCGAAGCCGTACACGCCGATCTTCTTGAGCGCCGCGCACACCGTCTTGTATTCGGCCCAGGTGGTCGGCACGTCGACGCCCGCCTTCGAGAGCAGCGTCTTGTTGTACCAGGAGCAGCGCACGTCGAGGTTGTAAGGCACCGCGGCGTATCCCTGGTCGGTCTTCATCGTGTCGAGCAGACCGGGCAGGAAGTCATCGTAGATGCCGTTGCTCTTCCACGAATTGAGAAGGTTGTCCGCGTAGGCGATCTTGCCCTGGTGTGCGAACTGGAACGCCTGCGTGCCGCCGCCGGAGCTGACAGCAGGGCCCGTGTTGGAAGCGACAGCAGACGAGAACGTCTGCGTGAAGTTCGCCCACTGGATCTCCTGGTACGTGGCCGAGGGGAGACCGCTCGCCGGCTTGTAGGCCAGCGTGATCTTCTTGTCGAGCGGGTTGAACGCCGTTCCACCCCAGGGCATGTTCCAGAACTTCAGAGGCTTGCTGCTGCCGGTGCTGCCTCCGCCGCCGCCGCTGGAGCAGGCTGCGAGGAGGGTCGTTGCGGCGACTCCGCCGGCGAGGCCGAGAAAGCCGCGTCGCGTGAAGGCTGCGCCTGTGGATTCCGATGCCATTATCAGATCCTTTCGCCCCGCTTGCTCCATCAGAGGAGGAGCGGAGATTCGTCGTTGAATGTCAGGGTTTGGTGCGTCGGTCGGGCCACGTCTTCACCGGCCGTTCTGTCATCTTTCAGTCTTTTGTTGGACGTGTCAACATTTTATGAGGGGCACCCACGCGTGTCGAAGGCAACTGAAATCAAGATGTGATGAAAGTGTGGGAGCGCTCTCACGGGCACGCTACACGACTATCCGGCGATGGGGCAAAACGTTATCGAGCCGTTGCCGTCGTGCCTCGCACCACGAGTTCGGTCGAGAGCTCCTCGCGCGCGGAACCGGCGGGCATCCCCTCGCGGAGCCGCAGCAGCTTGCGCATCGCGGCGGCCGCCATCTCTTCGATGGGCTGTCGCACGGTGGTGAGCGATGGCGAGATCCACGACGATTCGGGCAGGTCGTCGAAGCCGACGATGCTCAGGTCGTCCGGCACCCCCAATCCGAGGGTGCGGGCGGCGCGGGCGGCGCCGAGTGCCATCTCGTCGGAGCACGCGAAGATGGCTGTCGGTGCGGTCGCCGAGTCGAGCATCCTTCGTGCTGCGTTCTCCGCGCTCTCTCTGCTCCAGTCCGCCGTCTCGACGCGATCGACAGGCAGTTCGACACCCGCCTGCTCGAGCGCGGCACGGAATCCGTCGACCCTGGCGCGGCCGTAGCGATAGTCGCCGGCGCCCGCGATGACGCCGATGTGTCGGTGGCCGAGCTCGACCAGGTGTGTGGCCGCGGAGTATCCGCCCGCCCAGTCCGTGGTGCCGATGCTCGGTACTCCGGTGGCCTGGTCCGAAGAAGGATCGAGCAGCACGAGAGGGATGCCTGCGGCCGCGAGCACCTGCAGCTGCGTGCGATTCGGCGTGAGCAGCGCGACGGTCGCTCCGCGGGAACCGCGGGCGAGCAGGCGCCCCACCCAGTCGGCACCGGCATCCTGATCGGGTCGCGCGACGGTGACCACGACGTCGAGGCCGGCCTCGGAGGCGGCGCGCTCCGCCCCGCTCAGCACGAGGTTGGACCACGAGCCGCTCACCCTGCTGATCACGAGATCGACGAGTCCGCCGAGCTGCGCGTCGCGCGTGCGACCGGCTCGAGGCGTGCGTCGGTAGCCCGTCTGCTCGACGAGCTCCATGACACGGCGGCGTGTCTGCGACGACACGTCGGAGCGACCGTTGAGCACCTTCGACACCGTCGGCACCGTGGTGCCGGCGCGTCGGGCGAGCTCGGCCATCGTCACTCGCGACGCCTCGGCATCGGCCGCCTCGTTGCCGTCCGCGCGCGAAGTGTCCGAGGAGGTCCTCGGAGTCACGGCATCGTGTCGGTTGCTGCTCACAACCTCATGATAGTCATTGAAGTTGCGCAACTTCAGGTCTCCTGAGTCGGCTTGATTGTGGGCCGATCGGGTGCGATTATCGGGGCAAAGACCGATCAACTGACCTCTGTCTTGCGCAACTATGGCGGAACGTACCGGTTGCTGCCACGGCAACGTCGTAGCGGCATCGGCCATGACCACGAAGGAGTCTCGATGGCGGAGCACGCACAGAAGTTGCGCGTCGGCATGGTCGGATACGCGTTCATGGGCGCAGCGCACTCGCACGCGTGGCGCACGGCGCCGCGGTTCTTCGACCAGCCGCTGGTGCCCGAGCTCACCGCCGTGGCCGGGCGCAATCCCGGCGCGGTCGCCGAGGCCGCGGAACGCCTCGGCTGGCAGAGCGTCGAAACGGACTGGCGCAGGCTGATCGAGCGCGACGACATCGACCTGATCGACATCTGCACGCCGGGCGACACGCATCGCGAGATCGCGATCGCCGCCCTCGAGGCGGGCAAGCATGTGCTCTGCGAGAAGCCGCTCGCGAACTCCGTGGCAGACGCGGAGGCGATGGCGGATGCCGCACGCCAGGCATCCGCGCACGGCACCTTCGCGATGTGCGGCTTCACGTATCGCCGCGTGCCCGCCATCGCGCTGGCGAAGCGGTTCGTTCAGGAGGGCCGGCTCGGTGAGATCCGTCACGTTCGCGGCCAGTACCTGCAGGACTGGCTGAGCGACGAGAACGCCCCGCTCACGTGGCGCCTGGACAAGTCGAAGGCCGGCAGCGGAGCGCTCGGCGACATCGGAGCGCACGTCATCGACATGGCGCAGTGGGTGACGGGCTCGAACATCGCGGGGCTGTCCGCGATCACCACCACGTTCGTCACCGAGCGCCCTGTCTCAGGCGAGCTGGTCGGCCTCGGCGGGGCCGGCGCCGCGGAGGGCCCGAAGGGGCCGGTCACTGTCGACGATGCAGCGGCGTTCACCGCGCGCTTCGACAACGGCGCGTTCGGCGTGTTCGAAGCGACGAGGTTCGCACTCGGTCGCAAGAACGCCATTCGCCTCGAGATCAACGGATCGAAGGGGTCGATCGCCTTCGACTTCGAGGACATGAACGTGCTGCAGTACTTCGACAGTGGTGACGATGCCGAGGCGCAGGGATTCCGGCGCATCATCGTGACCGAGCCGGTGCATCCCTATGTCGCGAACTGGTGGCCGGCAGGCCACGGGCTCGGCTACGAGCACGGCTTCACGCACCAGGTGGTCGATCTCGTGCGCGACCTCGCCGCAGGGGTGCAGCCGCACCCGTCGTTCGACGACGCGCTGCAGGTGCAGAGGGTGCTCGACGCCGTGGAGGCCTCCGCAGCCGACGGCTCCGCGTGGCATCCGATCGCCTGACGCCACGCAGCCCAGGTCGTCTGAGCCGCACGGCGACGCGACCGAACCGAACGATCAGACCGAACACAGCCAGAAACGAGGAGAGACGATGAGTCGCCCGATCACACTGTTCACCGGCCAGTGGGCCGACCTGCCGTTCGAAGAGGTGGCACGACTCGCGGGCGAGTGGGGCTACGACGGCCTCGAGATCGCCAGCTGGGGCGACCATCTCGACGTCAACAAGGCGGCGAGCGACCCCGCCTACGTGGCGAACAGGCTCGAGATCCTGGAACGCAATGGGCTGAAGGTCTGGACCATCTCCAACCACCTAGTCGGTCAGGCCGTCTGCGACGACCCCATCGATCAGCGCCACCAGGACATCGTGCCGCCGCACGTGTGGGGCGACGGCGACCCTGAGGGCGTGCGTCGGCGCGCGGCCGAAGAGCTGAAGACCACCGCTCGTGCCGCCGCCGCGCTCGGCGTGAAGACCGTGACCGGCTTCACCGGATCGAAGATCTGGAAGACGATCGCCGGCTTCCCTCCCGTTCCCGACTCGATGATCGACGACGGCTACCAGGACTTCGCCGACCGATGGAACCCCATCCTCGACGTCTTCGACGAGGTCGGCGTGCGCTTCGCGCTCGAGCCGCACCCCAGTGAGATCGCGTTCGACTACTGGTCGTGCAAGCGAACCCTCGAAGCGATCGGCAACCGGGATGCCTTCGGCTTCAATTTCGACCCCTCGCACTTCGTGTGGCAGCAGATCGACCCGGCGACGTTCCTGCAGGACTTCGCCGACAAGGTCTACCACGTGCACTGCAAGGAGTCGGTGACCAACCTCAACGGCCGCAACGGCCGGCTCTCCTCGCATCTGCCGTGGGGCGATCCGCGGCGCGGCTGGGACTTCGTCTCGACCGGACATGGCGAGGTGCCGTGGGAGCCGATCTTCCGCACCCTGAACTGGATCGGCTACGAGGGCCCCACCAGTGTCGAGTGGGAAGACGCGGGCATGGACCGCCTCGTCGGCGGCCCTGAGGCGCTGGCCTTCGTGCGCAAGCTCGCGCAGATCACACCGCCCGCTGAGGCCTTCGACGCGGCGTTCTCGCAGAGCCGCTGACGCCCTCGGCCTGTGTCGCGCCAGCTCTTGGCAATTGCGCCACGTTTTCTGGCGCAGTTGTCGAGAGCTGGCGCAATACGGAGCATGACATTCAACCGAAAGTGAAAAATGACTGACGCAACACGTCGCGCCCTCATCGTGCGCGGCGGCTGGGACGGGCACGAGCCCGTCGAGACCACCGACTCGTTCGTGCCGTTCCTTCACGACAACGGCTTCGAGGTGCGCATCGAGGAGTCACCGGCGATCTACACCGACGCCGACTACATGGACACCGTCGACCTGCTCGTGCAGATCAACACCATGAACACGATCGAGAAGGACCAGATGGCCGGACTCGACCGCGCGGTGCGTGGCGGCATGGGCATGGCCGGCTGGCACGGCGGCATCGCCGACTCCTACCGCAACGAGGCCGCCTACCTGCACATGATCGGCGGTCAGTTCGCGCACCACGCGAACAAGGCCCCGAAGGATCAGCTGGCCGGCGTGCAGGCCGACAACTACATTCCCTACACCGTGCACATGACCGACCTGGGCAGGGTGCACCCCATCACCGCGGGCATCGACGACTTCGACCTGGTCACCGAGCAGTACTGGGTGCTCAGCGACGAGCTGAACGATGTGCTCGCCACCACCACGCAGAGCGTGCGCCCGTGGGATGCCTGGCACAGGCCCGTCACGGCCCCCGCCATCTGGACGCGCCTGTGGGGCGACGGCCGCATCTTCGTCTCAGCGCCAGGGCACAAGCTCGAGGTCGTGAACGACCCGAACGTGCGCACCATCATCGAGCGCGGACTGTTGTGGGCAGCGCGCGGATCGGGTCAGCCGGCGCCGAGCGCCGCGGACGTCGCGTCGGGAGCGTTCAGCGCCGACAACGCGCAGGGGAACGGGGCCGGTGATGAGTGACGACCTGCTCCTTGAGCGAGCGGAGCGCGTCGAAGGGGCCGGTGTGCTGCGCATCGGCGTGATCGGCGTCGGCAACATCAGCGCGCAGTACTTCGAGCACCTCCCGGCGCTGCCGAACCTGCAGCTCGTGGCGGTCGCCGACATGAACGAGGAACGCGCCCGCGAGGTCGCCGCCGAACAGGGCGTGCGTGCCCTCACGGTCGACGAGCTTCTGGCGGATGCCGACGTCGACGCCGTGCTCAACCTCACGATCCCCGCGGCGCACGCGGCCATCGGCATCCGGGCGATCGAGTCGGGCAAGCACGTGTACGGCGAGAAGCCGCTCGCGCTGAACCCCGCGGAGGCGGAGCCGCTGCTCGCGCTGGCTGCGGAACGGGGGCTGCGCGTGGGCAGCGCGCCGGACACCGTGCTGGGCACGGGCATCCAGACGGCGCGCAAGGCGCTCGACGACGGCGCCATCGGTCGGCCGATCGCTGCGGCGATCCACTGGAGCGCACCCGGTCACGAGCTGTGGCATCCTGCGCCGGCCTTCTACTACCAGCCGGGCGGGGGACCGCTGTTCGACATGGGGCCGTACTACCTCAGCAGCATCGTGACGCTGTTCGGTCCGATCGCCCGGGTGTCGGGCCTGGCGACGACCTCGCCGCGCGAGCGTTCGGTGGCGACGGGCCCGCTGGCCGGCACGGCGATTCCCGTGGATGTCGCCACTCACGTGAGCGCGCTGCTCGAGCACGAGAACGGCCTGACGACCACCATCACGGTGAGTTTCGACGTGTGGAAGTCCCGTGCGCCGCTCTTCGAGGTCTTCGGCACCGAGGGCACCATGGCCGTGCCCGATCCGAACCGGTTCGAGGGCGACGTGGAGATCGCGCCCGCCGCGACCCGCGAGTGGGAGACGATCCCCGTGTCGGCCGGCTGGGCCGACTCCGGTCGTGGGTTCGGACTGGCCGACATGGCGCGCGCCATCGAGACGGATCGGCCGCACCGCGCCGGCGGAGAACTCGCGTTCCACGTGCTCGAGGTGATGGACGGCATCCTGCGCGCCGCCGAGTCGCACACGGTGATCGACATCGCCAGCACCGTCGACCGCCCCGCCCCCGTCCCGCTCGCGTCGACCCCCGCCAGCTGGTAACGCCGCCGCACGCCGAGAAGTCGGAAAACGCGATCCACGGGATTCCGCGGTCGCGTTTTCTGACTTCTCGACGTGCGCGGGTCGTCGCGCGCGCGACCACGGCAACGAGAGAGCGGCGACACGAATCGTTTCGATCGGGATTGCTCACGGCGGCCGAGGCCGCGCTAGGGTGACGGGGGAGCACGCGCTCGGTGAGCGCTCTCACGGGGCGGGGCATCCGGTCTCGCCCGCAGTCACGCGAAGCGCGCGGCGTCCATGCCGTGATCGCGCGCCGACAGGCAGGAAAGACATGACACAAGGCAGCGACGACTTCCGCGACAGCGGCGTGAAGTTTCCTGATTCGTTCGTCTTCGGCTCGGCGACGGCGTCGTACCAGGTCGAGGGCGCGGTGGCGGAGGATGGCCGCACCCCGTCGATCTGGGACACCTTCAGCCACACGCCGGGCAAGGTCTGGAACGGCGACACCGGCGACGTGGCCGACGACCACTACCACCGGCTCGACTCCGACCTCGACCTCATGAAGCGACTCGGGCTGCACGCATACCGCTTCTCGATCGCGTGGCCGCGGGTCATCCCGACGGCGCGCGGCGCGGTCAATCCGACGGGCGTCGACTTCTACTCGCGGCTCGTCGACGGACTGCTGGAGCGCGACATCACGCCGGTGGCCACTCTCTACCACTGGGACCTCCCGCAGGTGCTCGAAGACGAGGGCGGCTGGCCCAACCGCGACACCGCGTACGCGTTCGCGGACTACGCGGCGGCCATCGGCGAGCGGCTCGGCGACCGCGTGGCCGTGTGGACCACGCTCAACGAACCCTGGTGCTCCGCCTATCTCGGCTACGCCTCGGGTGCCCATGCACCTGGCCGCACCGACGGCGCCGACGCGCTGCGCGCCGTTCACCACCTCAACCTCGGCCACGGACTCGCGCTGCAGGCTCTGCGCGCCACCGTCGCCAACGACCAGGCCGAGTATTCGGTCACGCTGAACCTGCACGTGATCCGGCCAGAGGGCGACACCGGCCCGGAGGCGGCTCGCCAGATCGACGCGCTCGGCAACCGTGCCTTCACGCATCCGATGCTGAAGGGCGAGTACCCCGCCGATTTGCTGGAAGACACGAAGGATGTCACGGACTGGTCGTTCGTGGAACCCGGCGACCTCGAGACGATCAACCAGCCCATCGACATCCTCGGCGTCAACTACTACTCGACCAACCGCGTGCGCCTCTGGGACGGCCGCGGCGAGCGGCAGCACGCCGACGGCCACAAAGACGTCGGCGCGTCGCCGTGGCCCGGTGCCGATCGCGTCGAGTTCCTCGAGCAGCCGGGGCCGTACACCGAGATGGGCTGGAACATCGAGCCCGCCGGGCTGTACGACCTGCTGATGTCGCTGCACGAGGAGTTCCCCGAGCAGGCGCTCATGATCACCGAGAACGGCGCGGCCTTCCCGGATCCGGTGGCACACGACGAGGCGGGCCTCGCCGTGCACGACGCCGATCGCATCGACTACCTGCGTCGCCACATCACGGCCGCGCACCGGGCGCTCAACGACGGAGTCGACCTGCGCGGGTACTTCGTGTGGTCGCTGATGGACAACTTCGAGTGGGGCTTCGGCTACTCCAAGCGGTTCGGCATCGTGCGCGTCGACTACGACACACTGGAGCGGCTGCCGAAGGACAGCGCCGCCTGGTACGCGCAGCTCGCGGCGACGGGCAGCATCCCGGAGTAGCGCTCCGGGGCCTGCGGTGACCGCCGGACCCGGAACACGCGATGTCGGTCGCGCGCGCCTCGAACCGAGCCACTGGAGACGGTGGCGGGTTTCGAGACGTGCCGCTGCGCGGTGCTCTTCAACCCGCGGGGAAGGCGGTGCTCCGCGGCCGACGGCAGAGCGCCACTCACCAGCGGTTGTGCACGTCCTCGGCCCAGCCGAGGAGGCCCTCGATCGCGACGCGATCGCCCGCGTCGTCGAGCATCCACCCGGAGTAATGCCCGAAGCACTGATGCGTCTTCGACGAGACGATCAGGAAGTTCGTCGAGGCGTGCCGGTCGAAGAACGGCGTGAACGTGAGGTCGGCGCGTTCGCCCGTGATGCGCCAGGGCTTCAGATAGTCGGCGCGATCGAACTCCCAGCGCAGCACCCCGGCGATCTTGTTCACCCGACCGTCGATGCTGAGCGAGTGCTCCGTCGGTCCGAGCTTCGGCAACCACTCTCCGCCGAGCTGCAGCCCGATCCGGCGACCGCCGATCGATCCGGATGCCGCACCCCAGTTCCACGACACTCGATACGGCCACCGCCCTCGACCGTGATCGAGCACCGCCCACGATTCGCCCTCCGGCAGCACGTGCTCGATGCCATCGACGGTGAGAGTTCCGCGTACCGGCCGTGCGACATCCTTCACCGAGTACTGCAGCAGCCGGGAGCTCCAAGCCGCGGCGACACCCATCGCCTCGTGTCCGTCGGGGCGCAGCGCGGTCGCGTCCAGTCGCACGCGCCCAGTCTCGGCGCGGATGCCCGTGCCCCCTTCGACCTCGTCGATGTCGATCTCGAGCTGGCGCGTCACGGCCTTCGCCGGTCCGCCGGCGAAGCTCGGCGGGAGCTCGACGCTCGAGCC
The DNA here is from genome assembly GCF_007859675.1 of Humibacter ginsenosidimutans. GTDB lineage: Bacteria > Actinomycetota > Actinomycetes > Actinomycetales > Microbacteriaceae > Humibacter > Humibacter ginsenosidimutans. Next base: position 3,720,715 of record NZ_CP042305.1, read on the forward strand.
TAACGGTGCGATCGCGACCGCATCGATCTCGGTGAGCGAGGTGCGGTCGAGCACCCATATCTCATGCAGTGCCGCGTAGTCGAGCGCGGACACCGTGACGGCGACGATGTGCGTCGGCGACGTGATGGCCCAGTACTCCCACCGCTTGTTGCGCCCCCACGCGTACGGCGGCAGGCTGCCGCGCCGCGCGGCCACCCCGCTCGTGTCGTGCTGCCGGCGTCGCGTGAAGCCGAGCGCCTCGGGATTGAGTCGCCCGTTCGGCAGGCACAGCGACACCGGCGCCACGAGCTCGCGCTCCGCCGCCGTCTCGGCGGAGGCGGCGCTCATCGCGCGCTCTTGATCGGCAGGATCGCCGCGGCACCGAGCACGGCGAACACGATGCCCGCGATGAAGATCGACGCGTATCCGCCGGTCAGGCTGATCAGCGCCCACGCCACGAGCGGGGTCAGCGCCTGCGGCAGCGTCGTCGCGACGTTGAGGATGCCCATGTCGCGTCCCGACGACACACCCTCCGCGGGCAGCACCTCGGTCATGAGCGCGAGATCGACGCTGAGGTACACGCCGTAGCCGAAGCCGAACAGCGCGGCCAGCACGACCATGCCCGTCACGGTCGGCCAGACGAGCGGCACCGCAAGGGCGCAGCCCATGATGAGCGAGGCGGCGATGACGAACGGCTTGCGCCGGTGCATCCTGTCCGAGAGCTTGCCCGACGCATACGTGCTGACCAGCGCGCCGAGCAGCTGCACGACCGTGAGCACCCCCGCGAACGAGTTCGACGCGTCGACGCTCATGTGAATGTGGTCGCGCAGGATGTAGAGCAGATAGCTCTGCACTCCCTGGTACGCCAGGATCATCAGGAACCGCGCCGCGAACGCCCATGCGAAGTCCGGATGCTTGCGCGGGCTCACCCAGAACCCCGCGAGGAACGCGCGCCAGTCGAGCGGCGTGCGTTCGGCATCCTTCGACGTGAAGTCCCTGTTGAACAGCACGAAGCCGAACGCGGAGAGCAGCACGAGCGCGGCGAACACGCTGTAGCCGATGCCGATCAGCTCGGCGAAGTAGCCGGCCAGCAGCACGCCGGTCCCCATGCCGACGAGCGTGCCCATCGCGAGCACGGCGGAGGCCGCACCCCGGCTGCGCGTCGGAACCCGGTCGGTGATGATCGCGGGGATCGGCGCGTTGAGGGTGTTCAGCAGGATCATCACCATGACGTAGAAGACCGTGATCCAGAACAGGGTGGCGGCGCCCGCAAGGAGCAGCATGAAGACGGCCGCGCCCGATGCGCCGATCAGCACCCACGGTGCCCGCTTGCCCAGTCGGCTGCGGGTGCGGTCGGAGAAGGCGCCGATCAACGGTTGAACGAAGATCGTCGCGATGGATGCCGACGTGGTCACGATCGCGAGGTTGCCGACCTTCTGCGCCGGGTCGACGTTCTGCACCTGGTTCGGCACGAAGATCACGATGAAGGCGGCGTAGCAGGCCAGCAGCACCGCGTTCATCAGGAACAGCCAGACGAACAGTCTGCGTTGGCGGGCCGCCGCGGACGCCTGCACGGCGGGAGCGAGTGTTCGGGTCACGTGCGCATCTCCTCGTTGAGTGAAAGCAGTATACGGCCGCGCGGACACGCGGATTGCATCGTGGTAATGACGTCACGGCGGCGGCCGCCCGTGCGATGGCGACCGCCACGGCACGGGCTAATTCGTTCGGAGATCGAACGTGAATGCCAGTAGGCTGCCGGGGTGACCGAAGCCGCACCGGCGATGCCGCCGACACGAGGCGCAGCCCGCTCATCGTTGGGCAGCAACCTCGACGGCGTGCGCCAGCACAATCTCGGCGCCATTCTGCAGCTGGTGCACGGCATCCCCGGGCGCTCGCGCTCCGAGCTCACGCGAGCCACCGGGCTGAGCCGTTCGACGATCGGTGCGCTCGTCGGCGAGCTGGCCGCCCTCGGACTGGTTTCCGAAGAGGAGCCCCGCGAAACCAGCGGCGTCGGGCGGCCGAGCCCGATCGTCGTCGCCAACCCCCGCGTCGTCACGGTCACGGTGAACCCCGAGGTCGACGGCGTGACAGTGGGTGTCGTCGGACTCGACGGCACCGTGCACCGCACCGTGCATCACGCCACGGATGCCCCGCCGACGGCACAGGGCGCGGCACGCATCGTCTCCACCGTGCTCGACGGCCTGAAGGCGCTGCTCGACTCGGGACTCAGGGTCGCCGGCGTCGGTGCGGCCGTGCCGGGAAGCGTGCGCATGGCCGACGGGGTCGTGCGCATGGCGCCGCACCTGGAGTGGGTCGACGAGCCCTTCGGCGCTCTGCTCGAAGACGCCACGGGGTTGCCGGCGCTGGTCGCCAACGATGCGAGCCTGGGAGCGAACGCCGAGCGACTGTACGGAGCTGGCAGAGGCATCGACGATCTCATCTACCTCAACGGCGGTGCGGGCGGCATCGGCGGCGGCGTCATCACGCACGGTGCGCCGCTCACCGGCAACTCCGGCTACGCGGGCGAGCTCGGCCACACGCTGGTCAACTCCGCGGGCGTCCGCTGCCACTGCGGTGCTGTCGGATGCCTCGAGACCGAGGTCTCGCAGGCCCGCCTCCTCGAGGCGCTCGGCGTCGTCGACCCCGCCGACCTCGACGAGGTGATGGCGGCAGATGGAGCAGGCGTGCACGCGGAGGTCGAGCGTCAGCTGGGCTACCTCGCCGTGGGCATCCGCAACGCGGTCAACATCCTCAACCCGCGTCGCGTCGTGCTCGGCGGATTCCTCGGAGCGCTGCTGGATGCCGCTCCCCAGGTTCTCGACCTGAGCGTGCGGGCGCAATCGCTGTCCGCCTCCGCCGAGCAGGTCGACGTCGTGCGCGCGGAACTCGGCTCCGGCGTGCTCACGATCGGCGCCGCCGAGCTCGCCTTCACGCGCCTCATCGCCGACCCCACCGCGCTGCAGCGCTGACGCCCCCGCAACGTTGACCCCCTGCTGCGTCCCGCGGCCGAGCTCTCCCCTTGCGCCGAGAGTGTGCCTTTCCACCGCCGAGAGTGCGTCTTCCCGTCGCCGAGAGTGCGCCGTCTTCGTCCCGAGCGTGCCGGTTCGCTCACGCCGGTGCTCGAACCGCCCAACGTCGGGCAGCGCGCATGCACCCCTCGTAGGCTGACCGGCATGATCATCGCGCTCGCCCTCTCCGCCAGCCTCGACGTGACGTACGAGGTCGACGAGCTCGACGTTGGCGACATCACCCGCCCGTTCGCCGTCACCCGGGTCGCGGGCGGCAAGTCGCTCAACGTGGCGCGGGCCGCATCAGCACTCGGTGCCGACGTGCGGGCGGTCGCGGCGCTCGGCGGCCCGACGGGGGAGTGGGTCGCCTCGATGCTCGCCGACGACGGTGTGGATGCCGTCATCGTTCCGTTGTCCCGGGTGACCCGCACGTGCATCGCCGTGGTGGAGCGTGCCGAGTCGACCACCAGCACCGACCTCTACGAGCCGGCGACACAGTTGGACTCCGGCGAGTGGGATGCCTTCGCCTCCGCCGCCCGCACCGCCGTCGCCGACGCCGTGGCGGAGCATCCACTGCCGTGGGTCTCGCTCTCCGGCTCGGTGCCGCCCGGGGTTCCGCTCACCGCGCTGGGTGATCTGCTCGGCGAGCTGCGAGCCACCGGCGCTCGCATCGCGGTGGACGGCTCGGGCGCAGGCCTGAAGGCGACGGCGCCGCACGCCGATCTGGTGAAGGTGAACCGGCGTGAGGCGTCCGAACTCCTCGGCGCCGATCAGCAGTCGGCGGCAGCGGCGTGCAGGTCTCTGCACGAGGCCCACGGTGTCGACGCGGTGGTCACCGACGGGGTCGCAGGCTCCGCGGCGCTGCTCGGCGGCGCCGAGGCATCCGTTGCCGCTTCGACACGTCGAGGGCGGTTCCCCGCCGGCAGCGGCGACTCGTTCCTCGGCGGACTGCTGGCGGCGCTCGAGCGTGGTGCCGGCGTGGCGGAGGCGCTCGCCGCTGCGGCCGACGCGGGTGAGCGCAACGCGCTCGTGCCGGGGCAGGGCATCCTCGCTCCCGTCGGCTAGCGACCAGCAGGGCATTCGTCGGCGCATCGCACCAGGCCGGGCATCGACGCACCGACGCACGATGCGCGCTCATCATTCGGGCACGCCGCAGTCGGCATTGCGTTCTCGAATATGTGCCGAATCCTCCCTGCGGCCCTGGCATTTGTTCAGGCTCTGTCGGATAGGATCGTCTCGAATCGATTCGAGGCTGGAAGCGCGCTCGCCGCGCTCTCGTCGTTCCACGTTCCACGCAGTCCCGTCGGCGATGGGGGTTCGCCCGCACCCGACTGGTCGCAGGCGCGAGCGCCCGCGACACGCACCCTGTCGTCAGCTGCGGCGTGACGACAGCGCGGGCGCCTCACGAGGCACCGCTGCTCTCTCCGATTCCGACAGCACCACGACCACCGCTTCCCCGCCGACGGGCCGATGTCACCGACAGGCCGCGGCGTCCCGCAACCGACCGCACACCACCGATCGCAGAACGCCTATGACCACCGCCACGCAGCCCATCCCCGTCACCGACCTCGAGCTCCGCCCTGCCCGGCGCGCCGCCGACGGTTCGGTCGCCGAACCGGCCGAGCCCGCGGTCACCGACGCAGAGCGCGCGGACTCCGCCGCCGAACGACGCATCGACCACTCCTCCGACGACGACACCGTCTCGGCCGTGCGCACGGCAGGCATCCCCGTCGTCGGCGTCACGGCAGGGATGCCCACCGGCGGCATCCCGACCATCGAGCGTCCCGCGCGCGGCGCGCGCCGTTCCCCCGTGACGCTTCCCTCGTCGGTCGTGCACCCCGGCGACGCGCTGCCCACGCGCAAGCGCGTGACGTACATCCTGATCCTCGGCATGCTCACCGCGCTCGGGCCGTTCACGATGGACACCTACCTGCCGTCGATGCCGCGACTCGAGACCGATTTCCACGTCTCGACGGCGGTCATCCAGCTCACCCTGACGGCCACGACCGTGGGCTTCGGCCTCGGCCAGCTCATCGTCGGCCCGTGGAGCGACAAGGTCGGGCGACGCATGCCGTTGATCCTCGCGACGGCCGTTCACATCCTCGCCTCGCTCGGCGTGGCCCTCGCTCCCAACGTGGAGCTGCTCAGCGCATTCCGTCTGCTGCAGGGTCTCGGCGCGGCGGCGAGCGGTGTGGTCGCGATGGCGATGGTGCGCGACCTGTTCGGCGGCACCCGGCTGGTGACCATGCTGTCGCGCCTGGCTCTCGTGAACGGTCTCGCACCGGTGATCGCGCCCGTGCTCGGTTCGCAGCTGCTTCTGATCATGCCGTGGCGCGGCATCTTCTGGGTGATCGCCGCCTACAGCGCCGTCATGCTGGTCTGCCTCGTGCTCTGGATCAACGAGACCAGGCCCAAGGAGGCCCGCATCGCGAGCGGGCACTCCAGTGTCGGCCAGCGGTTCAAGTCCGTGCTCAGCGACCGCGTCTACGTGGGCATCGTCATCGTGAGCGCCATGAACTTCTCCGGCCTGTTCGCCTACCTGTCGTCGAGCTCGTTCGTGTTCCAGAAGGTGTACTCGTTCGACGCGCAGCAGTACGGGGCGTTGTTCGCGGTCAACTCCGTCGGCATCATCATCGGCGTGCAGAGCGCGGCGCGACTGGCGAAGCGATTCGGGCCGCAGTGGGTGCTCGCCGTCTCCACGGCGACCATGACCATCTCGGCAGCGCTCATCGTCATCCTCGGCGGCTCCGGAGTCGGCGGCATGTGGGGCGTGGTGGTGCCGTTGTGGTTCTTCATCACCTCGTGCGGCTTCGGGTTCCCGTGCGTGCAGGTGCTCGCGCTCAACGGCCACGGGGCAGAGGCCGGCACCGCGGCATCCATTCAGGGTGCCTCGAACTTCGCGATCGCCGGACTCATCTCGCCGCTCGTCGGTCTGCTCGGCGTCGCGAGCGCCGCACCGATGGGTATCGTGATGCTGGCCTGTTCGATCGTCTCCGTGTGCGCGCTGTGGTTCGTCGTGCGACCGCGCACGGTGCCCGCGCTCGCGCACTGACCGCCTCCGACGCCGACGGGTGCGACCACCCGAACCGAGCATCCAACGCCCAGAACGAAAGGACGTCGCCGTGGCAGAGATCCGGCAGTACCACCCCTCCGACCGTGACGATATCGCCGAGATCTGTCTCAAGACCGGTCGATCGGGTGAGGATGCCACGGGCTGGCTCGACAGCGACGACCTGCTCGCCGACATCTACGCCTTGCCCTACGTGGATCTCGAACCGGAGACGGCGTTCGTCGTCGACGTGGACGGGAGGGCGCGCGGCTACATCCTCGGCGTTCCCGACACCCGTGCGTTCGTCGAGGCGCTGCGCACCCGGTGGCTGGCCGGCTTCGAGGAGAAGTACCCGCTGACCGGTGAGGACACCGAATCCCAGCGGTTCATCCGCGAGTCGCGCGACGTGGATCGCCTGCTCATTCCCGAGCTGGACGAGTACCCGGCGCACCTGCACATCGACCTGCTGCCCGAGTTGCAGGGGCAGGGGTTCGGCCGCTCGCTCATGCGCACGCTGGTGACCCGGCTGGCGGAGAACGGCGTGCCAGGGGTCTGGCTGGAGTACGGGCCGGACAACCTCGGCGCCGCCGCGTTCTATCGACGTCTCGGATTCGCTCCGATGCCGACGAGCGAGCACGGCAATCGGGTCGCGCTGCGCACCGACGCGTCGGTCTGATTCAGGACGCCGCGCTCAGCTCGTGTTGCCGAACTCGTGGCCGAGCGCACCGCAGCCCAGCACGAGTTCGGCAACCCGACCTAGAGCCAGGTGAGCACGGGGAAGCGCTCGAACCAGTAGAGCCAGTCGGGACGTGATGACCGCAGCTCGGAGATCGTCACCGAATCGTCGAGGCTGACGAGCGGCCTGTCGAGCACCTCTGCGAGGTTCTCCATGGCCGAGCGGGGCCAGTACTGCCCTCGCAGCCTGATGCGCGGCCGGTCGGAGGAGTCGAGGATGAACAGGTTGGGCTGCGTGTCGAGCGCGTTGTCGCGGTAGATCTCGACGAGGCACAGCGACTGGATGTCGCTGTTCGCGATCTCGGTCACCCGGCCCAGGAAGGCGCGTTCACGCACGCCATGGGGTGAGACGACCACCGACGTGCGGCGATACTGCTCGACGATGACGACGGCGATGATCGCGACGAGAAGGTGAACGGCGACGGTGACCGGCCACCAGCCCGATGTGATGGTGAGCCAATAGGCGATCGCGAAGACGGGCGTGGTGAGTGAGAGAACTGCGATGACGCCGCTGCGGAACAGGTGAGCGTGCGGACGAAGTACACGAGTCTCCGTCGTGATCACCTGCTCCCCAAGCACAGACGCTCCTCCACCCCACTGCGGACTTGCTTCAGATAATCGGCGGTCACGGATCGCGACCAGGGCACCCGATAGGTGCCGCTCCGTCGACAGGAGGCGCCACACCCTTTGCCTCGTTGTCGTCTGCGCCAGACTAGCGACAATCACCTCTGGATAGAACCCCCATTCCGCCCCGAAGCAACGAATTTGCTCTGCTGTGCAATAAATCGGAAAGTGTGTGCGGCTCGTGCGCACTCCGGTCGCGATGCGGGCATCCTCGATCGCGGCTCCCGGAGTTCGGGATGCCGTGAGGCGAGTAAGTTTGATGTCAGGTGCCAGAACGTCCGGTGCCGGTGAGACAGGAGTGTTGTCCGATGAATGTGATCGCGCTGATCGTGTCGTTCGTGTGTTTTCTCGGCGGCCTGGCGCTCATGGGCTTCGCGACGGAATTCACCGGCTGGGAGGGCCTGACCTTCATCGCCGGCATTCTGTGCGTCGCCCTCGCGTTCGCGTTCCCGGTGCACGTCTTCTCGAAACTCGACTGACCCGCCGTCCGGCCCCGGGCGACGTCGCCTGATCCGCACTCGGCCACAACCCGGAGCGGCCTCGGGAGCGCTGTCGGAATCGTCCAGCGACGGTCGACGTCTTATCGAGGGCGAGAGGCGCCCTCGCGGGCATCCCGTCGACACAGGCAGTCTCTGCCTCGACGCATCCCGATGACGAACAGGGAGACGTGACATGGCGAAGTATCTGATCGCGATCAGCGGCGACGAGCAGCGCTGGGACTCGATGACCGCCGACGAGTGGGCGGCGATCGACGAGGGGCACAGGCGGTTCCGTGCCCGCGCAGGCGCGGCCATCCTCGCCGACGGCCAGCTCGTCGGGCGTCCGGAGTGGACCACGGTGCACGCCGACGGCAACGGACGACCCGCACCCACGGACGGCCCGTTCGTGGAGTCGAAGGAGATGCTCGGTGGTTTCTACGTGATCGACGTCCCGGAGAAGGCGGATGCCGTCGAACTGGCGAGCCTGCTCGCCGAGGCGAGCGTCGACCACAGCGCGGTCGAGGTCATCCCGCTCGTCGTGCACTGAGCCTTTGTGCACTGGATCGTCGTGCGCTGAGCTCTTGCGTGCTGGGCCCTCGCGATCGCCAACCTTGGTGCAGCCTGGGCGAAGGGCGAAAATTTCCGCGGTCACTTTGAACTGAGCCAGACGTGGGCGACGGGGATCCCAGCCATTCCAGTTGAAGTAGGGTGCTGACGTGTCCACATGGGAGAGAATCGCGACAACCGCGCTGACCGCCGTTGCTATCTGGGGTGTTCTCTTCGTCGTAGTCCTTCTGATTGCAGACATCACCGGTGTACACGCAGGAACAACGGGCTTGGTCTTTCCGATCGGTCTCGCATCGCTGTACTTCTTGGCCGGGTCATGGCGGATCCAACGCGACGCCAAGAACGACCACCCGTCGACCAGACCGACAGACTCGATGTCGCGACACTGAGCTCGCCGGCGGCCATGTGCAACTAGATCCTGAAGTACCAACCCGACGGGGCCGACGCGGTATCGCGTCGGCCCCGTTCTTCAGTGGTGCCTCGCCGAGGCGACGACCCTGGGTGGAAAGACATCATGAGGCATGACGTGGGTCAGCGCCGAAGGGACTTGTGCGGTCGCGGATGACGCAGGAGGGATGCTGAACGCCCGCGGCAGACCGCGAAGGGGCGCACGACCTCGTGGCCGTACGCCCCTTCGCCCGTGTCAGACGTCAGCGAGTCCTAGGCCAGGATCGTCCAGGGTCTTCGATCAGCTTCGTGAACGTCTGCAGCCACTGGGCGGCCAGTGCGCCGTCGATGATGCGGTGGTCGCTGTTGAGCGTGTAGCGCATGATGTGCCTTGGCACGACCTCGCTGTTCACGACAGCAGGCTCCAGTCTGGTGCCGCCCACCGAGAGGATGGCGCCCTCCGGCGGGTTGATGATGGCCGTGAACTGCTCCACCCCGTACATGCCGAGGTTGCTGATGGTGAACGTGCCTCCGCTCATCTGCGCCGGCGTCAGCTTGCGGTTCTGAGCGAGCGAGACGAGCTGCTTCGCCTCCGCGGCCAGGCTGCCGACCGACTTCGTGTCGACGTCGTCGATCACCGGAACCACGAGACCGTGCTCGGAGGCGACGGCGATGCCGATGTTGATGCGGTGGTGCACCTGGATGGCCGTGGCGTCGTCGCCCGGGTAGCTCGCGTTGACCGACGGGTGCTCGCGCAACGCGAGCGCCGCGGCTCGCACGAGCAGGTCGTTGACACTGACCTTCTGGCGGCCGGCCGCCACGAGCCGCTCGTTGAGCGTGGCCCGCATGGTGAGCAGCTCCTCGGCGTCCGCCGCGGCGGTCACGGCGAAGTGCGGAATCGTGCGGGCGCTCTCGGCGAGGCGACGCGCGATCACGCGACGCACCGAGTCCATCGGCACCTGCTCGGTGCCGCGGCGCTCGTCGAGCGACGTGGATGCCGCGGGCTGCGCGGTGGTGGGGGCCTGTGCCGCAGACGGCGTCGGTGCCGGTGCGGATGCCGCGGGTGCGGCGGCCGGAGCCGATGCGGGCAGCGCGGTGCGGGCATCCGCAGTCCCGATCAGGCCCTCGACGTCGGCGCGGATGATGCGTCCGCCGGGACCCGTGCCCGTCACCGCGCTGAGGTCGATGCCGTTCTCGCGTGCGATGGTGCGCACCACGGGCGAGGCTAGCAGGCGTTCACGGGAGCTCGCACCGGCCGCGGGCGTCGGGACGGCCTCGGTGAACGGCACGCCGCCGGCGGATGCCGCAGCGGGCGCCTGCGTGGGTGTCTCCGCGTTCACCGGTTTCACGGCCTCGGCCGCAGCGTCTTCCGGGCTGCCGCTCGCGTGTGCTGCTCCAGCCGGTGCCCCGGCGCCGTCGCCCGATCCGCCCGGCACGCCGTCGAGCTCGGCGATCGGGGTTCCGATCGACACGACCTCGCCCTCCGGAACCAGGATCGCCGTGAGCGTGCCCGACTCGTAGGCCTCGAAGTCCATCGTGGCCTTGTCGGTCTCGATCTCGCACAGCGTCTCGCCCGCCTCGACGTGATCGCCCACCTTCTTGTTCCAGGTGGAGATGGCGCCCTCTTCCATGGTGTCGGACAGGCGCGGCATGGTGATCTGTTTCATGACGATTCCTTGTTCTGCTTCAGTTCTCGTCGAGGGCGGTCAGCGCCGGCGTCCGACGGCGTCGAGGGTCTCGTGCACGGCGTTGACGACGTCGTCGAACGAGGGGAGCGCCGCGGTCTCCAGCGGCTTCGCGTAGGGCAGCGGAACCTCGGCCATGGCCACGCGGCGCACGGGGGCGTCCAGATAGTCGAACGCGCCGTCGGAGATCGACGCGGCGATCTCCGCGCCGATGCCGTAGGTGAGCCAGTCGTCTTCGAGCACGACGGCCGCGTTGGTCTTCTTCACCGACTCGACCACGGTGTCGCGGTCGAGCGGGCGCAGGCTGCGCAGGTCGACCACCTCGATGTCGAGGCCCTCGGTCTCCGCCAGCTTGTCGGCGACCTGCTGGGCGACCAGCGCCATGCGGGAGTACCCGATGAGCGTGAGGTCCTTGCCCTCGCGGGTGACCTTGGCCTTGCCGATCTCGGCGGGCTCGATGTCGTCGGGCACCTCGCCCTTGGTGTTGTACAGGGCGAGGTTCTCGAGGAACAGCACGGGGTCGTCGTCGCGAATGGATGCCATCAGCAGCGCCTTCGCGTCGGCGGGCGTCGACGGCGCCACCACCTTCATGCCGGGCACGAACGCGTAGTAGAGCTCGATGTTCTGCGAGTGGGATGCCCCGAGCTGCTGTCCGCCGCCGCCCGGCGTGCGGATGACCATGGGAACCGGCAGCTGGCCGCCGAACATGCCGTGGATCTTCGCGGCGTGGTTCACGATCTGGTCGAGCGCGAGCAGCGAGAAGTTGATCGTCATGATCTCCACGACGGGGCGCAAGCCGAGCATCGCTGCGCCGATCGCGGCACCCGTGAAACCGAGCTCTTCGATCGGAGTGTCGCGCACCCTGCGAGGACCGAACTCCTTGAGCAGACCGGCGGTGATCTTGTAGGAGCCGTCGAAGATGCCGATCTCCTCGCCCATGAGCATCACGTTCTCGTCGCGCAGCAGCTCCTGCCGCAGCGTGTCGTGCAACGCCTGGCGGTACGTCATCTCGGTCATGCGGTCCTCCCAGAAACCGAAGCGGGAACGGGCAGGGCCGGGAACAACGGGTCGCCGGGATAACGGCGGGAGTCGTTCGCAACCGGCGTGGCGTACGTGTAGTCGAACAACGTCGAGACGTGGGGGTTCGGGCTCGCTGCGGCGAACGCGGCGGCGTCGTCGACGATGGCGACGGCATCCTTGTCGATCTGCGCGAGCGCCTCGTCGTCGAGCACGCCGGCCTTCTTGAGCTTGGCGGCGAACGTGTGAACGGGGTCGTTCTCCTTGAGGAGCTCGACCGCTTCGGGGCTGCGGTACTTGGCGGGGTCGACGACCGAGTGCCCGCGAAGGCGCTCTGTCATCACCTCGAGCAGGTACGGGCGGCCTCCGCGCGCCACCTCGACGGCGTGCTTCGCCGCCGCCGCCGTCGCTTCGGGGTCGAGCCCGTCGACCCGTGCCGACTCGATGCGGTAGGCCGCACCGCGCTTGTACAGGTCGGGCTCTGCCGAGGAGTGCGCGACATCCGTGCCCATGCCGAGGCCGTTGTTGATGACGACGTAGACGATGGGCAGATCCCAGAGGCCGGCGAGGTTGAGCGACTCGTGGAAAGCACCGGTGGCGACGGTGCCGTCACCCATGGTGCACATCACGATCTCGGAGCGCTCCTTGTACTGCAGGGCGAGAGCGGCTCCGGTCGCGATGGGCAGCTGTCCGCCGACGATCCCGTATCCGCCGAGCAGGCGGTGCGTGACGTCGAACATGTGCATCGATCCGCCCCAGCCCTTGGAGACGCCGTCGACGCGGCCGTAGAGCTCGGCCATCACGCGGCGCGGCTCGATGCCGCGCTCGAGCGCGTAGCCGTGCTCACGATAGTTCGTGAACAGATAGTCGCCTGGGTCGAGCTCGCCGAGCAGGCCGACGATCGCGGCCTCTTCGCCGAGGTTCAAGTGGCAGTAGCCGCCGATCAGGGCCTCGGTGTAAGCGCGCTGCGCCCGCTCCTCGAACCGGCGGATGAGCATCATCTGGGTGTAGTACGCCGTCAGTCGCTGCTTCTCCGCCTCGTCCATCTTCGGACGACGGGGTGAGCGGGACTGGGTGGCGCGCGTCGTTCGTGCGGACGCCGTGCGTGTCCGCGCCGATTCGGCCATGTTTCGTTCTCCTCCTGGCGCCTCATGAACGCCTGCGGCAAATGATACCGGTGAGTATCATTACATGAGTAATCATACGCCGAGCCGCGGCAGGTTGCGCGGTCGGCATCGGCGGCGAGGTGGCCGGCGCGATCCCGTGCGCGGCCGTTCTGAGCCGGCCGCTTCCGGAGGTGGCCATGACGACCAATGAGGAACCGCGCCGCGGTCGACCGACGGCTGAGCAGCGGGAGGAACGGCGCGAGCGCATGTTGCGCCGTTCGCTCGACGTGTTCCTCGAGCGCGGCTATCAGGGGTCGAGCCTCGACGTGCTGGCCAGGGCATCCGGGGTCACCAAGCGCACGATCTACACCGATTACGGCGACAAGGAAGGACTCTTCGCCGCCATGGTGGAGAGCCTGGCCGGTGGGATCAGCCACGGTCCGGACACGGCGGGCGACACCCTGCACTCGCTGTCGGTGCGCATCGTCCACCGCATCCACTCCGACGAACTCGTCGGGCTGCACCGGCTGGTGATCGCGGAGTCGCCGCGGTTCCCCGAACTGGCGCGTGCCTTCTACGAGCGCACGGATGCCCGCCACATCTCCGCCCTGCGTGCCCACCTGAAGAACGAGCACGGCGCCGACGCCGCAGCCCTGGCCTCCGCGCTGTTCTCGCTCCTCCTCGGTGAGCGGCACCGGCAGCGGCTGCTCGGCGTGCGCGGGCCGACCTCCGAGGCCGAAGCGGGGCGGATCGTGCGCGAGGCGCTGCGGCAGCTCGGGCTCGTGGGCGAATCGGGTGGCGGGTCGCACACTGCTCAGTGACGTTCGTCGACGCCGCGCCGAGGGCACCGGACGGCAACGGAGCGGCGGTCGCACGACATCCGGGTGAGGATGCCGTGCGACCGCCGCGCGGTCCCGTCGCCCGCTACTGCGCAGCGAACGCGAACACGTGGATCGACGCGTTGGTCGGCAGGGTCACCGAGGCCACGGTCTTGCCCGACGTGAGCGGGATCGTGTTGTAGAACACGCGGTACGCGTACGCGGAGTCGCCATAGCCCTGCGGCGTGTTGCGGCCCTGCGTCGAGATGGCCACCTGCGACCCGAACTCGGTCGCCGACGAGAACGACCAGTTCGGGAACCCGAGCTGGCCCGTCGAGGTGGTGCCGTCGCTGTAGGTGACGGTCACGGTTCCCTGCACGTCTCCCGCCTCCGAGCCCAGGAACGCCAGCGTGCCGCCGGAGCCGCTCGCCGTGATGGTCTGCCCGTTCGCCTGAACGTTGTCGTTCGTGCCGGCAGCGACATCGGGCCAGGTGAAGCTCGCGCCGCCGAAGTCGACGGTGCTGCCAGGGGTGACTCCCACCGACTTCAGCTGGTCGGCGGAGAAGCTGTTGCCGTCTCCGTCGAAGTCACCGACGCTGTAGTCCGTCGAATCGGTGATGCCGACGTTGTTGAACGCGGCGGCCAGGTTCGGGTAGGGCACGTTGCTGTAGATGTCGTCGACCCCGGTGAGCCTCGCCGTCGCACTCTGCGAGCGGTACACGACCGTCGCGGTCAGCTCGTCCGTGTGCGGGCCCGGCGGAGGCGTCGGTCCCGTGACGTTGAACGATTCGGTCGCGGACCGGCCGGGCTTGATGGCGTGCGCGGTCTTGTGGGCCGCGCGGACCGTCCATCCGGTCGGAACCGCGAGCGAGACATCCGCCGTGCTCACCATGAGCGGGCCGTTGTCGGTGATCGTGACGTCGACGGACCGTGTGCCGTCGGTGGCCTGTCCGTTCTGGAACGACAGGGAGACGGCGGATGCCACGCCCCTGGTCGCGCCCTCGTGCACGCGGTACATCACGGTGCCGTGCGCAGGCACATCGGCAGAGATGACGCCGTTTGTGACCGACCGCTGGCCGCTGACCAAGTCGGTGAGCGTGAACGGAGCGCGCCCCCTCAGACCGGCCGTCGCGGCCGTGGTGCTGATGGTCTGCGACGACGTGCCCTTGTTGAAGAGGACGACGGAGACATCCCCGTTCGCGAGAGGCTTGGTGAGCACGTCGTACCCGGTGCCCTGCTGAACGACGTGGCCCTGCGCACCCAGCCTGTCCTGATCGACGGCGATGATGCGATCGTTGCCGAGCACGGAGAGCGCGGCGGGCGACAGGCTGGTCAGGTCGGTGCTGCTGATGAGCGGTGCCGCCATCTCGGCCCACAGGGACATCTGGCTCTGCATCTCGGTCGTCGTCAGCCCGGCGTCGCCGGTGAGCAGGAAGTCCGGGTCATTCCAGTGTCCGGGCCCGGCGTACTGGCCGAGAGGCTCGTTGTACGAGTAGTTGTAGGCGATCGCGCTCCACTTCGCGGCTGCGCTCTGCTGACCCAGCGCCGTGTCCGCGCCCTCGCGCCAGAGATTCGCGACCTTGCTCGACGCGGAGATCACACTCTGCCAGTCGGATCCGCCCTGGAAGTACGCCGGCGCCGAATCGGAGAACACGATCTTCCGCCCGGTGTTGAGCAGTGCCTTGCTGAACTGGTTGTAGAGCTGGATGTAGGTCTGGGCATCCGACTGTCCCGCGACGGACGGCACGTTGCAGCCGTCGAGCTTGACGTAGTCGACGCCCCACGACGCGAAGGTGTCGGCATCCTGTTGATAGTGGCCGTAGCTGCCGGGGTACCCGCCGCAGGTGCTCGTGCCGGAATCCTCGTAGATGCCGAACTTCAGTCCCATGGCGTGGAGCTTGTCCCCGATGTACTTCATGCCGTGCGGGAAGGTGGTCGGATTGGCCACGAGCACGCCGTTCGCGTCCCTGGACTGCATCCAGCAGTCATCGATGGTGACGGTGTTGTACCCCTTCTTGGCGAGGCCGGTCGAGACCAGTGCCCGCCCCTGATCGAGAATGAGCTTCTCGTTGATGTTGCATTGATAGAACGACCAGTCGTTCCAGCCCATCGGCGGTGTGAGCGCCAGACCGTTGTATGAACCCGCAGCAGCTCCGGTTGCGGTGCCCGCACTCGACACCGTCGTCGCCATCACCGCACTCGGGGCTGTCAGCAAGCCGACGACGACGAGCGCTGCGCTCGCCGCTGCCAGCGCAGCGGCACGACCCTTTCCCATGCGATCTCCTTGTTCGTGATTGACCCCTCAACAGGGGACGGTCTCACGTTATGACGCTGACTACTGATTGAAAAGGCGGTTCAATGGTCAATTTCGATCAATTTTGTGACCGAACGATCAAGCGATCCTCGAAGGCAGCCGCTGAGGCTCTCGGGACGCTCGACCGCGCGTCTCGCTTGCCTGAATGGCCGCTTCGACCACAGGTCGCAGACCTAGGCTGTGCCACATGCCGAGCACCGCCGTTGCACCGCGCGGCCGCGCTCTGTCTGCGACCGCGGCGGTGTGCGGAGTCGTCGCAGCGGTGGCGGGATGGGCGGTCGCCGAGGTGCTCGCGGTGTTCGTGGGCGCCGCCTCCGGCCCGCTGTTCGCGGTGGGTTCGTGGGTGATCGACCTCACACCGGGCTGGCTGAAGGATGCCGTCGTCGGGCTGTTCGGCACCGGGGACAAGATCTTCCTGCTCGTGGTGCTCGGAGTCGTGGTGATCGCGCTGACGTGCGTGGCGGGCATCCTCGAACTCGTGCGCCGCCCGTTCGGGATGCTGCTGCTCGGCGTGATAGGCGTGATCGCACTGATCGCCGTGATGACGAGGGCCGATGCGACCTACTGGTGGCTGCTGCCGACCGTGGCGGGCACGCTCGTCGGCGTGTACGTGCTCGCCAGGCTCATCGACCGACTGCGGGAATGGGTCGACGCTTCGGCGCCGTCACGCGTGCCGGTCGATCGGTCCGCGCCCGCGAGGCGGTCGTTCCTGGCGCTCGGGATCGGCGTGGGAGCCGTCGCCATCGTCGCCGGAGTGGTCGCACGCAGCATCAATGCCGGGAGCGTCGCCGTCGCCTCCGCTCGAGCGATGGTGAGACTGCCGGCCCCGGTGAAGCCCGCGCCGGCGATTCCGGAGGGCGCCGACCTTCGCCTGAGCGGGCTCACGCCGTACGTGACGCCGAACGGCGATTTCTACCGCATCGACACGGCTCTGCAGATCCCGTCCATCGACCCGGACACCTGGAAGCTCACCATCGGCGGCATGGTCGACACCCCGGTCACCGTCACGTGGGCGCAGCTGTTGTCGTTGCCGCTCGAGGAGCACACGATCACGCTCGCGTGCGTGTCGAACGACGTCGGTGGAGACCTCGTGGGCAACGCCACCTGGCTGGGGTACCCGGTGCGCAAGCTGCTCGCACGCGCGAAGCCGCACGCGACGGCTGACATGGTGCTCTCGCGCAGCGTCGACGGATTCACAGCAGGCACGCCGCTCGGAGTGCTCACCGATCTGAACACGGATGCCCTCATCGCCGTCGGCATGAACGGCTCGCCTCTGCCGCTCGAGCACGGGTTTCCGGTGCGCATGGTCGTGCCCGGACTGTACGGCTACGTGTCGGCCACCAAGTGGCTCACGGAGCTGACCGTGACGAGATTCGACCGTGCCCAGGGGTACTGGACGGACAAGGGCTGGTCGGAGAAGGGCCCGATCAAGACCGCGTCGCGCATCGACCGGCCACGGGAGGCCGCCTCGATCCGGGCCGGCCGGTACGCGGTGGCAGGGGTGGCCTGGGACCAGCACACGGGCATCCGCTCCGTCGAGGTGCGGGTGGACAACGGTGGGTGGCAGCAGGCGAGGCTGGCCGAGACCGTCTCGGTCGACACCTGGCGACAGTGGGTGTGGGAATGGGATGCCCCGGCCGGCCACCACACCCTGCAGGTGCGCGCCACCAACGACGACGGCTACACGCAGACGTCGGCCGTCGCGCCGCCCGCGCCGAACGGCGCAACCGGCTGGCACACGGTCTCCGTCGACGTGCGGTGACGTCGGCGCACAAGACGGTTGCGACGGCGCAGGCAGCCACGGTGCAGGCACCCGCGAGGCCGGGTCGATCGCGGCGACCCGACGGGGCCACCGTGACGAATGTCATGTCCAACTGGTGACACCCGTGTGCACGCGGCACCTCGGGCATCCCCGACAGTGGAACCCATGAACACGAACCCTCTCCTTCGCGAGCGCGACCGGGCCGCTGCACAACGCCCGGCGCTCGCCGTCGACGCCCGCGGCATCACCAAGCGATTCGGCCAGGTGCTGGCCGTCGACGGCATCGACCTGCAGATCGCGCCCGGCGAGATCGTCGCCTTCCTCGGCCCGAACGGAGCAGGCAAGTCGACCACGATCGACATGCTGCTCGGGCTCAGCCAGCCCGACGAGGGCGCGGTGAGCATCTTCGGCGGAACTCCGCGTGCGGCGATCGCCCGTGGCCTCGTCTCGGCCGTGCTGCAGAGCGGCGGCCTGCTGAACGATCTGACCGTGCGCGAGACCGTCACGCTGACCGCGAGCTTCTTCACCGCGCCGAGCCCGGTCGACGAGGTCCTCGAGCGGGCGGGCATCCTCGACATCGCCGAGCGCCGGGTGGGCAAGTGCTCGGGCGGTCAGCAGCAGCGACTGCGGTTCGCGCTCGCGCTGCTCTCCGATCCCGGCCTCCTCATTCTCGACGAGCCGACCACCGGCATGGACGTGGAGGGTCGTCGCAGCTTCTGGCAGGCCATCCGGGCGGATGCCGCGCGCGGCCGCACCGTCGTGTTCGCCACGCACTACCTCGAAGAGGCCGACCTCTACGCGGACCGCATCGTGCTGGTGCGCAAGGGGCGGATCGTCGCAGACGGGACATCCGCCCAGATCAAGAACCTGGCATCCGGCCGGGTGGTTCGCGCGACGCTCGCCGATCCCGACCTCGGTGCGCTGCGTGCGCTGGCCGGGGTGAGTTCGGCCGAGAGCAGGGGAGACACGGTGATCGTGACGACGACCGACTCCGACACCGCGGCCCGCTACCTGCTCACGCAGACCCCCGCCGTCGACCTCGAGGTGACGTCGCACAACCTCGAAGACGCTTTCGTCGCGCTCACCGGAGACGACGACACCACCTCCGCAACGACCACCGCAGCAGGAAGGGCCTGAACTCCCATGACCGCCATGACACCCATCGCCGAGAGCCGCACCGTGCGTCCGTTCGGCGCCTTCAACCTGACCTACCTGTGGATCGAGCTCAAGCGCAAGCTGCGCAACCGGCGCACGCTCGTCCTCACGCTCGTCTTTCCCGTCGCCCTCTACCTGCTGGTGGGATATCCGCAGCGCAACGTGCCGCTCACCTCGACGCCGGTCGACCAGGGCGGCATCTCGGTCGCGGCCTACCTCATGGTCTCGATGGCGCTCTACGGGGCCATGATGTCGGCCACGGCCGCCGGCGGATCGGTCGCGATCGAACGCACGCAGGGCTGGAGCCGACAGCTGCGACTCACACCCGTCAGCCCGGTGGCGAACGTGGCGACGAAGATCGTCGCCGGGCTCGTGGTGGGCCTGATCGCCGTGCTGGCCACGTTCGCCGTCGGCGCGATCACCGGGGTGAGGATGCCCGTTCAAGACTGGCTGCTCGCCGGTCTCGCCGTGTGGCTGCTCGGCACGCTCGTCTTCACCGCGCTCGGCCTGATGATCGGCTACCTCGTGCCGAGCGAGAATGCGATGCAGTTCGTGAGTCTCGCCATCGTGCTGCTCTCCTTCGTCGGAGGCCTGTTCATCCCGGTGTCGCAGATGCCGGACGTGATGCGCGAGATCGCCGTCTGGACGCCGGTCTACGGCATCGGGGAGCTGGGACGCGCACCGCTCACCGGAGAGGCCTTCAACGTGCTGGCTCTCCTCAACGCGATCGCCTGGCTCGCCGTCTTCGCAGCCGGAACCGCGCTGCTGTTCCGCCGCGACACGCGCCGCGGCTGAGGGGATGACACCCGTGCCCACGCAGAATCGCGCCACTACTGTGGGCACGGTGTCGTCCAAGCTGATCGATCTCGAGGTTCCGGTGCCCGAGCCGCCGAGGGATCTCGATGTGCGCAGCGGCCCCAGGATCCCCGTGCTCGGAAACGTCACGCCGCACGGCACGATCAGGTTCGGCGGCCCGCGTCGATTGGTCGTGCGGTTCGCGGCGATCCTCGCCTCGATGTCGTTCATCGTCTTCGCGGAGTTCCACAGCACCGATCCCTGGTTGATCGCCTACGCCGGCGCGGCGATCGTGGTCATCTCCGTTGCGGGATCCTTCGCGACGGCGCTCACCTGGATCGCGCCGGGCCGGCTGCGGCCCTTGGTGGTCGCGGCGTACTTCGCGCTTTCGTTCGTGATGTGGCCGTTGCTGCAGTGGAACGTCTGCATCCTCTGGCTGTTCCCGGCCATCGTCATCGGCGTGAGCATGCTCACCTCGGCGGCCACGCTCGGTTTCACCGTCGTGTTGATGGGGCTCGCCTTCGTGTTCCAGTACCTCAGCGGTGAGCGCGGGCTCGGGCTGCTCTGGGTGCCGGCGATCGTGGCATCCGTCTCGCTCATGATGTCCGCGTTCTCCCGTCAGGCCGCCTCGATCGTGCAGCTTCAGCAGACGCGTCATGAGCTGGCCCAGCTCGCGGTCGCCGAGGAGCGCGGACGCGTGGCCCGCGACATGCACGACATCTTGGGCCACTCGCTCACCGCCATCGCGGTGAAGGCGGAGCTCGCCGGAATGCTGATCGGAGAGGATGCCTCCCCGCGCGTGCGCGACGAGATCAGCGCCGTCGAGCAACTCGCCAGGGCCGCCCTCGCCGACGTGCGCACGACCGTCGCCGGCTATCGCGGAACGAGCGTCGCGGCGGAGCTCGCGAACGCACGATCCGTGCTGGCCAGCGTGGGGATCGAGACGGAGTTCCCCGCCACGGTCGAGTCCCTGCCGTTGGAGGACAGAGAGCTCGCCGGGTGGTTCGTGCGCGAGGCCGTCACCAACGTGCTGCGGCACTCCGGCGCGAAGGTGTGTCGCATCGAGGTCGCGGCCGACCTGGTGCAGGTGGTCGACGACGGCCGTGGACCGGGCGCCACGTCGACGCCGCGATCGTCGACCGGAAGCGGGCTGCGCGGGCTCGCGGAACGCGTCGCGGCGGGCGGCTGGATGCTCGAAACCGGAAGAAGCGAGCTGGGCGGTTTCCGCGTCGCCATGGTGCGCGGAGCCGTCGGCGGCGGAGTCGTCGATCCCGCCGCCCGAGGATCCGTGGCCGACGGGGCCGTGGACGAGGCGACGACCGATGACGGGGAGAAGGCATGACGCGCATCCTGCGCCTGCTGCTGGCCGACGACCAGGCGCTCGTGCGCGGCGCCCTGGCGACCATGCTGTCTCTCGAGCCCGACATCGAGGTGGTGGCCGAGGTCGGCCGCGGCGACGAGATCGTGCCGGCGGCTTTGGAGACGCGTCCCGACGTGGCGCTGCTCGACGTGGAGATGCCGGGCCAGGACGGCATCACGGCGGCGGCCGAACTGCGCGATCGGATGCCGGGCATCCGTGTGCTCATGGTCACGACCTTCGGCCGGCCCGGATACCTGCGCCGGGCGATGCGCGCGGGCGTCGCCGGCTTCGTGGTGAAGGACACGCCCGCCAAGCGCCTCGCCGCGATGGTGCGCGACGTCGCCGACGGCCTGCGCGTGATCGACCCCGCGCTCGCCGCCGAGTCGTTGGCGGCGGGGGACTCGCCCCTCACCGAGCGCGAGAGCGACGTGCTGAGAGCCGCGGAGTCGGGCGGCACGATCGCCGACATCGCCGGCGAGTTGCACCTCTCGGAGGGCACGGTGCGCAACTACCTCTCGAGCGCGATCGGCAAGACGGATGCCCGCACTCGGGCCGAGGCCGTGCGCATCGCGCTGGAGAACGGGTGGTTGTGAGGGGCGGCACTTCGAGACGGCCCGACAGCGGCCGCAGCCGATCTATCTGCCGAACTCGCTCACGCTGTCGGCTTCGATGGTGAGGATCACGCGCACCTGGTCGCGGCCCCCGTACCAGGCGTACGGCCGGCCGGTGTACTTCTGCGACAGCGACTCGATGTGTTCGGCGGCACCGTCACGGCTCACGGACGCTCGGCCGCGAACCTGGAAGTAGTGCGTCGGATTCGCCGGGTCGGCGACCGTCACCGCGACGCGAGGATCGCGGCGGATGTTCCGGACCTTCAGGTGCGTGTCCACACTGTTGATCACGACGTACTCGCCGTCCGTGTCGACCCACACCTGCGTCAGCTGCGGGGAGCCGTCCGGCATGAGGGTGGCGATGAAGCAGTGGCTGCGAGCGTGCAGCAGTGTGAGGAGATCTTCGGGCAGAGTCACGCGCTCACCCTAGTCACTTCACCGATGGACACCGGTCCGACTGCGCTTCGGACCAGGCTGGCCGTTAGGCGACCAGGTCGCGGTCGACGGCCAGTTCGCCGTTGTCGATGAGCCAGCGCACCGATTCCAACACGGTCTCGAGCGAGCCGTGGCTCGGTGTGTAGCCGAGCAGGTCGTGTGCCTTCTGCACGCTGAAGCAGGGGCTTCGCTCGAGGTGCTCGAAGCTTTGGACGGCGAACCGGGCCGTGGTCGCCTGGCGGAATTCGTCCCAGCTCACCGACTCGAGCACCGCGGTCCGGCCGAACCAGCCGGCCACCGCAGAGGCGAAGCCGCGGACCGTGAGCGCCGCGGGCGAGACGATGTTGAAGTCTTCCCCGGCGGCCGCATCGCGGTTCTGCACCGCGAGTTCGAAGGCCTGGGCAACATCGTCCGCGTGTACGTGGTGCACGGACTCCGCGCCGAGGCCGGGCATCCGCAGCGTCCCGCCAGTGGCCAGCGTCTGCCAGACCGTGGGGTCGAGGTTGCCGAGCGGGCCGATCGGCAACCATCCCGGTCCGGAGATGTGGCCGGGATGCAGCGACGTGGTCGCCATGCCGCCGGACGCGGTCTCCTCCTTCAGCAACTGTGCGATGAGCTCCTTCTGGATGCCGTACTCGCCGAACGGCGGCGTCATCGTCAGCTCCGTGGTCGGAATCACGGCACTGCGCCCGCAGCGCCAGATGGATCCGCACTCGATCAGGTGTCCGACCTCGCCGCGTAGCCGTTCGATCAGGGCTGACGCGGACTCCGCGGTGAAGCACACCAGGTCGATGACGACGTCGGGTCGCAGCGCGGCGACCCGACTCGGGAAGGTGCCGTCGGCATCCTCGCGCCGCCGGTCTGCAGTGACCTGGCGCACCTGCTGCCATTCCGGAGCGTCGGCATAGGCGTGGCTGGTGCCCCTGGTGATGTTGACCACCTCGTGGCCGGCACGCACCAGCCGCGGAACGAGGAACGTGCCGATGTGGCCGCTGCCACCGATGACGACGATTCTCATGGCTCTCCCCGCGTGTCGTTGCGACGGCGGTGTGGTCGGAGCCCGCCGCCTTCTCTGCACCACGGTAGGCCTCCCGTGCTCGCCTCGTGCGGTTCGGTCGAAGACCGTCGCGTCAGACGCGAATCGGCGGGCGGGGGATGCTCGCTGTGCGGCTCATGACAGCCGGTCACCGTGTCGATCGTCGTCATCGATGCTCGGGACTCCGCTATCGGGCTCTCTCGCCCGACTGCGGGCGTCAGAGAGGATGCTCTGTGTCGCCCTCGCCGCGCACGAGCGCGAAGAGGTCGCCGGTGGGTCCCAGGTGGTGGAGCTTGTCGGGGTTCAACTGGTTCGACAGAGACCGGATCTCGTCGCCCGAGATGTGGAGTGTGAGCACCGACAGCGTCGCTTCGCGTGCGCTGCGGAACACGAACGTGTGCTCCCCGTTGACGAAGACGGACTCGACCTTGACGCCGAGTTTCTCGCCACGCCGCATGAGACCGATGAGGAACCGGGCGACGGCCACGGCACCTTCCATCGGATGCTGGATGGCCGGCGCCTTGCCGCCGCCGTCGGCGGTCAGCACCACGTCGTTCGAGAGCAGACGCACGACGCCGTCGACGTCGCCCGTGCGCAGCGCGCGGAGGAAGTCGTCGGCGAGGCGAGCGGAACGCGCACGGTCGACCTCGAAGCGGGTGCCGTCGGCTCCCACTCGTTGCCGGGCGCGATGCAGGATCTGGCGGCACGCCGCGGGCGTGCGCTCCACGATCTCGGCGATCTCGTCGTAGTCCAGGCCGAGCGACTCGTGCAGCACGAACACGGCGCGCTCGACCGGACCGAGCCGTTCGAGCATCCTGAGCACGGCGACGGATGCCGTCTCGTCGCGTTCGATCTGCCGCGCAGGGTCCACATCGTCGACGAGCAGCGGCTCCGGCAGCCACGGGCCCACGTAGAGCTCGCGAGTGCGGCGCGCCGCACGGAGGGCGTCGATCGACAGGCGCGTCGTGATCGTCGAGGCGAAGGCGTCCGGCCGCTCGATGACCTCGCCGGCACGGGCGCGCTCGTGAAGGCGCAGCATGCCCGACTGCACGACGTCTTCCGCGTCGGTGACGCTGCCGAGCATTCGGTAGGCGATCGAGAACATGAGGGGACGGAGCCCCTCGGCTTCGGTGGCGAGATCCACCTTCGGGAGTCTGTCACACGCTGCCACGGTCATCCGTCGAAGGGGGTGACAGACAGGAGCAACACATGAAGATCTTCATCGCGGGCGCAACGGGTGCCGTCGGATCCCGCCTCGTTCCCCTCCTCGTGGCCGCGGGTCACGAGGTCGCAGGCACGTCGCGCACGGTCGGCGGCACGCGCCGCGTCGACGCCGCGGGCGGTCACGGCGTCGTCGTGGACGGTCTGGACACTGGCGCGATCAGACGAGCCGTGCTCGACGCTCGGCCCGACGTCATCGTTCACGAGCTGACCTCGCTCGCGGGCGGGATGAATCTCAAGAAGCTCGACGCATCCTTCGCGCTCACCAACGAACTGCGCACGCGTGCCACCGACGCGCTTCTCGCGGCCGGACGGGAGGCGGGAACGAGCCGCTTCGTCGTGCAGAGTTTCACGGGGTGGACCAACGAGCACACCGGATCCGCGGTGAAGACCGAAGCAGATCCGCTCGAGGCTCGTCCGCCCGCGTCGGCACGGCAGAGTCTCGCGGCGATCGCGCACCTCGAAGCCGCAACCGTGGCGGCCGGTGGACTCGTCGTTCGCTACGGCCCTCTGTACGGTCCCGGCCAGACGCTCGGCAAAGGCGGCGAGATGCTCGAACTCGTGGCCAGGAGCAAGATGCCCGTGGTCGGTGGCGGCCGCGGCATCTGGTCGTTCACCCACGTCGACGACGCGGCGTCGGCGACGGCCGCGGCGGTGACCGACGGAGCGCCCGGCCTGTACAACATCGTCGACGACGATCCGGCGCCGGTGGCGGAATGGATTCCTGTGCTCGCCGAATGCGCGGGCGGCAAGAACCCGATGCACCTTCCCGCGTGGGTCGCGCGTCCTCTGATCGGCGACTTCGGCGTGCAGTGGATGACGACCGCGCGGGGATCCTCGAACGCCAAGGTGAGGGCCGAACTCGGGTGGGCGCCGCGCTATGCGAGCTGGCGCGAGGGGTTTCGCACCGGGCTCGGGGACTGATGAAGGGGGCGCCGGGGTCGCGGCCGCCGGCGCCCAGCGTCTCGGAGTCGCCTACGCGGCTGCCTGCCCTGGAATGCCGCTCACTCCCAGGGAGAGATGGGGGAGCATTCGGGGGTTTCCCCGATGGTGGCGCGCGTCGGCGCTCGCGATGCTGGAGACATGAACACTCTCGAACGTCCCCTCGAAGGTCGCGTCATCGCAGGTGTCTGCGCGGGGCTCGCACGCCGCTTCGGCATCCAGCCGCTGACGATGCGGGTGCTGTTCCTGCTGTCGTGCCTCTTGCCGGGGCCGCAGTTCGTCGCGTACCTGGTGTTGTGGATCATCATCCCCGCCGAGCACAGGCGACCAGGCGTCGTCTAGTGCACCCGAGGATGTCCGCGCCGGCGACGAGCGCCGTCTCGGCGGCCCGACGATAGCGACGGCCGCTCGCCTCGGGCGAGGGAGCATACCTGGTCAGCAGCAAATATGGCGGAGGATGGGGGATTCGAACCCCCGAGGGCTTTCACCCAACACGCTTTCCAAGCGTGCGCCATAGGCCACTAGGCGAATCCTCCGGGCGGCCGTCGCAAAACGACCTCAAGGAATCTTACCCGACCCGAAGCGCCCTCCCGACCGCACGTCCCGGTGCGCCCCCAGCGGTCGATCCCCGGTCGAGAAGTCACAAAACGCGGTCGCGCACGGGTTGGATCGCATTTTGTGACTTCTCGCGCCCTTGCGCGGAACGCCGGAGCACGCGAAAGCGCGCTCCGGTCAGGGAGCGTGGAGGGACGGGCGTCGGGATGCCGGTACACTGGACGACGGCTCCTCGCGTGGCGCCATCCAGGCCAACTCCCCCAGGACGGAAACGTAGCAAGGGTAACCGGGCTCTGGCGGGTGCGCGAGGGGTCCCTTTTGTTTTGTGCGGCCGTCCCCGCCGGGCGCACCGCGGTCGAGCAGGTGCATGGTCGCGCTTGTCGCGGCGTACACGCCGCCGCGACGTGGAGCGTGTTGCGTTTTCGGGGCAGACGGTTCGCCTCGCGCCGAGCGCCTCACCCGTATCGGGCCCACCTTCGTCCTCGCCTCAGCTATCACTGCCACCGCAGCCCGCCGGCACCCCAGCCCGCCGGCACCCCAGCCCGCCGCAGGTTGAAGAGCCCGCGCAGCGGGCGTCTCGAAACCGGTGGCCCGAGAACGCTCGGGTTTCGAGACGCGCGCGGCAGGCCGCGTGCTTCGCAACCGGCGAGGCGGTGACGCGCGCGGCGAGCCGCGTACTCCTCAACCCGCGGCCAGAGGACTCGTCTCCACCCCTGGCGCGTCGCGCGGCGAGCCGACAAGGATGGACGTGCGGCCGCAACCGCGGCCGGGTTGGAGGGGTCCCGTGCCATTCGGGTCGGCATCGACGAAGTCTCGCAGCGACAAGAAGAGCGACAAGAAGAAGGACAGAACGAACCGGGGGAGCGAGGATGCGCAGGTCGTGGCATCCTCAACCGCCACAGAACCTGCGCACGACGGGGCATCCATCGACGACCCCGCGTTCCCGCACGGCACCTCAGGCGAACTGACGCCCGACACCATCGCGGCACTGGATGCCTGGTGGCGCGCCGCCAACTACCTCAGCGTCGGCCAGATCTACCTGCTCGACAACCCGCTGCTGCGTCGTCCGCTGACCCGTGACGACATCAAGCCGCGGCTGCTCGGACACTGGGGGACCACGCCGGGGCTCAACCTCATCTACGCGCACCTGAACCGCGTCATCCGGGAGCGCGACCTCAACACCATCTACGTCACCGGTCCCGGCCACGGCGGTCCGGGGCTCGTGGCCTGCGCCTATCTCGACGGCACGTACTCGGAGGTGTACCCGCACATCCGCGAGAACGAGGACGGGCTGCGCAAGCTGTTCCGGCAGTTCTCGTTCCCCGGCGGCATCCCGAGCCACGTCGCGCCCGAGACGCCGGGGTCCATCCACGAGGGCGGCGAGCTCGGCTACTCGCTGAGCCATGCGTACGGCGCCGCGTTCGACAACCCCGACTTGCTCGTGGCCTGCGTCGTCGGCGACGGTGAAGCCGAGACCGGGCCGCTGGCCACCAGCTGGCACTCGAACAAGTTCGTCGACCCGCGCCAGGACGGCGTCGTGCTGCCGATCCTGCACCTCAACGGCTACAAGATCGCGAATCCGACGGTGCTCGCGCGCATCCCGGAAGACGAGCTCATCGACCTCTTCCGCGGCTACGGGCACAAGCCCTACCTCGTGACCGGGGGCTTCGACGGCGAGGACCCGATCGAGGTGCACAAGCGCTTCGCCGCGGTGCTCGACGAGGTGCTCGACGACATCGCCACCATCAAGGCGGATGCCCGCGCCGGCCGCTACGACGCCGCTCCCGGCGAGGAGCAGCACGGCTCGACCCCGAGCTGGCCGATGATCATCCTGCGCACGCCCAAGGGCTGGACCTGCCCGCACGAGATCGACGGCGTGCAGGTGGAGGGCACGTACCGCGCGCACCAGGTGCCGCTCGCGAACGCGCGCGACACCGAGGCGCACACGCGCATCCTCGAGGACTGGATGAAGAAGTACCGCCCTGAGGAGCTGTTCGACGAGGCGGGTGCTCCCGTCGGGCTCGCCACGGCGCTCGCGCCCGACGGCGACCGGCGCATGAGCGCGAACCCGGTGGCCAACGGCGGGCTGCTGCGCAAGCCGCTCTCGCTGCGCGACTTCCGGGACTTCGCGGTCGACGTGCCGTCGCCAGGCGCCACCGTCGACGAGGCGACCAAGGTGCTGGGGCACTGGCTGTCGACGGTGATCGAGGACAACCCGCACACGTTCCGCATCTTCGGGCCCGACGAGACGGCATCCAATCGCCTCGCACCGGCGGTGTACGAGCACACCGACAAGCAGTGGAACGCCGAGATCTGGGAGACCGACGATCACCTGGCGCGCGCGGGCCGCGTCATGGAGATGCTGAGCGAGCACCAGTGCGAGGGCTGGCTGGAGGGCTACCTGCTCACCGGTCGCCACGGCCTGTTCAACTGCTACGAGGCGTTCATCCACATCGTCGACTCCATGTTCAACCAGCACGCCAAATGGCTGAAGGTGACGCGGGAGATCCCGTGGCGCAGGCCCATCTCGAGCCTGAACTACCTGCTCTCCTCGCACGTGTGGCGGCAGGACCACAACGGGTTCAGCCACCAGGACCCCGGCTTCATCGACCACGTCGTGAACAAGAGCGCCGACGTGGTGCGCGTGTACCTGCCGTTCGACGCGAACACGCTGCTGAGCACCTACGACCACTGCCTGCGCTCGGAGAATTACGTCAACGTGGTCGTCGCCGGCAAGCAGCCCGCCGCGAACTGGCTGACCATGGACGAAGCGGTGGCGCACTGCACGCGCGGGCTGGGCATCCTGGAATGGGCGGGCACCGAGGTGCCGGGGGACTCGCCGGATGTCGTGCTCGCCGCGGCGGGGGACATCCCGACCCTCGAGGTGCTCGCGGCCGCGAAGATCCTGCGCGAGCAGATCCCCGACCTGCGCGTGCGCGTGGTCAACGTGGTCGACCTGATGCGGCTGCAGTCGGAGACGGAGCATCCGCACGGGCTCTCCGACCGCGAGTTCGACGCCATCTTCACGACCGACAAGCCGATCCTGTTCGCGTACCACGGCTATCCGTGGCTCATCCATCGCCTGACGTACCGGCGGCACGGACACGACAACATCCACGCCCGCGGTTACAAGGAGAACGGCACGACGACGACGCCGTTCGACATGGTGATGCTCAACGACCTCGACCGCTACCACCTCGTGATCGACGTGATCGACCGCGTGCCCGGCCTGTCGGAGCGCTACGCGGAGCTGCGCCAGAACATGCAGGATGCCCGCCTCGCCGCCCGTCAGTACACGCGCGAACACGGTGAAGACATTCCCGAGGTCGCGAACTGGGCCTGGGGCGATTCCGCAGGCGCTGTCGGCGAGAATCGGTCTGTCGACACCGGAGGGGACAACGCGTGAAATCCGTCTACATCACGTCGGTCGAGGGCCGCACGGGAAAGTCCACGGTCGCACTGGGCGTCGTCGACCTCCTGCTGCGGCAGGGGCGCAGGGTCGGCGTGTTCCGGCCGATCGCCCGCACAGCGACCGGGGCGGACTACGTGCTCGACCTGCTGTTGCGGGTCGACGGCGTGGTGACGGCGCGGGAGAACGCGATCGGCGTGACGTACGACGACGTGCACGCGGATGCCGACGGCGCACTCTCCGTCATCATCGACAGGTACAAGGCGGTGGAGGCATCCAGCGATGTCGTCGTCATCGTCGGCAGCGACTACACCGACGTCGGCACGCCCACCGAGCTCGGTTACAACGCGCGCATCGCCGCCAACCTGGGCGCGCCGGTGCTGCTCGTGCTGGGCGGGCGTGCCGCCTCCGGAGCCGACGAGCGGCTCGGGCAGTCGGATGCCCGCACCGCTGCCGACCTGCATCAGCTCGCCGAGGTGGCCGGTTCGTCGCTGAGGGCGGAGCACGCCGACCTGCTCGCGACGATCGTGAATCGCGCCGACCCGGATGCCGTCGGCGAGATCGCGGGCGCCGTCGCGTCCGGCCTCGACGCGGCAGACGATTCGCCCGTGTGGACCATTCCCGAGGATCCGCTGCTGGTGGCGCCAGCGGTGCGCTCGATCATGGCCTCCGTCGACGGCGAGCTGCTGCGCGGCGACCCCGAGCTGCTCGATCGCGAAGCGCTCGGCGTGGTCGTGGCCGCCATGTCGATGGAGAACGTGCTGCCGAGGCTCATCGAGGGTTCCGTGGTGGTCGTGCCCGGCGACCGCACCGAGGTGCTGCTCGCCGTGCTCATGGCCAACGCGTCCGGCACCTTCCCGTCGATCGCCGCGATCGTGCTCAACGGCGGGTTCGAGCTCAGTGAGCCGATCCAGCGACTGCTGCAGGGCATCCGCACCAACCTGCCGATCATCGGCACGTCGTACGGCAGCTACGAGACCACGGTGCGCATCACGCACACGCGCGGCAGACTGGCCGCCGACTCCGAGGTCAAGCGCGAGCGCGCTCTGGCACTCTTCGAGAAGTCCGTCGACGAGGATGCCCTGCTGCGGCTCCTCGACGTCTCGCGCGTTCCCATCGTGACGCCTCTCGCCTTCGGGTACGAACTGCTCGAGCGTGCGAGGTCGAGCCGCAAGCACATCGTGCTGCCGGAGGGCGGCGACGACCGCATCCTCCGCGCCGCCGGCATCGTGCTCGCGCGCGGCATCGCCGATCTCACGATCCTCGGCGAGTCGTTCGAGGTGCGATCGCGGGCGATCGAGCTCGGCGTCGACATCCGCGATGCGCAGGTGCTCAGCCCGTTCGACGACGTGCTGCGGCGCAAGTTCGCGGCCGAGTACGCGAAGCTGCGCGCCCACAAGGGCATCACGCTCGACCAGGCCGCCGACACCGTCACCGACGTGTCGTACTTCGGCACGCTCATGGTTCATCTGGGGCTCGCCGACGGCATGGTGTCCGGCGCCGCGCACACCACGGCGCACACGATCAGGCCGGCGTTCGAGATCATCAAGACGAAGCCGGGCGTCGACGTCGTCTCCAGCGTGTTCCTGATGGCTCTCGCCGACCGGGTGCTGGTCTACGGCGACTGCGCGGTCATCCCGGATCCGACGGCCGATCAGCTCGCCGACATCGCGGTGTCGTCAGCGGCGACCGCAGCCCAGTTCGGCATCGAGCCGCGGGTGGCGATGCTCTCGTATTCGACGGGGGAGTCGGGCACAGGTGCCGACGTGGAGAAGGTGCGGGAGGCGACGAGTCTCGTGCACGAACGCGCGCCGGAGCTGCTCGTCGAGGGGCCGATCCAGTACGACGCGGCAGCAGATGCCGCGGTCGCGGCGGCGAAGCTGCCCGGCTCCAGCGTGGCCGGCCGCGCGACGGTGTTCATCTTTCCCGACCTCAACACGGGCAACAACACGTACAAGGCCGTGCAGCGTTCGGCCGGCGCCGTGGCGATCGGTCCGGTGCTGCAGGGCCTGCGCAAGCCGATCAACGATCTGTCGCGCGGTGCGCTCGTCGACGACATCGTGAACACGATCGCGATCACGGCGATCCAGGCGCAGGCGTGACGGTGCCGCGGGTCCTGAGCGAACGCGGCTACCTGACCGAGCACAGCGAGTCGAAGGGTTTTCCATGGCATCTGTACTGGTGATCAACAGCGGATCGTCGTCGTTCAAATACCAGCTGATCGACGCCGAGACCGAGGAGCGGCTCGCATCGGGGCTCGTGGAGCGCATCGGTGAGGCCTCCGGGCACGCCACGCACGACACTGCCGACGGACATTGGGAGCGTTCGCTCGAGATCCCGGACCACACGGCGGGCTTCGCCGTGATGACGGACGCCTTCGCCGAGCACGGCCCCAGCCTCACCGACAACGCACCCGTCGCCGTCGGTCATCGCGTCGTGCACGGCGGGGCGAGGTTCTTCGAGCCCACGCTCGTCACACCTCTCGTGCTCATCAACATCGAGGACCTCTCCGACCTCGCGCCGCTGCACAACCCGGCGAACGTCGAGGGCATCAAGGCGGCCCAGCAGGCGTTCCCCGACCTGCCGCAGGTGGCTGTGTTCGACACCGCTTTCCACCAGACCATGCCGCCGGATGCCTACACCTACGGCCTCGAGGCGACCACCGCCGAGCGCTATCGCATTCGCCGTTACGGGTTCCACGGCACCAGTCACAAGTTCGTCTCCGAGGCCGCCGCGGCGTTCGTCGGCCGCCCGCTGGACGATCTCAAGCAGATCGTGCTGCACCTCGGCAATGGGGCGTCCGTGTGCGCGGTCGACGGTGGGCGCTCGGTCGACACCAGCATGGGCTTCACCCCGCTGGAGGGCCTCGTGATGGGGACGAGAACCGGGGACATCGACCCCGCGGTGCTGCTCTATCTGCAGCGCAGGACCCGCATCGCGGTCGACGAGCTCGACGATCTGCTGAACAAGAGGTCGGGCATCCTCGGGCTCTCCGGCCACAAAGACATGCGCGATCTCACCAGGGCGGCGGATGCCGGCGACGAGGCCGCCGAGCTCGCGCTCGGCGTCTACGTGCGTCGCCTCAAGCGCTACCTCGGTGCCTACATCGCGGAACTCGGCGGTGTCGACGTCATCTCGTTCACGGCCGGCGTGGGAGAGAACTCGGCGATCGTGCGCGCACGTGCGCTCGGTGGGCTGGAGCGGCTCGGCATCGTGCTCGACGCCGACCGCAACAACGGGCCCAACCACGGGCCGCGTGTGATCTCGACGGATGCCTCGCCCGTCACCGTGCTCGTGGTGCCCACCAACGAGGAGCTCGAGATCGCCAGGCAGACGCTGGATGTGGTGGGGTAGGCCGTCTGCCGTCTGCCGTCTGCCGTCTGCCGTCTGCCGTCTGCCGTAGGGCCAGCGAGTCGACAGCGGGCTGTTTGACGGCGAGCAACGCCGTGCTCGAAATCGGAACTTTGTGGATCGCGTGGGTGTGTTGCATCTCACTGCCGGCGTGGCGCCGCGAAACTCCGATTTTCGGCACGGCCCAGCTCCGCTCGGCGCAGCGGGGGAGGGGGCCAAGCGGCACGCCGCTCAACTCGCGTCTCTGACCATGCGGCCGATGGTCTCCTCGATGTAGTCCCAGTCGGTGTCGACCATTGCGGCCGGCACTCGCAGGGTGCGGATGCCTATCCATTCCGCCGCGAGGTCACGTCGACGATCCGATTCGAAGCTGCTCTCGTGAAACTCGCGGCCATCGGTCTCCAGGTCGACCACGTTGTTGATGAGATTGTCGACGTGCCCGACGCCCGGGATGAACACCTGAGCGCGCACCCGAAAGCCCGCTCGTTGCAGTCGAAGCCTGGCTTTGGTCTCGTATCCGGACTGTGGGCCCTCCTGCGCGAGGGCGAGTGCCGGCCCGAGGCGAATCGGTGCAGAGTCGATCAGCTTGTGGAAGGTCGCGGACGAGATCGTCTTGAGGTGGCGCGCCGACTCGAGTGCTGCGACGACATCGTCAGGATCATCGAAGCAGGTCATGGCGCGGCGAAGGGCAGTGGACATGCTGACGCGTAGCCGGTCATGGCCGGCGCTCGCGTCGGACCAATGGATGTGGGTGCCTTCCGGCAGCAGGTCGGGTCGCACGAGGCGACCACCCCGCGGAAGGCGCAGGTGCAACCGAGCGTCGTGCCCCGTCCAGACCTTCTTCTCCCGCAACACGCTCAGACAGTCGAGCCGCGCCCCCAGCTGAACAGCGAGTCGCGCGTCGCCGCTCAGATGTGCGCAGGCGAGCGTGCCGCGGCGTGGACGCCACACCGTGGCATCCGCTGCGAGCCTCGCGACGCTTCGTCGCGACATTCCCGCCGCAACGAGTGCGCCTGAGGTGGCCACGTGGCCGAACTCGCAGAGGGTCACGTGGCCAGGCTCGCGCCTTCGCGCACTTCAGGGGCGGGGCGGCACGGATCTGTGGAGAGCCTCGCGTCGGGGGACGGCGTGGACGCCGAGCTGAGACTCGGACTTCCGCGCGACATGCCGCGTGCAGTGCGCGACACGCCGGGTATCCCTGCAAAAGTCCGATTTCCAGCACACCCGTGTGCGGGTGCGGGTGCGGGTGCGGGGTGCGAGAACGCGCGTCAGCGCACCCGCTGCTGCACGTAGGCGTCGAACGCCTCGCTGCTGGTCTTGCCCGGCGTGTAGCCGAGCATCGTCTTGAGCCGCGTGTTGTCGAGCACGGGCCGGTACTGCAGAAAGCCGACGCGTTCCGGCCCGTGCACGGTCAGGCGCAGCGCGTGCCCGACCCGCAGCGCGAAGGCGAGCAGCCCTGGCGGAACGGCGACGGTGCCCTTGCCGAGGCGACGGGCGATCTCGGGCACGGTGAGGCATCCATCGCCCGCGACGTTGAAGGCTCCCGTCACGTCGCCCGTGGCGCCGGCGACGATCGCGCCCACCACGTCGTCGACCCAGACGAACACGAACGGGCTGTCGGAGCCGCGCACCACGAGCAGCCGCGGCCCGTCCCACAGCGCCGTGATCTGGTTCTTCACGGTCGGTCCGAGGATGGTGCCGATGCGCAGCACCACCTGGCCGAGCTCGGGATGCTCCGCGCGGTACTGCGCGAGCATTTCCTCCACGAGTCGCTTGTGCCGCGAGTAGCTGAACTCGTCGTTGCCGCGAACGGGGTCGTCTTCGGTGAGCCACTCGGGACTGTCGGCGTGGTAGCCATACGCGGCGCCCGACGACGACACGACGATGCGGGCGACCCCACCGGCGACGGCAGCTTCGAGCACGTTACGCGTTCCGCCCACGTCGACCTTGTACTCGACGTCTTCGCTGAGCGTTCCGGGGTTCACGATCGCGGCGAGATGCACGATGGTGTCGATGCGGTGGGCGGCGATGACGGATGCCACACTCGCCTTCTCCGTCACATCGCACGTCTCGTAGACGGCGCCCTCGACGGCCTGCACGGGTGGTCGGATGTCACCGGCCACGACCACCTCGACGGCGGGATGCCCCGCGAGCGCGCGGACCGCGCTCGACCCGAGGAATCCGCTGCCGCCGGTGACGAGAACGCGCCTCATGCCGCGCCCCCGCCCGTCTCGGCCGGGGCGGAGTCACCGGCCGCGGCTCCGCCTGCCAGATCGCCGTCGCCCGCGATCGAGGCGCCTCTGGCCGGGCCCGTCGCTGCTGAGGCAGGCGCGCCCGCGGCGGCCGGCACGCCCGCTGCGGCCTCCTTGCGCCTGGTGTGCCACCCCCACAGCGTCGCGACCGCGAGTCCGGCGATGATGTCCCAGATGCCCCACCAGCCGGCCACGACGGCCATGCCGCCGAGCCCGCCGAAGAACGTGAAGATGAGACCGAGGCCGAGCGCCGAGTTGCGGATGCCCACCTCGAACGTGATCGCCTTGCGCTCGCGCACGCCGAGTCCGCCGATGCGCGCGCTGGCGTAGCCGAGCGCGAGGGCGACGGCGTCGTGCAGGAACACGACGATCAGCACCACGCCGATCACCTCGATGAACACGGCCCAGTTGCCGGCGAGAGCCGCCACGATGAAACCGACGAGACCGATCAGGCTGATCCACCGGGCGTACGGGTGCACGCGGCCGGCGAACCTCGGCCACCGGTGGCGGATGAAGAGTCCGAGCACGAACGGCACGCCGATCACGAGCAGGATCTCCAGCACCATCTGCACGACGTTCACGTTGACCTGCTCCATGATCGAGCGGGCCGTCGGGTGCAGGTGTCCCCAGAGCGCGACGTTCAGCGGCAGCACGAAGATGTAGATCACGTTCGACACGGCGGTCATCGACACCGACAGGGCGACGTTGCCGCGCGAACGATAGGTGAGCACCTGCGAGATGTTGCCGGGCGGGCAGCACGCGACCAGGATCATCCCGAGCGCGATGGATGCCTGCACGTTCAGCAGCAGGGTCAGGCAGAACGTCACGGCGGGCAGCAGCACGATCTGCGCGATGAGCGCGATGATCATCGCCTTGGGCGCCTTCAGCACCGCCTTGAAGTCGCTCAGGCTCGTGTCGAGCGCGATGCCGAACATGATGAGCCCGAGCACCACGTCGAGCGCGATCAGAGATCCGGGCGCGAAGTTGACGGTGACGTTGTCGACGTTCATCGGGCGACCCTCTCGCGGGAGGACCCGCCGACCAGCGCGTCGCGGTGCGCGCGCACCTGGCGGCGGTAGGCATCCTTGTTGACGTAGTACGACATGCGGTCGAGCCCGAGGTAGTGGTAGCCGCCCGTGAGGTCGGGCCAGGGCTTGGCGACGCGCTCGCGGAATGCGGATGCCTGCTCCGGCTCGTCGCGAACGCTCGCCAGATAGGCCGCCACTAGCTCCGCCTGCTCGGCCCTGCCCTGCCAGCCGAGCCCGGACGCCTCCACCATGCCGAGCACGAACAGCCCGTTGAACGACGGCGGGAACACGTTGAGATAGAGCGAGGGCGATGCGGTCTTCCAGTTGAGGTGGGCGCGGCCGACGAACGGATAGTCGAGCGTGTATCCGGTGGCGAGCATCACGAGGTCGTAGTCGTCGCTGCTGCCGTCGGCGAAGTGCACGGTGCGCCCGTCGAACCGGTCGATATCGGGCATGACCCGCAGGTCGCCCTGGCCGAGATGGTTCAGCACGAGCGTGTTGACGATGGGGTGCGACTCGTAGATCTTGTAGTCCGGCTTCGGGAACCCGAACTTCACCGGGTCGCCCGTGAACGCCTTGAGCACGCGGGTGTCGATCGCCTGCTTGATCGGCGCGGGCAGCGGACGTCCCTGATTGAGGGTGTCGCTCGGCTTGCCGAAGAGATACCTCGGAACGAAGTAGTAGCCGCGGCGCACGCTCAGGTCGATCTTCGCGGCGTGATGCACGGCATCCACAGCGATGTCGCAGCCCGAGTTGCCGGCGCCGATGATGAGCACGCGCTTGCCGTCGAAGACCGACGCCTTCTTATATGCCGACGTGTGCATGAGCTCGCCGGTGAACTCGCCGTGGAACGTCGGCACGTTCGGAGTCGCCAACGTGCCGTTGGCGAGCACGACGGAGGCGTACCGGCCCGTGCTGGTCTCGCCGTTCGGCCCCTGCGCGGTCACCTCCCAGCCGCGCGCGCCGGAGGCGTCCCCGTCGACCGGCTCCACGCGGGTGACGGCGGTGCCGAAGCGGATGCGCCTGCGCAGGTCGAACTCGTCGGCGTACGCCCTGAAGTACGCCATCAGCTCGCGATGGCCGGGATAGTCGGTCGTCGAGCGCATGGGGAACTCGGCGAATTCCGTGGTGGTGCGCGAGGAGATGAGGTGGGCGGATTCGTAGACGGTCGAGCGGGGGTTGTCGATGTTCCAGA
The DNA here is from genome assembly GCF_007859675.1 of Humibacter ginsenosidimutans. GTDB lineage: Bacteria > Actinomycetota > Actinomycetes > Actinomycetales > Microbacteriaceae > Humibacter > Humibacter ginsenosidimutans. The sequence goes on from NZ_CP042305.1 coordinate 3,757,590, forward strand.
GACCGCCCACGTCGTCGCCGGCCTCGAAGACGTCGACGTCGAACCCCGCCTTGGTCAGTGCGCGGGCGCCGGCAAGGCCGGACGGCCCGGCACCGATGATCGCGATCTGGTGCACGTGGGACTCCGATGTCTGTCGTCGCTTTCGGGTCATCGCGGCGACACGTCAGCATAAATCGCCTGATGAACCCCTGAAGAATCGAGAAGGCTCCGCGGTATCGATTCTCGGTCGATGCATAGCCGGCGCAGAGGATGCCGCGGCGCCATCCCGTGGGTGAGCACGCGGAGCGCACGCCACTCTGTGGGTTGAGGAGCACGCCTGTGGGTTGAGGAGCACGCCGAAAGGCGCGCGTCTCGAAACCCCCGACGTCTTCCGCGCTCCGGGTTTCGAGACGCGGACGGCTGACGCCGCGCGCTCCTCAACCAGCGGGACCGGGTGGTCTCTCGACCATGTCCGAGCACTCTCCACAACCGGCCGAGAACGTCGGACCCCCCGACTACCATTGACGCGTGCTCACCGCCCTGTATCGCCGCTATCGGCCAGAGACGTTCGCCGAGATGATCGGCCAATCGCAGGTGACCGAGCCCTTGATGACAGCGTTGCGCACCAACCGCGTGAACCACGCCTATCTCTTCAGCGGCCCTCGCGGCTGCGGCAAGACGACGAGCGCGCGCATCCTCGCCCGCTGCCTCAACTGCGCGGAGGGTCCGACCGACACCCCGTGCGGAAAGTGCGAGAGCTGCGTCGAACTGGGCCGCGGCGGCCAGGGTTCGCTCGACGTCGTCGAGATCGACGCGGCGAGCCACAACGGCGTGGATGACGCGCGCGACATCCGTGAGCGCGCCATCTTCGCGCCGGCCCGCGACCGCTACAAGATCTTCATCCTCGACGAGGCGCACATGGTGACGCCGCAGGGTTTCAACGCGCTGCTCAAGATCGTCGAGGAGCCGCCGGAGCACGTGAAGTTCATCTTCGCGACCACCGAGCCCGACAAGGTGATCGGCACCATCCGTTCCCGCACGCACCACTACCCGTTCCGGCTCGTGCCGCCCGCGCAGATGCTCGACTACGTGCAGCAGCTGTGCGAGAGCGAGGGCATGCAGGTGGCGCCCGGCGTGCTTCCGCTCGTCGTGCGCGCGGGCGGCGGGTCGCCCCGTGACACTCTTTCGCTGCTCGACCAGCTGATCGCCGGCTCCGAGGGCGAGACCATCGAGTACGAGCGGGCCGTGGCCCTGCTGGGCTACACGCATGCCGCGCTCCTCGACGAGGTGGTGGATGCCATCGGCGCCGCGGATGCCGCCAGCGCGTTCGCCGCCGTCGACCGGGTCATCCAGACGGGGCAAGATCCACGGCGCTTCGTCGAAGACCTGCTCGAACGCCTGCGCGACCTCATCATCGTGGCGGCGACCTCTGCGGATGCCGCTGCCGCCGTTCTCCGCGGAACGCCGCAAGAAGAGCTGGACCGCATGTCCGTGCAGGCGCGCGCGTTCGGCGCGGCCGAGCTCTCCCGCTGCGCCGACATCGTCAACGCCGCGCTCACCGAGATGACCGGTGCCACCTCGCCACGGCTCCACCTCGAGCTGATGATCGCACGCATGCTCGTCCCCGCCTCCGACGCGACGGAGCGCGGCGCGCTGGCGCGGGTCGAGCGCCTGGAGCGACGCGTCGGCGTCGAGGGAGGCGGCGGGGCAGTGCCCACGGCACCCTCGTCGCCCGCCCCGCCCCGTGCGGTGGAACCTGCGGCGCCGGTCGCGACGCGGGCCGCCGAGCAGCCCGCGCGCGAACGCACGAACTCTGCTGCTTCGGCGCACACCGAGGGGCAGCCGTCAGCTGACCAGCCGCCCGTCGCGGAGCGCCCGCAGAACGCTGCACCGCAGACCTCAGCGTCGTCTGGCCTCGGGGCGTCGGGCTCGGCACCGGCTGCCGAAGCCGGTGCTCCCTCTTCGTCGGGGGCGGCGTCGTCGGAAGACCCGGCCGTGGCGCAGGCGGCGGCGTTCGCCGCGGCCGCCGCAGCCAAGAAGGGCGTGAACGCCGGCGCGGCATCCGGTCTCCCCGCCGGAGCGGGTTCCGCCGCGTCGTCATGGGCGACGCCGGGCGTCACCGACGACCGCCCGGCCGCGCCCGTCGGCCCCGTGACGACCCAGCAGGTGAAGGATGCCTGGCCCGAGATCCTCGAGTCCGTCGCCGAAGCGAGCCGCAGCGCGTGGGCCGTCGTCTACACGGCGAGCGTGCGCTCCCTCGACGGCGACGTGCTCGCGCTGTCGTTCCCGAGCGCGAAAGACGTGGAGAGCTTCCGCGGCGCGGCGCCCGGATCGAAGGATGCCGCCAGCGAGGTGCTGAGGCAGGCCATCGTCGATCTGCTCGGCGTGAAGGTGAAGTTCGTGGCCAAGCCCGCCGGCGCCGACGGCGGTGCCGGCGGCGCGGCACGCCCGCCGGCACCGCCGAGCGGCGGCCGAGGTGCGGGCGCTGATGCGAGATCCGAGTCGGCTCCGCCCGCGCCGGGCCCCTCGGCAGCGACCTCGGCGCCGTCACGTGAAGGCTCAGCGGCCACTCCTGCTTCCGCCTCCGCGCCCGTCTCTGCGCCGGCTCGTGCGTCGGCCGCGAGGGGTGACTCCGCATCGACCCGCAGTTCCGCGTCGGCTTCCGGGCCGGCGGTGGGCTGGGAGACGGTGGCGATTCCAGGCGCGGCGACGGCGGTCCTCGAGCGCCCGCGCGAGCATCCCGCGCCCGAAGAGACCGTCGCCGACGCGACACGTCAGACCGTTCCCGAGTCCGAGCAGGCGGCAGCCTCGACGCGTCCCGTGCAGGAGGCGACGAGCACGGTTTCGGCCGCAGGACCGGCGAGCGCCATGGCATCGGGCGAAGCGCCGACGACGGCGGCCACCGACGCCGATGGCTGGTACGTCGGACCGGACGCACCCGACGACGACGAACCCCCGTTTCCGGAAGACCAGTCGTACGCCGCAGAGCCCGAGCTCACCGCAACAAACGGAGCGGTCGCGGATGCCACAAGGTCGCCGGCGCCGGATGCCTCTGCCTCTGCCAGCGCCGCTGGCTCGACCACGGAGGGTTCCCCATCCCAGGCTTCTTCTTCTGCGAGCTCCGCAGGCGGAGACGCGAACCCGAACCGCAGGGGGTGCGGCCGAACGACGATGGCCGGCCGAAGGCATCCGTGGGCTTCGCCGCCCCTTCGCGATACGGCGAGGCCGTCGTGCGCGAGCTGCTGGGCGCGAAGTTCCTCGAGGAGCAGCAGGTCGAGCCGCGCCAGGCCGGTCAGCAGGGTTGGTCGAGATAGCGCATGTATGAAGGTGTCGTCCAAGACCTGATCGACGAGCTCGGCCGCCTGCCCGGCGTCGGTCCGAAGTCGGCGCAGCGCATCGCGTTCTACATTCTGCAGACCGAGAGCTACGACCCGACCCGGCTGGCCGAGGTGCTCACCACGGTGCGGGACAAGGTGCGGTTCTGCGAGATCTGCGGCAACGTCAGCGAGCAGCCGACCTGCTCGATCTGCCGCGACCCGCGCCGCGACCAGAGCCTGATCTGCGTGGTCGAAGAGGCGAAAGACGTCGTCGCGATCGAACGCACGCGGGAGTTCCGTGGGCTCTACCACGTGCTCGGCGGCGCGATCAGTCCCATCCAGGGCATTGGCCCCGACCAGCTGCGCATCCGCCAGCTCATGACACGGCTCTCGGATGCCACGGTGCGCGAGATCATCATCGCCACGAACCCCAACGTCGAGGGCGAGGCCACCGCCGCCTACCTCAGCAGGATGCTCCAGGCCATGGAGCTGCGCGTCACCCGCCTGGCGTCCGGGCTGCCGGTCGGCGGCGATCTGGAGTACGCGGACGAGGTGACGCTGGGGCGGGCGTTCGAGGGACGCAGGCTCGTCGGCTGACCGATCCCGTGCCGCCGCGCACACCCTCAGCGACGCCGCCGGCTCATCCTGACCGGGTGTTTCGAGTCATGTCGCATGACGCGCACTCCGCACGACGGCTACAGTCGGAATCGCGACCGCCGGGGGAGGCGTCGCAAGGGGGCAGGCCATGAGCGATCCGAACACACCCGCGTCACCCGATCCGTCGGCATCGACGCCCGGGATGCCTGCGACGCCGCCGCCCGCCGCCCCTGATCCCTCAGCGGGTTCCGCACAGCGCCCGCCCTCGCCGCAGCGTCGCGGCGTTCCCGCATGGCTCGTCTGGGTGGTGGCCGCGATCATCGCGATCGTGTTCGGCCTGGGGTCGGGATGGCTCGGCGCCCGGCTGGGCGGAGCGACGACATCCTCCTCGCGCACGACCTCGACCGGCACGGCGGCCGGATCGAAGAGCGGGTCGTGCGACGCGGTCAGCGTGGCCAACGACGTGCTGCCCACGATCGTGACGATCAACGTCTCGACGTCGAGCGAATCCGGTGTCGGCAGCGGCGAGATCGTGCGCAAAGACGGCTACATCGTGACCAACAACCACGTGATCTCCCCGGCCGCGAACGGCGGTCTGATCACCGTGACCTTCTCCAACGGCCACACCGAGAGGGCGACGCTCGTCGGCCGTGACCCTCGCTCCGACCTCGCCGTGCTCAAGGTGAGCGTGGACTCCGACCTGCCGGTGATCGGCATCGGCAACAGCGAGAACATCGCGGTCGGCCAGCCGGTCGTCGCGTTGGGCGCGCCGCTCGGGCTCTCCAGCACCGTGACGGGCGGCATCGTCAGCGCGCTCGGCCGCAACGTTCCGGTGCCCAGCGACAACGATCAGACCACGGTGCTGGCCGGCGCCATTCAGACGGATGCCGCCATCAACCCCGGCAACTCGGGTGGCGCTCTCGTGGACTGCAAGGGCGACCTGCTCGGCGTGAACACCGCCATCGCGACGGTGCCCAACGAGGAGGGCACAGGCGGAGGGGGATCGGTCGGCATCGGATTCGCCGTGCCCGTCAACTTCGCCATGCGGGTCACGAACGACCTGATCAAGAACGGCGAGGTCTCCTACGCCTACTTCGGCCTGGAGGTGACCCCCATTCCGCAGGCGGTCGCCGACCGATGGGGCATCGAAGACGGCCTGTACGTGCAGGAGGTCGATTCGGCGGGCTCCGCCGCGAAGGCCGGCCTGAAGCACGGCGACATCATCACCAAGATCGATGGCCAGACAGCCACGAACAGCGACCTTCTCACCCACGTGGCGCTGACGAAGAAGGCCGGCGACACCGTGCAGATCACCTATGTTCGGGACGGAACGGAGCACACGGTGACGGCGACGCTCGTGGGACAGCCGTAGGACGGGGCGTCCACCAGAGCTTCAGCCGTGCACGAGCATGGTGGATGCCCGCACCACGAGTCGGGGCGGCACCGGCAGGTGCGCCTCGCCATCGCCTCCGCCGAGGCGTGCCAGCAGCGTGGAGATCGCGCGCCTGCCGAGCTCGCCGAAGTCCTGCTGGATGGTGGTGAGAGGCGGCAGGTAGTGCGCGGCCTCCGGCACGTCGTCGAACCCGACCACACTGAGGTCGACGGGCACGCGAACGCCGTGTTCGGAGGCGGCATGGATGAGGCCGAGCGCCATCTGATCGTTGGAGCAGAACACGGCGGTCGCGCCCTGTCCGTGCAGCTCCTGGTAGGCGAGGTATCCGGATTCGGCGGTCCAATCGCCTGGCACGACGGCGAGCGGCGCGAGGCCCGCTGAGGTGAGCGTCTCGGTGAAGCCGCGGGCGCGGGCATCCGCCTCGACCCAGTCGGCGGGACCGGTGACAACGGCCAGCCGCGTGTGGCCAAGCGCGAGCAGGTGGCGCGTGGCGATCGAGGCACCGAGGTGGTTGTCGACCGACATGCCGATGTCGGCGGGCACCCGGTCGGACTGCAGCACCGCGATCGGCAGGGGAGAGCGGATCGAGGCGATGACATCGGCGGTGCGCGCCTGCGGCGCCAGCACGACGATGCCCTCGACCCCCTCGTCGATGAGGTGCTCGATGGCGTCGCGCAGCGAGTCCTCGTCGAGGGTTCGCGGGCTCGCCAACAGCGTCGCGTATCCACGCTCGCGTGCCGCGTCTTCGAACGCGCTGATGATGCTCGTCGGGCCGTAGTACGAGCCCTGCACGCTGGCGACCACGCCGACGGTCTGGCTTCGACTCATCGCCAGCCGTCGTGCCGCCCGGTTGGGGCGGAAGTTCAGCTCGGTCATGGCGTTGAGCACGCGCTGCCGCGTCTCCGGGCGGATGTTCGGGTGATCGTTCAGCACGCGCGACACCGTCTGATACGACACGTCGGCCACCCGCGCGACATCGCGGATGCTCGGTGGTCGGTCGGATTCGGTGCGCGCGGCCATAGCAGAGAGAGTACTCGACAACTGAATGTGACCGGTTCGCACACTTTGATAACGGTTGAATAACGCACTGTTGCGCGCATCCTTCTGCTCATTAGGCTCTGTGCGAAACGGTCACATCCATGATGTCTTGTGAACGGTTCGCCCCCGCGAAAACAACGAAGGAGTTGCAATGCACCGAAAGTCAGGACGGCGTCTGCTCGGCGTCGCCGTACTCGCCGTCGGCACCGCCATGGTCGTCGCAGGCTGCACCAGCACCGCAACGGGATCGTCAGGAGGGAGCACCTCCAGCAGCGGCGCGAACGCCAGCGGTGCCTCCCAGATCAAGGGTTCGTCGTCGTTCAACGACGCCAAGCTCGACGAGCTGACGAAGAAGATCCAAGACCAACTCGGCAGCAAGGACCTTTCCTCGGTGAAGATCGCCATGGTCACCAACGGCAACTCGTCGTACTGGAACGAGGCGAAGGCCGGCTGGAACGCCGCCATGACGTGGCTCAAGGGCAAGGGAGCGAGCGGTCAGTTCGAGGAGCCGACGCAGTCCACCGCCAGCGCTCAGGTCTCCCTGCTCGAGACCCTGACGACGCAGGGCTACAGCGGCTGGGGAGTCTCGGCCGTCACGGCCCAGTCGCTGACCACGCCCATCGACCAGGCCGTCGGCAAGGGTCTGAACGTCATCGCGTTCGACTCGCCGCTGCCAGGCACGAAGGCCGAGTTCTACATCGGCACGCCGAACACCGATGCCGGGTGCAACGCGGGCAAGGCCATGACCCAGGCCATCGGCTCCGGCGACGTGGTCGCGATCAGCGGCTCGCTCACCGCGGCCAACACCCAGCAGCGCGTCGCCGGGTTCAAGAAGTGCATGGGCAGCAAGGTCAAGGTCGTCCAGGTGCTCAACGACAACCAGGATGTCTCGACGGCGGTCTCCTCCATCCAGGCGGCCATCCAGGCCAACCCCGACATCAAGGGCGTCTACGGCGTGTACTCCTACGACGGGGGTGCGGCAGGACAGGCGGTGCGCGCCGCCAACAAGGTGGGCAAGATCACGATCGTCGCCGATGACGGCGAGGCCGACACCGTGGCCGACGTCAAGAGCGGGCTGATCGCGGCATCCATTCTGCAGCGGCCCTACTACCAGGGCTACATGCTCGCCTACGCGCTGGCCGCCGACAAGGCGCTCGGACACGACGCGACCATGTCGTTGTTCCAGCCGTACTTCGCCTCGTCGGGCACCCTGAGCACGGGCGTCGGCGTCATGACCAAGGCGAACGAGTCGGACTTCTCCGACTTCTGGTCGAAGATCGGGCTGAAGTCGCAGTGACGCTCGACTCAACGGTGGCGCAGGGGGGCACGATCTCCCTGCGCCACGTCGCAAAGACGTACGGGGAGACCACGGTGCTCTCCCTCGACGAGCTCGACTTCCACTTCGGCGAAGTCGTCGGCCTGGTCGGCGAGAACGGAGCGGGCAAGTCCACTCTGCTCGGCGTGCTCTCCGGAATGGTCGAGCCGGATGCCGGCAGCGAGGTGATCATCGGCGACGAGTCCCTGCGGTTCGGCTCGCCTTCCGCCAGCCGTTCGGCCGGAGTCGCGATGGTCTCCCAGGAGTTCCCGCTCGTGGACCAGCTGAGCGTGATGGAGAACCTCACGCTGGGCATCCGTCCGCCCGACGCTCGCAGGTTCGGGTACGACAGCAAAGCTGTGGCTCGCGAGGCCCGACGGATGCTCGATGGCATCGGCCTGACGATCTCACCCGCCGCCATGGTCTCGTCGCTGTCGGTTCCAGCGCGTCAGATGCTCGAGATCGCCAAGGCCGTCGGGCGCCCCTCGCGTCTGCTCATCCTCGACGAACCCACCTCGGCGCTCGGACCCATCGAGGCCGACAAGGTGATCGACATCGCACGCAGACACGCCGCGGACGGCGCGGCGGTGCTGTTCGTCGGCCACCGCCTCGAAGAGGTGCGCAGGGTCTCCGACCGCGTCGTCGTGATGCGCAACGGGCGCAAGGTCGATGAGATGCCGGTGGCTGAGGCCACCGATGACAGGCTGATCAAGGCCATGGTGGGCCGCGACCTGTACTCGGCCATGTCCGACCAGCACGAAGACGCCGTCGAGAAGGAGGTCGTGTTCGAGGCGTCCGAGCTGACGGCGCCGGGTGTCGGCCCGGTGTCGTTCCGGGTGCACGCCGGGGAGATCTTCGGCATCGCCGGGCTCATGGGCGCGGGGCGCAGTCGCCTCGCGCACACCATCTTCGGCGCGATCCAGGGCGACGGCGGCACGATGGCGCTCGCCGGAAAGACGTATCGGCCGGCCGGCCCGCAGAGCGCGGTACGGCTGGGCATCGCTCTCGTGCCGGAGGATCGCAAGCTGCAGTCGATCGTGCCGAACGCGCCCGTGCAGTGGAACGTGACCCTGCCGACCCTGCAGAAGGTCGGCCGGGGCGGCGTGTTCTCGCCGAAGGCGGAACGCTCGTGGGCGACGCGGCTCCTCAACCTCACCCGTGTTCGGCTCACCGCGATGGGCGAGCCGATCCGTGCTCTGTCCGGCGGCAACCAGCAGCGTGTGGTCTTCTCGCGCTGGTTCGGCGTGGATCCCAAGCTGCTCGTGCTCGACGAACCCACCAGGGGCGTCGACGTCGGGTCGAAGGCCGACATCTACCAACTCATCGAGGAGGCGAGCGATCGCGGCGTCGCGGTCGTCGTCGTCTCGTCGGAGCTCGACGAGCTCTTCAGTCTCTGTGACCGCATCGCCGTGCTGCGGCGCGGCCGTATCGACGCGGTCTTCGACCGCGACCACTTCTCCAAGGAGGAAATAATGCGCAGTGCTACCGGAGTGGAGCAGGCGGCATGAGCGCCAAGACCGACGTCGCCGCGGCATCCACGGCGGGGAGCCCGCCGCCGGCGGGAGTGGTGCCGCCAGTGCCTGCCGAGCCGCACAAGAACTGGATGCGCCGACTCACCGAGGTGCCGGAGTTCGGCGTCGTCGCCGCGTGCATCCTGGTGTTCGTGGTGGTCACCGCGGTGAAGCCGAGCTTTGCCAACGGCGACAACCTGCAGGTGATCGGGCTCGACCTGGCCGACTACGGCATTCTCGCCATCGGCGTGACGTTCACGATTCTGACCGGCGGCATCGACCTGTCACCGGGTGCGATCGTCGCGTTCGCGTCTATGGTGAGCGCCGATCTCAACGCCAACGCGCATTGGCCCGTATGGCTGTGCCTGATCGTCTCGCTGGGCATCGGACTCGTGATCGGCTATCTGCACGGCTGGTTCGTGACCAGGCTGAATGTTCCACCGTTCGCGATCACGCTGGTCACGCTCACGGCGGCGGCGGGCGGCGCGCTCGCCCTCACCCAGGGCCAGCCGATCAGCGGGGTGTCCCCGTTCTACTCGACCCTGGTGTCCAACGGCGTGCTCGGTGTGCCGGTGCCGGTGATCATCTTCGTCGTGGTCGCGCTCGCCGCCTGGTTCTTCCTCGAGCGCATGTACGCGGGCCGGCAGATCTACGCCGTGGGCGGCAACGTCGAGGCCGCGCGGCTGGCCGGAATCCCGGTGAAGCGGCGCATCCTGCTCACCTACGTGGTCAGCGGCGGATGTGCCGGCCTGGTCGCCATCCTCGTCATCGGCCGCATCGGGGTCGGCGACCCGAGCGTCGGCAACGGCTGGGAACTGGATGCCATCGCCGCGGCCGTCATCGGCGGCGTGAGCCTCTACGGCGGCGAGGGTCGCATCGTCGGCGTGGTGGCCGGCGCGCTGCTGCTCATGCTCATCAACAACGCGCTGATCGTGCTCAACGTGTCGCCGTTCTACCAGCAGGTGGCGCTGGGACTCGTGCTCGGCGTCGCGATCGTGGCCGACCGCATCCGGGCCCTTCGACGAGGAAGGCCGCGACCCAGGAGACTCCCGCGATCCGTCACGGGCGCACCGCGGGAACCGGCGCCCAGCGCTCAATCCTGACGAATGCTCAGTCGCTGATCGAGAATGACCCATGACGATGACGTCGGGTCGGCCGTGCGCTGCCGGCCCGACGTCACGCGTCGGACCTTGAGGGAGAACCGCATGCCCGCCTTCGATGACGACCCCGTCATCCATGACGTGCGCAGCCGGGTGGCGTCGCTGCACGCGCAGCTCGTGCGCTACGGACTGGTGGTGTGGACGGGAGGCAACGTCTCCGGCCGAGTCCGCAGGGGCGGCGACCCGGGTGACGACCTGTTCGTCATCAAACCGTCCGGCGTCTCCTACGACGACCTGACCGCCGATGACCTGGTGCTCTGCGACCTCGACGGCAACGTGGTGGCGGGCACGCACGGGAGCGAGCGCGCGCCGTCCAGCGACACGGCGGCGCACGCGCACGTCTACCGCAACATGCCGGAGGTCGGCGGCGTCGTGCACACGCACTCCACCTACGCGGTGGCCTGGGCGGCGCGCGGTGAGGAGATCCCGTGCGCGATCACGGCGATGGCCGACGAGTTCGGAGGGCCTATCCCGGTCGGGCCGTTCGCGATCATCGGCGACGACTCCATCGGCCGCGGCATCGTCGAGACGCTGCGCGGCCACCGCAGCCGCGCCGTGCTCATGCGCGGCCACGGTCCGTTCACGGTCGGCGTGAGCGCCGAGGATGCCGTCAAGGCGGCGGTCATGCTCGAAGACGTGGCGCGCACGGTGCAGATCGCTCGCCAGGGCGGCACGGTCGTGCCGCTGCCCCAGGAGGCGATCGACGCGCTGTACGACAGGTACCAGAACGTGTACGGCCAGCAGACCGATGCCAGAAGGAGCGCCTCGTGACCGACGCCGAGCTTCCTGAGCGAGCGCAGCGAGTCGAGGGGTTGGAACCGGCGGCGCGTGCGGCCGCCGCCATCCTGGCCGGCCGCGCGGTGCTCGGCATCGAGCTCGGGTCCACACGGATCAAGGCGTGCCTGATCGGCGACGACCCCGCCGTGCCCATCGCCTCCGGTGGCCACGACTGGGAGAACGTGTTCGTCGACCGCCTCTTCACGTACGCGCTCGAGGATGTCTGGGCCGGCATCCAGGCCGCCTACGCCGACCTCGTGGCCGACGTGCGTCGCCGCTACGACGTGCAGCCGACGACGTTCGGAGCGATCGGCGTCTCCGCGATGATGCACGGTTACCTCGCCTTCGATGACAGCGGCGACCTGCTGGTGCCGTTCCGCACCTGGCGGAACACCAGCACGGGTCGCGCGGCCGCCCAGCTGAGTGAGCTGTTCGGGGTGAACATCCCGTTGCGATGGTCGGTCGCGCACCTGCGTCAGGCGATGCTCGACGAGGAGCCCCACGTGGGCGACGTCGCCTTTCTCACCACGCTGGCCGGCTACGTGCACTGGAAGCTGACCGGCCGCAAGGTGCTCGGAGTGGGGGATGCCTCCGGCATGTTCCCGATCGACCCCACGACGCGCGACTACGACGACGAGCTGTTGGCTCGCTTCGATGCGTCCGCCTCGAATCCATCGGTGCCTCCTCTGCGGTCCCTTCTTCCCGGGGTGTTGACGGCCGGCGCCGCGGCCGGCGAGCTCACCGCTGAAGGCGCCACGCTGCTCGACCCGAGCGGAACGCTGCTACCCGGCGTGCCGCTGTGCCCGCCGGAAGGCGATGCCGGCACCGGCATGGTGGCGAACAATGCGGTCTCACCGCGCACCGGCAACGTCAGCGCGGGCACGAGCATCTTCGCGATGGTGGTGCTGGAACGCGCGCTCGAGCATCCTCACCGCGAGCTCGACGTCGTGACGACGCCCGCCGGCGACCCGGTCGCCATGGTGCACTGCAACAACGGCGCCAGCGAGCTGGCGGAGTGGGCCGGCCTGTTCGGTCGATTCGCCGCGGCGGCAGGCACGCCGCTCGACCCCGACCGCGTGTTCGAGGTGTTGTTGCGCGAGGCGCTCAGCGGCGACCCCGATGCCGGAGGCCTGCTCGCGTACAACTACCTCGCCGGCGAGCCGATCACCGCCACCGACGAGGGGCGTCCGCTCGTCGTGCGCACGCCCGACAGCCGACTCTCGCTCGGCAACCTCATGCGCGCGCAGCTCTACGGCGTGTTCGGCACGCTCAGCCTCGGCATGCGCGCGCTCGTCGACGAGAAGGTCGAACTCGAGAGGATGCACGCCCACGGCGGTGTCTTCCGCACGGCGGGCGTCGCGCAGCGATTCCTCGCCGCGGCGCTGGATGCCCCCATCGCGGTCGCCGACACCGCGGCGGAGGGTGGGGCGTGGGGCATCGCCGCGCTCGCGGCCTACGCGCGCCGGGTGGCGGCATCCGAGTCCGACTCCGCGCAGCTTTCGCTGGCGCGTTTTCTCGACGAGACCGTGTTCCGGGACGCCTCCGTGCAGGTCGTCGCCCCTGACCCCGTCGACGTGGTCGGCTTCGCCGCCTACCTCGATCGCTACCGAGACGGCCTGGCCGTCGAGCGCGCGGCGATCGATGCCCTCTGACCCCATCCGCATGCACCTCCCGCACCTTTCTCTTAAGGACCACCGATGACCCGCACCCCGCTGACCACCTCCCCCGTCGCTCTCCCGTTCGATGCTCCGCATCGCACGGGTCCCTCACGCTCCGTGGGCCCATTCGACGGCTATGAGGTCTGGTTCCTCACCGGAAGCCAGCACCTCTACGGGCCGGAGACGCTCGCGCAGGTCGACGACCAGTCCCGTGCGATCGCCGACCGGCTCGGGATCGATGTACCGGTGAAGGTGGTGTGGAAGCCGGTGCTCACCGGGTCGGAGGAGATCCGTCGGGTCATGCTCGAGGCGAACTCGAGCGATGCCGTGATCGGTGTGATCGCGTGGATGCATACGTTCAGCCCGGCGAAGATGTGGATCACGGGTCTGGATGTGCTGCAGAAGCCGCTGTTGCATCTGCATACGCAGGCGAACGTGGAGTTGCCGTGGGCGGAGATCGACTTCGACTTCATGAACCTGAACCAGGCCGCACACGGCGACCGTGAGTTCGGCTACATCCAGACCCGTCTCGGCGTGCCTCGCACCACGGTGGTGGGCCATGTCAGCGACCCGGCGGTGAGCGGGCGTATCGCGACGTGGATGCGCGCGGCGGCCGGGTTGGCGGCATCCCGATCGCTCAAGCTCGCCAGGTTCGGCGACAACATGCGCTTCGTCGCGGTCACGGAGGGCGACAAGACCGAGGCCGAGCACGTGTTCGGCGTGCAGGTGAACACGTGGGCCGTGAACGAGCTCGCGGATGCCGTCGCCGGGGCTTCTGAGACCGACGTCGACGCGCTCGTGGCCGAGTACGAGGACCTGTACGACGTGGTGCCCGAGCTGCGGCGCGGGGGAGATCGGCATCAGTCGCTTCGGGACGGGGCAGCGATCGAGCTGGGGTTGCGCTCGTTCCTCGAGGAGGGCGGCTTCGGGGCGTTCACCACGAACTTCGAAGATCTCGGCGCCCTGAAGCAGTTGCCGGGCCTGGCGGTGCAGCGGTTGATGGCCGAGGGCTACGGGTTCGGTGCGGAGGGCGACTGGAAGACGGCGGTGCTGGTGCGCATCGCGAACGTGATGGGTGCGGGGCTGCCGGGCGGGGCATCCCTCATGGAGGACTACACGTACGACCTCACGCCCGGGCAGGAGCGCATCCTCGGTGCGCACATGCTCGAGGTGAGCCCGTCGCTGACCACGGCGAAGCCCACGCTCGAGATCCACCCATTGGGCATCGGCGGCAAGGATGACCCGGTGCGTCTCGTCTTCAACGCGGACGCCGGCCCCGCCGTCGTCGTGGCGCTGTCGGACCTGCGCGACAGGTTCCGGTTGACCGCGAACGTGGTCGAGGTCGTGGCGCCGTCGCAGCCGCTGCCCAAGCTGCCTGTCGGCCGTGCGGTGTGGATGCCGCAGCCCGACTTCCGCACGTCGGCGTGGGCCTGGCTGCAGGCCGGCGCCGCTCACCACACGGTGATGACGAACGCGGTCGGCATCCAGGCGTGGGAGGACTTCGCCAGGATGTCCGGTACCGAGCTCGTCATCATCGACGAGCACACCCGCCCGCGGGAGTTCGAACAGCAACTGCAGTGGAGCGCCGCCTACTACCGCCTTGCCAGAGGCATCTGAGCCACCCTGCCCCGCCGCACCCCGCCCGCCTGCCCGCACCACCTCGCCCGCCTGCCCGCCTTCCACCTCCCGAAAACAGGCAGGAGCGCGCTCTCCTCGCGGGAACAGGCACAATGCGCCTGTTCCCGCGAGATTTGCCTGCGGAGCCAGTCCGCAGGGAGTGCGACCAGGGCTCGCGATCGCGAACGATGACGGCCCCGCGAGCGCGACACGCCCGGGGTGCGGGCGCGATTTGCCCGCACCCCGCGGAGTCCGTAAAGTACTTACTTGTCACCCCAAAGGTGCGGAAAGCTTGAAAAGCTTCCGGCCTCAAGCGGGACCGATCCTCGGCCGAAGAGCTACTCCTTCACGGGAGAGAACCACTGGCCTGAGGCGAAGACCTTCCATTGCTCCAGACCTCGAGCCTTGCGCTCGAATCGTGGACGATGGTCGTACGGGAAGTCACCCCGACAAGTAGGCCGCGAGGCCGATGGTCAGGAGTGTCCGATCCTTGAGAACTCAACAGCGTGCACTATGTCATATGCCAATTAACCTCGGCATCAACGTTTTTGTTGGTGTTTGAGATTCCTTTGGATTAGATATTTTCGGATTGTCAGTTTGAGATTCGATTCTAGTCAGATCAGCTCGTCCAAGTTTTTTTTGCTTGGTGGGTGATATTTCCATGGTTCTGGTTTTTCCGGGGCTGTGGGTTTGTTCATTTATGGAGAGTTTGATCCTGGCTCAGGACGAACGCTGGCGGCGTGCTTTAACACATGCAAGTCGAACGGTGAACCTTGGAGCTTGCTCTGGGGGGATCAGTGGCGAACGGGTGAGTAACACGTGAGTAATCTGCCCCGGACTCTGGGATAAGCGCTGGAAACGGCGTCTAATACTGGATATGACCCATACAGGCATCTGTTGTGGGTGGAAAGATTTTTTGGTTTGGGATGAGCTCGCGGCCTATCAGCTTGTTGGTGAGGTAATGGCTTACCAAGGCGACGACGGGTAGCCGGCCTGAGAGGGTGACCGGCCACACTGGGACTGAGACACGGCCCAGACTCCTACGGGAGGCAGCAGTGGGGAATATTGCACAATGGGCGCAAGCCTGATGCAGCAACGCCGCGTGAGGGATGACGGCCTTCGGGTTGTAAACCTCTTTTGGTAGGGAAGAAGCTTTTCGGAGTGACGGTACCTGCAGAAAAAGCACCGGCTAACTACGTGCCAGCAGCCGCGGTAATACGTAGGGTGCGAGCGTTGTCCGGAATTATTGGGCGTAAAGAGCTCGTAGGCGGTCTGTCGCGTCTGCTGTGAAATCCCGAGGCTCAACTTCGGGCTTGCAGTGGGTACGGGCAGGCTAGAGTGCGGTAGGGGAGAATGGAACTCCTGGTGTAGCGGTGGAATGCGCAGATATCAGGAAGAACACCGATGGCGAAGGCAGTTCTCTGGGCCGTAACTGACGCTGAGGAGCGAAAGCGTGGGGAGCGAACAGGATTAGATACCCTGGTAGTCCACGCCGTAAACGTTGGGCGCTAGATGTGGGGACCATTCCACGGTTTCCGTGTCGCAGCTAACGCATTAAGCGCCCCGCCTGGGGAGTACGGCCGCAAGGCTAAAACTCAAAGGAATTGACGGGGGCCCGCACAAGCGGCGGAGCATGCGGATTAATTCGATGCAACGCGAAGAACCTTACCAAGGCTTGACATATACGAGAACGCTGCAGAAATGTGGAACTCTTTGGACACTCGTATACAGGTGGTGCATGGTTGTCGTCAGCTCGTGTCGTGAGATGTTGGGTTAAGTCCCGCAACGAGCGCAACCCTCGTTCTATGTTGCCAGCACGTGATGGTGGGAACTCATAGGAGACTGCCGGGGTCAACTCGGAGGAAGGTGGGGATGACGTCAAATCATCATGCCCCTTATGTCTTGGGCTTCACGCATGCTACAATGGCCGGTACAAAGGGCTGCGATACCGTAAGGTGGAGCGAATCCCAAAAAGCCGGTCTCAGTTCGGATTGAGGTCTGCAACTCGACCTCATGAAGTCGGAGTCGCTAGTAATCGCAGATCAGCAACGCTGCGGTGAATACGTTCCCGGGCCTTGTACACACCGCCCGTCAAGTCATGAAAGTCGGTAACACCCGAAGCCGGTGGCCCAACCTTTTTGGAGGGAGCCGTCGAAGGTGGGATCGGTGATTAGGACTAAGTCGTAACAAGGTAGCCGTACCGGAAGGTGCGGCTGGATCACCTCCTTTCTAAGGAGCACTGGCACCTTTTGGTGTCCAGGCGCCAGATCCGAGACGAATGTTCTCGGCTGGTTGCTCATGGGTGGAACATTGACATGGGTCGTGGGCGGATGCTCACGGATCTCAGTACGGTCTCTTCGGAGGCAAGGAACGGGTCCGGGGTGGAAGTTTGCGACATGCACGCTGTTGGGTCCTGAGGGACCGGGCCGGCCTTTCGGGGTCGTACCTGAACCTCTGGGCCCCTTTTCTTGTCTGACCGTGGTGTTGGGCTGGTGGGGGGTTCCGACCGTATTTTGAGAACTACACAGTGGACGCGAGCATCTTAGATTGATCCCTTTATAGGGGTCGATCACAAAGATCTTGTTCAATACTTTTTGTATTGACTTACAGATCATTGGTCTATCTCCACCGGCTTTGCTGGTGGCGATCGATTCTGACTCATGTGATTTCAAGTTTCTAAGAGCGAACGGTGGATGCCTTGGCATCTGGAGCCGAAGAAGGACGTAGCAATCTGCGATAAGCCTCGGGGAGTTGATAAGCGAACTTTGATCCGAGGGTCTCCGAATGGGGAAACCCCGCCAGGCCCTTTGGGTGACCTGGTGACTCCCGCCTGAATATATAGGGCGGGTAGAGGGAACGTGGGGAAGTGAAACATCTCAGTACCCACAGGAAGAGAAAACAACAGTGATTCCGTTAGTAGTGGCGAGCGAACGCGGATGAGGCTAAACCGATCATGTGTGATAGCCGGCGGGCGTTGCATGGTCGGGGTTGTGGGACTCTCACGAACTTCCGCTGGAGTTCACGTCGATGCGCATGGTGTAGGTGAACGGCTTTGAAAGGTCGACCGTAGAGGGTGCCAGTCCCGTAACCGAAATGCTGTGCCAGGGCGGAGAGGATCCCAAGTAGCACGGGGCCCGAGAAATCCCGTGTGAATCTGTCAGGACCACCTGATAAGCCTAAATACTCCCAGATGACCGATAGCGGACAAGTACCGTGAGGGAAAGGTGAAAAGTACCCCGGGAGGGGAGTGAAATAGTACCTGAAACCGTTTGCTTACAAACCGTTGGAGCCTCCTTGTTGGGGTGACAGCGTGCCTTTTGAAGAATGAGCCTGCGAGTTAGCGATATGTGGCGAGGTTAACCCGTGTGGGGTAGCCGTAGCGAAAGCGAGTCTGAATAGGGCGATTTCAGTCGCATGTCCTAGACCCGAAGCGAAGTGATCTACCCATGGCCAGGTTGAAGCGACGGTAAGACGTCGTGGAGGACCGAACCCACTTCAGTTGAAAATGGAGGGGATGAGCTGTGGGTAGGGGTGAAAGGCCAATCAAACTTCGTGATAGCTGGTTCTCTCCGAAATGCATTTAGGTGCAGCGTTGCGTGTTTCTTGCCGGAGGTAGAGCTACTGGATGGCCGATGGGCCCTACAAGGTTACTGACGTCAGCCAAACTCCGAATGCCGGTAAGTGAGAGCGCAGCAGTGAGACGGTGGGGGATAAGCTTCATCGTCGAGAGGGAAACAACCCAGACCACCAACTAAGGTCCCTAAGCGCGTGCTAAGTGGGAAAGGATGTGGAGTTGCACAGACAACCAGGAGGTTGGCTTAGAAGCAGCCACCCTTGAAAGAGTGCGTAATAGCTCACTGGTCAAGTGATTCCGCGCCGACAATGTAACGGGGCTCAAGCACGCCACCGAAGTTGTGGCATTGACATTAGTGGTAGGCCTTCGTGGTCCAGCCGTGTTGATGGGTAGGAGAGCGTCGTGTGGGCAGTGAAGCGGCGGTGTGAACCAGCCGTGGAGCCTACACGAGTGAGAATGCAGGCATGAGTAGCGAAAGACGGGTGAGAAACCCGTCCTCCGAAAGACCAAGGGTTCCAGGGCCAGGCTAATCCGCCCTGGGTAAGTCGGGACCTAAGGCGAGGCCGACAGGCGTAGTCGATGGACAACGGGTTGATATTCCCGTACCGGCGAAGAACCGCCCCAGTCAATCCAGTAATGCTAAGAGTCCGAAACCCTTTCCGGATCCCTTCGGGGTGATGGTCGGGGAGGTAGCACTCGACCCTATGCTGGTGCGGCTAGCGTATTAACAGGTGTGACGCAGGAAGGTAGCCGATGCCGGGCGATGGTTGTCCCGGTGCAAGTGCGTAGGCCGAACGATAGGCAAATCCGTCGTTCATCAAGGCTGAGACACGATGCGGACCCGTTTGGGGAAGTTGGTGATCCTATGCTGCCGAGAAAAGCATCGACGCGAGGTTCCAGCCGCCCGTACCCTAAACCGACTCAGGTGGTCAGGTAGAGAATACCAAGGAGATCGAGAGAATCGTGGTTAAGGAACTCGGCAAAATGCCCCCGTAACTTCGGGAGAAGGGGGGCCTGAGGCGTATTAGGACTTGCTCCGAAAGCGTTTGAAGGCCGCAGAGACCAGTGGGAAGCGACTGTTTACTAAAAACACAGGTCCGTGCCAAGTCGCAAGACGATGTATACGGACTGACGCCTGCCCGGTGCTGGAAGGTTAAGAGGAAGGGTTAGCCGCAAGGCGAAGCTCAGAATTTAAGCCCCAGTAAACGGCGGTGGTAACTATAACCATCCTAAGGTAGCGAAATTCCTTGTCGGGTAAGTTCCGACCTGCACGAATGGCGTAACGACTTCCCAGCTGTCTCAACCGCGAACTCGGCGAAATTGCAGTACGAGTAAAGATGCTCGTTACGCGCAGCAGGACGGAAAGACCCCGTGACCTTTACTACAGCTTGGTATTGGTGTTCGGTGTGGCTTGTGTAGGATAGGTGGGAGACTATGAAGCGGGCACGCTAGTGTTCGTGGAGTCATTGTTGAAATACCACTCTGGTCACTCTGGATGTCTAACTTAGAACCGTAATCCGGTTCAGGGACAGTGCCTGGTGGGTAGTTTAACTGGGGCGGTTGCCTCCTAAAGAGTAACGGAGGCGCCCAAAGGTTCCCTCAACCTGGTTGGCAATCAGGTGGCGAGTGTAAGTGCACAAGGGAGCTTGACTGTGAGACTGACAGGTCGAGCAGGGACGAAAGTCGGGACTAGTGATCCGGCAGTGGCTTGTGGAAGCGCTGTCGCTCAACGGATAAAAGGTACCTCGGGGATAACAGGCTGATCTTGCCCAAGAGTCCATATCGACGGCATGGTTTGGCACCTCGATGTCGGCTCGTCGCATCCTGGGGCTGGAGTAGGTCCCAAGGGTTGGGCTGTTCGCCCATTAAAGCGGTACGCGAGCTGGGTTTAGAACGTCGTGAGACAGTTCGGTCCCTATCCGCTGCGCGCGTAGGAAGTTTGAGAGGATCTGACCCTAGTACGAGAGGACCGGGTTGGACGAACCTCTGGTGTGCCAGTTGTTCCGCCAGGAGCACCGCTGGTTAGCTACGTTCGGGATGGATAACCGCTGAAAGCATCTAAGCGGGAAGCCGGCCTCAAGATGAGACTTCCATACCTTCGGGTGAGAGGCTCCCAGCCAGACGACTGGGTTGATAGGCCGGATGTGGAAGCAGGGACGAAAGACCTGTGCAGCTGACCGGTACTAATAAGCCAACAACTTGACAACACAATCTTTTCCGTCACGAATCGTGACAGAACTCGCGTCCACTATGTGGTTCCCGATCTACGGTCGGAAACCAACCCCCAACCACCAACACGGTGACCGCACGGGGGTTGCACACCACAGATCAACAGAGTTTCGGCGGCCATAGCGTCAGGGAAACGCCCGGACACATTCCGAACCCGGAAGCTAAGACTGACAGCGCCGATGGTACTGCAGGGGGGACCCTGTGGGAGAGTAGGACACCGCCGAACACACTTCACGTAATGCCCACCTTTCGAGGTGGGCATTACGCATTTAACAGGCGCGTCGGCGACTGGCCCCGTGCGCGCTCCTACCGCACCGCCTCGAACACGGTGCCGTCACCGAAGGTGGCGACACCCGTCGACACCGAGGCCGGCACCTGGAAGACGACGACGCCGCTGGTCTGCTGCCCGGCGCCGAGGGTGACCTGCGGCATCTGCGGCTTCGCCTCGAACTCGGCGTCGGCGTGGTCGTAGACGTTGCCCGTCGCGTCGGTGAAGCTGGCGTCGTAGGCGATGGCACCGGCATCCACGCCCGCGTCGGTTGCCTGCACGTGCACGACGAACGCCACGTACTTCATGCCGGCGTCGGGCGCCTCGAACTCGTCGTAGCCGCGCCAGTCGGCGTTGAATCCGGAGATCCACTCGGAGTAGGTGACGACGGAGCCGTCGAGCCGGTTGGTGTTCTGCATCGACACATGGGTGCCGACAGCGACCGGGTTGTCGTACGACTGTCCAGCGGTCGCGGCCTTCTCTGCGTCGGCGGCCGCTTTGTCCGCTGCAGCCTGATCGGCGTCGGCGGATGCCGTGTCACCGTTGGCGCAGTCGGTCTGCGCCGTGAGGTCGTCGTACTGGGACTGGCACCGCTTCACGAGCGCGTGCTGCTTCGCGAGTTGCGCGGCCGTCCGGTCGGCGGCCTTCGCCTTGTCGGGATGTCCAGCCACGCAGGCCGCGCGCCCCGCGTCAGACGAGAACGAGTGGTCGCACTGCTCCTGCTGCGCCTTCGCGAGAGGCGGCGCCAGGAATGCGGTGTAACCGGCGAAGGCGGACGCTCCGATGATGGCCAGCGCGAGCACGCCCGCCGCGACGAGGGAGAGGATGCGCAGCGGCCGCGGCCAGCTGCGGAAGGAACGGGTGGTGGTGTTCTTGATCATGATGATTGCTCGACGTTCGTGTTGGGATTGTTGCGACGGTGGTTTTGTCGAGGGTTGAGGAGCGTCGCTTGCGCCGCGTCTCGAAACCCGTGTTCCTGTGGGCCGGGTTTCGAGACGCCCCGCGCGCGGGGCTCCTCAACCCGCGGTAGAGCGGCCCGCGGTGGGCGGCGTGGGCGGCTGCTGTTGCGCGAGCGCGGCGGCCGCGGCATCCATGCGGGCCGTGTCGGCGGTGGCGGCCTCGAGGGAGTGCCGCGCGGCATCCACGGCGCCCACGTTCTGCTGCTCGAGGGCCAGCGCCTGCTCTGCGTAGGCGACAGCCTGGGCCTGGTAGGCGCGCGCCGCGTCGGAGTTGAGCGCGGCCTGGCGCACGACGGCGGCGAAATGGCGAACGCGCTGGCCGTCGTCGGGCGCGCAGGTGATGAGCGTGGCGAACGTGTCGCCCTGCATCAGCAGGTAGAGCTCGCGGGTGTCGTGCACCCGCGTCTTCTTGGCGACGCCGCCGATGATGGCGCCGACCGGCCCGAAGAGCAGTCCGCCCGCCGCGATGCGGGTGAGCGTGGACCTGCTGCTCGTGGCGAGGTTGCCCGCCGTGTCGACGGTGGCCGTGATGGCGGGGGTGAGCGCGAACCGGCCCTGCGGCACCTCGAGGTACAGGGGAGTGACGGATGCTCCGCCGTCCCGCCCGCGGTAGCTCGCGATCGGGCGCCCCGCCGCGGCGTGCGCCTGGGCGAGGGCCTTCTCGCAGGACTTGAGCCGGTGCGCGCGTTCTTTCGTGGCGGCCGTGAGCCCCTTCTCTGCGGCGGAGAGGCGGGCGCGGTACTCGGTGACGGCATCCCGTCGTTCGCGCTCGGCGGGAGAGAGCGCCGCGATGCGCGCTTTGCGGTTCGCGCGCAGAAGGAGCCAGGTGGTGAGTGCGCCGCCGACGAGCAGCAGCGCGAGGACGGTGAGCACGACCGCAGCGACGGCGGAGGCCGGGTCGGCGGCCGTCGCCGATTCGATGCGGTCGATGACGGCCGGAGAAGGATCGTAGGTGGGTCCGCCGACGGCGGCGATGAGGTGGAACATGGTGCATCCCTGTGGTGCACGGGCCTGTTGCTGTGGGCCCTGGGTGGGCCGTGCGACGTGCGATTCACGATGCGCGACACCCGCCGAGTGGCGAATAGAACAGAGTGAGGGATGCCACCGACATTTATGCGAGGAGGGCTCACGTACTAGGCGGCCCGACCCCGCAAGCCGCTGGTGCGCGAGCTCAGCGTCCGGACAGCAGAAGGGGCGGCTCGGTGCCGTCACCCAGCCGCCCCTTCTCAAGACGCGTCAGGACGCGGTGCACGCCCCCGCGTCGGTCCACACCGAGGAGACGCCGGGCGTCTCGCCCTGCGTCCACCACTTGGCGGTGTAGTTGTCGCCGTTGTACGACACCTCGGTGCCACCGCCGTACGCGGTGGTCGAGACCCACGCGAGCGCGCAGGTGCCGCCGCCTGAGCCGCCTGAGCCGGTGCCGCCGCCCGATGCCGGCGTGCCCTGGCACGGTCCGTCATCTGTCCAGGCGCCGCCGGCCGCGGGCGCTCCGCCCTGCGTCCACCACTGGGCCGTCCAGTTGTGGCCGTTGTAGGAGACCTCCTGGCCCGTTGTGTAGGCGGTGGACGAAACGTACGCGGCGGCGCACTGCGGCGTGGCCGGCGGCGTCGTTCCGCCGGCCGGCGGCTGCGCAACGGACGAGTTGTTCGCGAAGGCGACCGTTTGGGCCGTGTACGACCAGGCCGGGGCATCCGTGCTGCTGCAGTCGCCCCAGGTCTTGGAGCTCGTCTCGCTGGCGTCGCACGGGCGGTCGCGGTTCACCGACCAGAACGTGAAGCGGGCCATGCCGTTGGTCTGCGCGAACGTGCGGATGGCGGCGAAGTCATCGGTGGTGAACATCTCGCCGGAGTCGGAGCGGCCGTCCATGCCGGAGAAGCCCTCGTGCGCCCACGCGGTGGCGGCATCCCACCCGAGATCTTTCTGCAGCAGTCCGTTGAACGCGGTCAGCGCCGCGATCGTCTGGTCGGCGCCGTTGATGCCGTTGTCGAACGGCATGATCGAGAAGTTGGCCGGCGTGAAACCGAGCCCCTTCGCGGTCTTCAGCACGTTCTCGCCGAAGTATCCGGTGCCCGACGACGTGCCGGGCATGGTGATCGACACGTAGAGTCCCGGGTTGGTCTGCTGCAGAATCTGCGCGGCGCCGAGCTCGTTGTTCACCGCCGTCGTGTTCTCGTACTCCGGCTCCTCGAGGTCGAAGTCGATGGCGTGCAGGCTGTAGGTGTCGAGCACCTTCTGCAGTGCGGCAGCCTCGGCTTGCGGCGACGAGCAGACTTGCCCGAGCTTGGTGCCCGCATACCCGCCCTGCGACACGGAGACGTCGCCGCCCGCCGCGCGAATGGTGGAGATCGCGGCGGCGACCGCGGGGTCGGCGCCGATAGCGGTGGTGCCGTCCCAGGTGGCCGTGCAGCCCGAGCCAGCGAGGATGAACGACAGCTGGAACGCCTTCTGCCCCGTGGCCTGCATGACCGCCGCGATGTCGGGCGGATTGTTGTCGTCGGGCATGAAATACGGTGCCGAGGCATACCAGTTGGCGCTCAGCGCCGTGGATGCCGCGGTCGTCGAGGTGCTGCTCGACGAGCTCGACCCCGTCGTGCCGCTGTCGGCCGCGTTCGCCACCGTGGCGCCGAGACCGAGCGTGCCGAGCGTCACCGCGGCCGTGCCGAGTGCGACGGTCGTGCAGAGACGGCGCAGCCGCCCCCGTGTGAGATGTGCAATACGCACTGTCGTGAACCCTCCTACTTCGTCGTAAGCGGATGCCATCGGCCGGCGCGCGCACGCGGCTGCAGGCGTCTGCAACCCGCGGCGGGCACGCCGAGGCATCGACTTTCACTGGAGGCGGCAGCTCGGAAGCTTAGCGGGGGCGGAGGGTGGGGCGTAACCCTTTTGGGGGCGGATGAGGGACCGGATTGTCTGAGATAGGGCACAGGACCCTGAGCCGCGATCGTCGTGAGCAGATCATCCGGTGCGGTCAACTTGCCGCGTGGAGTTCACGCCGAGCGGCACCCGCCGAGTGGTGAATAGAGCAGGACGCACGGGGCCACCGACATCCGCTCGGGGATACGGCTGACAGCTGATCTCTACCGCTCCAAGTACTCACACTTATGCCATTAAGTGTGGATAATGAGTACGCTGTTCCCACAACGGTTGGAGGCTCGGTGGTCGAATCAGCAGTCAGCTCCTGGCCTGCGGTGACCTATGAGGACCGCCGATGGGTGACGAGCTTCGCTCGCGGTGAGGTCTCGGGCAGGCAATGGATTCAGATGCAGCAGCCGTACGCGGCGGCGGTGACTCCGGAGGTCGCGGACCGGAAGGTGTCGATCAACTCGCAGCTGCTCGCGGACGCGGAAGAGGCATCCGTTCTGCTGTCGCGCTTCGACAGCCGCGCCGGGGCCACGGTTCTCCCGTTCGAATCCATTCTGCTGCGCAGCGAATCCGCATCGTCGTCGCAGATCGAGAATCTCACGAGCAGTGCGCGAGCGGTTGCGGAGGCCGAGCTCGGCGAACGTGACCACGGCAACGCGGCGTTGATCGTGCGCAACGTTCGCGCCTTGTCGGCCGCGCTCGAACTTGCCGACGAGCTGAGCGACGAGACGATCGTCGCCATGCAGGCTGCCCTGCTCGCGGAGAGCGCCCCGGAAAAGACGGGCGAGTACCGGGTCGAACAGGTCTGGATCGGCGGCAACGCCGTCAGTCCCCACCGCGCGGACTTCATTCCGCCTGTCGCGGAGCGCGTTCCATCGGCCATGCACGATTTACTGGGCTTCGCGCGCCGCACGGATGTGCCCGTCATTGCCCACGTCGCCATAGCGCATGCCCAGTTCGAGACCATCCACCCGTTCCTCGACGGCAACGGTCGCACCGGGCGGGCGCTCGTGCAGTCCCTGCTACGGCGACGCGGTACCACCCTGAACGTCGCCGTGCCCGTGTCGGCCGGCTTGCTGCACGACCTCGATGCCTACTTCGCGGCCCTGACCGCGTACCGTGCAGGTGACATCGAACCGATCGTCACGGTCTTCGTGGATGCCGCGGGCGAAGCCGTGCGCAACGGCAACCTGCTCTTCGACGACATCCGTACGATTCGGGAGGAATACGACGCCGCGCTCAGTGGGCTGCGCAGCGACGCAGCGGCGCGCAGAGTCGCAGGCGTGGCGTTCGAGCATCCGGTCGTCAACGTCGTCCTCTTGCAGCAACACCTGGGCATCGCGGACCAGACGGCCTACCGTGCCATCGACACCCTGGTGGAGCGAGGCATTCTGACCCCCGCACGACCGGGGCGACGCAACCGCAGCTGGGCGGCATCCGACATCACGGATGCCCTCGACCGCTTCGCCGCGCGCGCTGGTCGCCGGGAGGGGGTGCGTGCGGGGCGGTGACGTTGAGGCCGATTGCATGCGCCACAACTGGGGGTATCTCGAACCGCCTTCGACGCGAGGACGCCGGATTGTGAAGCATCGCTCACCATTAGGCTTGTCGCGCCGAAAGGGGACTCGTGGACACATCTGCGGAAGAACAGCCTCAAGAAGTCGCCGTGCGACGCATTGGGACCGAGGGATCAGAGCTCGCGGTCTTCGAGTTTCAGGGAAAGCTGCGGGATCTGATGGTCTCCAGCCTGCAACAGGGCTATCTCGCGACCGGTAACTATGTTTCAGACGCGAAGGCGGTGTCACCGCAGGGCGCCATGTCGCTCGGTGTGGCCGGAGCAGCTGCGGGTGCAACGGCCCTTTCGGCGGCGTTCTCCTCGACCCTGTTCATGGCAACAGCGAACCCGGCGACTCTCATGACCATCGGTAACGGCGTCGGCAGTGCCGTGATGGGCGCGACCGGGATCGTTTCGCAGGCGCCCTTCATCGCGGTGGCGAGTTCGCTTCCCGTTGTGGCACCGATCATGGCGATCCAAGCGCTGAACACAGCTGTGATGATGCAGCAGTTCAAGCAGGTGGATCGGAAGCTCGATGCGATCAAGGGCACCCTCGACCGAGCGATCGCGCGCACTGAGGCGACGTATGCGGGGGAGCTGCTCGCGGCATCCAGAATCGTCGACGATGTGTACGCGCAATACGCTGTCGAGGGCTCTTTCTCGATTGACATGCTGGTGCGCCTTGCGCTCGCGGAGCGAGACACGAAGGCTCTGGCGTCGCGATTCCAGCAGCTGGTGCAGTCGCGCGACATGGTTGCTGCTGCGGACCTAGACGAGGTGCAGCAGGCGAACTATGACGCGCACAGTGCGATGCTCTCGTCGTTCATCGAATTGCGCATCGCGTACCTCCGCGTGTGCGTCGACATGCAGGAGAACCCGAAGTCGGTGAGCGCATCGACGGGCCGGTTGAAGGCGACTATCGACGACGGGATCGAGTACTGGCAACGCCTGCAGAATCGTTCGGACGCCCTCAAGGACCGAATCGAGGAGCTTGAGGGGAAGCGCTCGGGCCTCAATTGGGCTGAGCGCAGCCTTCCGGGCGGCGAGGGCGTGACCTCTGAGAAGAAGCTGGCTAAGTACAAGGCCGCGTACGTGGAGACCATGGCGAGCGAGAAGGAAATCACCAGCCAGTTCCAGTCGCTCATCGATTCTGCTCGTACGACGAGGGCAGAGCTGGACGCTCCGGCGTCGGGTGGCGGCGGCGCCTCGCCTACGCTCGTGTACTGGAAGGATGAACTGGGCGAGCACTCGTTCGTGACGCAGAAGCAGCTTGTCGGGGCGTGAGAGGCATCACATTCGCTATTGCCTCGCTACGCTGGAACGACTGTTTCACGGAGAAGCCAGCAGTGCCCAACGATCACGCCCACGGAGAATCCTTGCGGTACTCCAGAGGCCGTTTCGATCGGGGACTCATGACATCGGACAACGTACGCTATCGGCTGTCGTTCACCACGGGTGGCCTCTTCGTGCGCGAATCGCTGCTTGCGGCTCCCGTTCTGGTGCACGCAGGCGATGCGGCTGAGGCGCGACGCCAGATCATGCGTGAAAACCTTCTGCAACAGCGCACGGAGCAGTCGAAACGAACCGTCAGCCGCGAAGTTTTAGGCCGCTTGACCGAACTCAGTGGGGCCGAGCTGATGTTTCTCGCTGACGCGACCAGTGCAGAACGTGCTGATCTGCTTTGGGTTGCCGCGTGCCGACGCTTCTCGTTCCTCGCCGACTTCGCTGACGAGGTGTTGCGCGATCGCTTCCTCCGAATGCTTCCGACGGTCGGCTCCGACGACTTCCTGTCCTTTGTTAGGGCCAAGACTCAGTGGCACACCGAACTTGCGGACCTCACTCCTGCCACGCTCGCCAAACTCAGGCAGAACACCTTTCGAATGATGCGGGAAGCGGACCTCGTGTCGGTGGATGGACATATCGTGATCCACTTGCCTTCTTCGAGGTTTGTCGACGTCATGCGCGAGCGGGCCGTGACGGACCTTCGACGTTTCCCGCTTAGTGACTCGGAAGTGGAGCTACTCACAGCGTGAATACTTCAACGGTAGTCAAGGACGAGACGCATATCTTCGAGGTCCTTAGTGGTGACCGGTTTCTCAACATGGAGGGTCTGAGTAACGAGATCCCCTTCTTCATCTATCCTTACCCTCCCGAGAAAGCACTCGACGTGACGAAGGCGAAGAAGCGCATCAAGACTCGGCTCGCGACTGAGAAGGGCATCCAGGTTCGCGAGGTTAATCTCTACGACCTATCGGTAGAGATCCTCAAGGAACGTGGTGACTGGGACGAAGTCCTGGAGATAGAGCCAACGGTCGACAAGTCCGAGTTCACCGAGGTGCTGCGTTCGATGCTCAACCCGCAACAGCATCTGGCGCCAGCGATCGCCGCGAAGATCGCCGATGGCGGATTCGACATCCTGTTCCTCACCGGTATCGGTGAGGTCTTCCCCTACATCCGGTCGCACAACGTGCTGAACAACCTGCAAAGCGTGGTGACCGGCAAACCAATGGTGATGTTCTTCCCTGGCCGATACGAGCAGTCCGACACGCTGGGGTCCTCCCTCGTGCTGTTCGGTCGGCTGAAGGACGACCAGTATTACCGCGCCAAAAACATCCTCGAACAGGAACCGTGACCGATATGCAGCTGCACGAGATCTTCGCCAAGGATGTCCAGCGTCCGATCGAGGGCGTCGTCAAAGCCGATGACGCCAGGAATCTGGGCACCGAGGTCGAAGAGTACGTCCTCACGAACGAAGCTGCCAAGGGGCTGGAGCAGCTCCTTGAGGCGTATACGAACTACACGAACGCCAACGGCGTGTGGATCTCGGGTTTCTTCGGCTCTGGTAAGTCACACCTTCTCAAGATGCTCGCCCACCTCCTCGGAGACGTCGAGGGTCAGGACTATGCGCGTGCCGCGGTTTCCGAGACGTTTCGAGCCAAGGCCGAGGACGCCTTCCTTCCCCCGCTGATCACCAAGGCGGATCGGATTCCGGCGAAGAGTCTGCTGTTCAACATCGATCAGAAGGCCCCGCTGATCAGCAAGGATCAGGCCGACGCGCTGCTGCGCGTGTTCGTGCAGGTCTTCGATGAGTCGCGCGGTTACTACGGGGATCAAGGATTCATCGCCCGGTTCGAGCATCAGCTCGATGAGGAGGGCCAGCTCGATGCGTTCAAGGACGCGTTCCGGGCTATCGCAGGCCGCGAATGGGAAGAGCGCCGTCCGAGTTTCGGCCTGCCGACTGTCCGCCAGCAGGTCAATGAGGCGTATGCCCAGGTGACCGGCATCGACGTGACGACGGCACCGGACATCCTGAAGATCTATCAGGACACCTACTCGGTCTCGATCGAGGACTTCGCTGACGAGGTGAAGGCCTGGCTGGGCAAGCAGGAGAAGGACTTCCGGCTGAACTTTTTCGTCGACGAGGTCGGCCAGTTCATCGGCAATAACACGCACCTGATGCTGAACCTCCAGACCATCGCGGAGTCGCTCAACACGAAGTGCGAGGGGCGCGCGTGGATCATGGTGACCTCGCAAGAGGACATGGATCGCGTCATCGGCGACCGCACCAAGCAGCAGGGCAACGACTTCTCGAAGATTCAGGCCCGGTTCACGACGCGCGTGAAGCTCACCAGCGCCGACGTCGAAGAAGTGATCAGCAAGCGTCTGTTGGAGAAGAACGATGCCGGCGCGGCGGCGCTGAGCACGGTGTACGCAGCGGAGTCGGCGAACTTCAAGACGCTGTTCGACTTCGTCGACGGCGCGAAAACCTACCGCAACTACACGACCGAAGATCAGTTCATCGGCACCTACCCGTTCGTGAACTACCAATTCCCGTTGTTCCAGTCGGCAATCGAGGGCATCTCCGATCACAACGTGTTCGAGGGTCGAAACAGCTCGGTCGGTGAGCGTTCGATGCTCGGCGTCGTACAGCAGGTCGCGAAGGACCTCGGCAATGTGCCGGTCGGGCAGCTTGCCACGTTCGACAGCATGTTCGCGGGCATCCGCTCCTCGCTGAAGTCGGCGGCGCAGAAGCACGTGCTCGAGGCCGAGCATCAGCTCGACAACGAACTGGCCGTGCGGTTGCTCAAGACGCTGTTCCTGGTGAAGTACGTCGACGGGTTCCGTGCGACGGCTCGCAACCTGACCGTGCTGGTCTACGACCGGTTCGGCCTCGATCTGCCGGCGCTGGCCAAGCGGGTGCAGGAGGCCCTCACCGTGCTGGAGACGCAGACCTACATCCAGCGCAATGGCAACACGTACGAATACCTGACTGACCTCGAACAGGACATGGAGAAGGAGATCAAGGCCGTCGACATCGACGCCTCCGAGCTCTCTTCCCGGCTCAACAAGATTCTCACCGCGGACGTGATCAAGACGTCCAAGCTGAAGTACGCCAAGAATGGGCAAGACTTCGCCTTCGGGTACAAACTGGACGATCAGGTCTTCGGACAGAACCACGAACTCTCGCTGCACTTCATCACTCCGGAGTACCCGTACTCGCCCGAAGAGATCCGCATGCACAGCGCGGGCAAGGACGAGCTGCTCGTCATCATGCAACCCGACGACCGTTTGCTCGCCGACCTTCGGCTGCTGATCAAGACCGAGAAGTACACCAAGCGCAAGAGGACCAGCACGCTGTCGGCCGACGCGGACCGCATCCTGCGCTCCAAAGCAGCGCAGAACGTCGAACGCGAGAAGGAACTGGTCGAGCGCATCAAGCGCGCAGTCGGCTCCGCAGAGCTCGTGATCAACGCAGCCGACGTGTCCTCCTCATCGCAAGACCCGCTGGCGCGAGTGACGGATGGCTTCCAGGACCTCATCGCCCGTACGTACACCCAGCTGAGCCTGCTCGGTGGTGTGGCGTACACCGAGCAACAGGTGGCCAGCGCGGCCAACCCCGATCAAAGCGGCATGTTCGACGCGACAAGCCTGTCGAAGCTCGCGGTCCCCGGCGAGGAAATGCTCTCGCACGTGCTGCGCCGCGACCGTGTTGGTGAGCAGATCACCGCTAAAGCACTCGTAGACACCTTCGGCACGAAGCCGTACGGCTGGGATCTCCTGTCCGTCGAGGTCGTGATCGCGTATCTCGTCGGAGCGTCGAAGGTTGCGCTGACCGTGGACGGCAACACGCTCAAACGCAGCGAAGTGGCCACGAACCTCGTGAATGCACTGAAACGCACGCACGCCGTGGTCGCGCCACAGAAGAGCTTCGACGATAGAAAAGTCTCGGCGTTCCGCTCATTCTGCATCGAGTTCTTCAGCGATCCATCTGTGACCAAGGACCCGCTCGAGCTGGCGCGCTACGGCGGCGAGAGACTGCACGCGAAGCTCGACGAGCTCAAGGCCCGTGTCAGCGGTTCGAAGTATCCCTTCGTCAGCCAGCTCGATGCGCCGATCGCGTTGCTCGAACAGGTCGTCGGCAAGACCGACGAGTGGTATCTGACGGATTTCGCCCTCGACGACGAACTACTGGAAGCCAAAGACAACGTCATCGACCCGATCCAGGCGTTCCTCAACGGCAACCAGCGCACGATCTACGACGACGCGGCCAAGTTGCTTCGGGACAACGCCAGCAATCTCGCCTACCTGCCGCACGGCAGCGATGAAGCGGTGACAAGTCTGCTCGACGACCCGCAGGCGTTCCGCGGCAGCAAGATGACCCAGCTCAGGCAGGTCGCCGACGCTCTCAGTGATCAGATCGCCGCCGCGGTCGGCACCAATCGCTCCGACGCGGTCGAGGAGGTCACCTCGCGCCGCGACGTGCTCCTCACGAGCACCATCTACTCGGAGGCCACCGACGAAGCTCAGGCCAAGGCGACCGCGCAGATCGACTCGCTCACCGCGCGCATCGGCTCGGAGAGCCAGATTGCGGTCATCCGCGAACTGGCCAACGGGTTCGAAGAGACCGGGTACCCGGCCATCCTCGACCTGCTCTCCGCCCGTCGACTTGAAGACCATCCTGACCCGGATCCTATGTCCGTGAAGCAGACGGTCTCGATCAAGACGATCGCCGCACGCGGCGTCCCCGGCCCGTTGGAGTCCCCTGACGATGTCGACGCCTACCTCAAGGCGCTGCGCGACTCCCTCATCCATGCCCTCGAAGACGGAAAGCGAATCGCACTCTGATGGGAACCGCACCGCTGAAGTCGTTCGCTACTTGGGCGCGCACCGAACTGATTAAGCAGGTCGGCGCGCGGATCGCCACGGTCCTCGCGCCGAGCTCCAGTGAGCGAGTCGAGAATACGGCCGCCATCAAGTCGCTGGAGACCGCCGTCAAGGCCGCCGGCGGTGAAGCTGCCGGTCGCGCAAAGGTCGCGGACAAGGTCGCCTACACCTGGTTCAACCGGATCATCGCGCTGCGGTTCATGGATGCGAACGGATATACCGGCGTCGGCATCGTCTCACCCCACCGCGGACAGGTTTCCGGGCAGCCGGAAGTGCTCGCCGACGCCAAGCGTGGCGTCATCGACACCGACATCGTCGGAATGCGCACCGCCGGTACGATCACGGCACTCTTGGACGGCACACGCCGCAGCGCTGATCCGCAGGGCGAGGCGTACAGCCTGCTGCTGGCCGATTACTGCCATCACTGGCACCGCTCCATGCCGTTCATGTTCGAGCGGGAAGGCGACTACACCGAGCTGCTCATCCCCGCGAACCTTCTTGCCGACGACTCGGTGCGCGCCCGCGCCGTCGCCGTGCTGACGGAGGAGGTCTGCCATGACGTCGAGGTGATCGGCTGGCTCTACCAGTTCTACATCTCGGAGCGGAAGGACGAGGTCTTCGCAGGTTTCAAGAAGAACAAGAAGGCCGGCGCCGATGAGATCCCCGCGGCCACTCAGCTCTTTACCCCGCACTGGATCGTCCGCTATCTCGTCGAGAACTCCCTCGGTCGCCTGTGGGTGCTCAACCACCCGGACTCGCACCTCGTCAACCAGATGGAGTACTACATCGCTCCTGTCGACGAGGAGACCGACTTTCTCAGAATCGGCAAGGCTGAGGAACTGACCGTCATCGACCCGGCGTGCGGGTCAGGACACATGCTGACCTACGCTTTCGACCTCCTCTATGCGATCTACGAGGAACAGGGCGAGGCACCATCCGACATTCCGGGCAAAATCCTCACGCACAACCTCTACGGCACAGAAATCGACCGGCGTGCCGGGTCGCTGGCCGCGTTCGCACTGACGATGAAGGCCCGCGCGCGTCAACGCACCTTCTTCAACAAGCACATCCAACCGAATATCTGTGTCATCGAGCCGATCTCGTTTAGCGCCGATGAGCTGGATTTCCTCGTCACCAAAGACGGGGACAAGCATGCCGAAGAAGCCTTCTGGAATCAGTTCGCTGAGGCCGACACCTTCGGCTCCCTCATACGGCCGAACCGAAGCCTGACCTCTCGGCTAGCCGACCACCTCGCCACGCTCGAGGACCACGACGACATACTCCGTGCCGACGCGCTCGATTGGGCACAATATGTCATCGAGCAAGCCGAATACTTGGCGCGGCGGTACGCCGTTGTGGTCGCGAACCCGCCCTACATGGGTAGCAAGCAGATGAACGCCCGTCTTTCACAGTTCATGAAGGACGAGTACGCGACCGGCAAGGCCGATCTCATGACCGCGTTCATGATTCGTGGCCAAGAGCTCACGGTGCTCGGTGGATCTTGGGCCATGATCGGCCTTCCCTCATGGATGTCACTGAAGTCATTCGAGCAACTGCGCCGCGACCTCCTGCAGACCCAGCGGATCGCATCGATGGTCCATCTCGGGCGAGGGGTCTTCGGGTCGGACTTCGGGTCCGTCGCCTTCGTGATCGGCAACGTCGTCCCTAGCCCAACAACTACTGGCGTCTACCGACGCCTGTTCGAACAGCATGTCGAAGTACGCGCGGTCACTACGATCGAGAATCTCTTTCGCGACGTCGACTACCACCGTTTCGAGGTGGCGCAGGCTGACTTCGCTGCGATCCCGGGCACCCCGATCGTCTACTGGCTCAGTGAAAAGACGCGGGGGTCATTTGCTGCGGGCAAGCCTCTGAGCGAGGTTGCGAATCTTCGGCAAGGTCTAGCAACGGCCGATAACGGCCGGTTCCTGCGCCAGTGGTGGGAGGTTGCCGCGACGCGGACCGCGTTCAGTTGCACATCACGTGAAGAGGCGGCGGCCAGCGGAGCGCGCTGGTTCCCGTACAACAAGGGCGGCGAGTTCCGAAAGTGGTACGGGAACCAGGAGCACGTCGTCAACTGGGAGCACGACGGAGCTGAGATCGTCGCCTTCAAACCACGCTCGGTTATCCGCAACCCCGGAACATACTTTTCACCGTCCGTGTCATGGTCGGACATTTCGTCCGGGGAAGCTGCGTTCCGCCGCTACCCACAGGGTTTCATCCATGACTCGACAGGGCACTCGGGCTTCGGTGATCCAAGGCTGCTGGACCAGATCACGTTGCTCCTGAACTCCAGGTACGTGATGGAGATCATGAAGGTGGTCGCGCCCACACTTCACTTCCACATCGGATACGTGGGTCTCGTCCCGGTTGCCGAAGGAATCAGAGCGCTCTCGACTGACGCCATGGGCCGCCTCATCGAGACCGCTCAGGACGATTGGGACAGTGCTGAAACCTCGTGGGGATTTGAGAGGAATCCCCTCATCACCTTGAGGTCATCCACCGGCGGCAATCTCGACTAGCGGGTTGCGCTCGAAGCCCCAAGACGTCTCAAGGGTGTTCCAGTCCACCTGCGCTGTCTCAACTGCTCGTGCCGCCATCGCTACGCCGCGCTCTTCTGCCGAATCTACGATCGGAAGACCAGCGACTTGTCCCACTTCGAAGTTGAGAGTCGGTGCGATGGCCGCCAGTTGCTCATAAGCAAGTCGCGAGTTCGCGAAGGAGAGCAATCCAAGTCGCTCGCGGCCGCTCGCGACGAAGATCGAAGTACCTGCAACGTCGTAAATGAACCCCGGCGGGTACGACCGGAACGCTGGCGCCCCACTGCTGATCTTCGACCATGACACGGACGGTGAAAAGTATGTTCCGGGGTTGCGGATAACCGAGCGTGGTTTGAAGGCGACGATCTCAGCTCCGTCGTGCTCCCAGTTGACGACGTGCTCCTGGTTCCCGTACCACTTTCGGAACTCGCCGCCCTTGTTGTACGGGAACCAGCGCGCTCCGCTGGCCGCCGCCTCTTCACGTGATGTGCAACTGAACGCGGTCCGCGTCGCGGCAACCTCCCACCACTGGCGCAGGAACCGGCCGTTATCGGCCGTTGCTAGACCTTGCCGAAGATTCGCAACCTCGCTCAGAGGCTTGCCCGCAGCAAATGACCCCCGCGTCTTTTCACTGAGCCAGTAGACGATCGGGGTGCCCGGGATCGCAGCGAAGTCGTCGCTCGAGGCAAGGTGAAACCCCGCGTCTTTGGTCCGGTCTATGAGCGCAACGCACAGCTCCTGCTCTTTGCGCTCCGAACCGAGCGACGTGAGGCGGACGAACGGTGCCTGCCGACTCCGAGCTCCGGTCATCGACACCACGAATGCGGTGTTGGCACCGAAGATGTCGGGGTGGTTAGACACGTCCCTCATCTGGACGAACGAGTCGAAGGCGTGGCCGTTGAGCAGCCGCAATCTCAAGGCCTCGAACGACTTGATGGACATCCAGGTATCGCCGATGACAATGGCGAGGAGCCCTCGCCGGTCAGCTAGTTCGATGCCGCGCACCGCAAATGCCCCGTAGAGGTCCTGCTTGACGTCTGCGTACTCGTCCTTCATGAACTGTGCAAGCGGAAGTACTGAAAGCGACTGTGCGTCCATCGGGGAAGGAGCGCCCCACCGCACGGCACGCCACGGAAGGCGAAGATGGCTACCCGTATGGCTACCCCGCAGGGCGCGGAGTTCGGCAACGATTGCATATGAAGAGGCAACGCAGCAAGGGAACAGGTTCCATATACCAGAATTCCAGAGGCCAATGGGTAGCAGTCGTGGAAGCGGGGTGGTCGGACCACGGGACTCGGCGACGGATCACCCTGAAGGCCACGACCAAGCCGGCGGTTCGGGCGCGACTCATCGAAGCGCAACGGAAGTTTCTACTCGATGGCTCGGCGCCGTCGTTGGCCCACATCACGCTCAAGCGGTGGGCCGACGAATGGCTCGCACGCCGACAGCTTGTCGTGCGGCCGGGCACGTTCGTGTCGGATCGCTCGGCGGTCGATCGGTGGATCGTCCCGACCATCGGGCATCTGCGGCTCGACACCCTGTCTCCCGCTGACGTGCGGAGGGTTGCCGCCGCTCAAGCGAGGAAGGGGCTCGCACTCGCCACGATGCAACGAACGCATGCCGTGCTCAGCAAACTCCTCGCCGATGCTGTCGCCGAAGGCCATCAAGTTCCTCAACGCTCACGGGAAGCGAGCAGCCCCGGAGCGGGCACTTCACCACGCCAAGCGCTCAGCGTGGACGACGCGATGAGAATTCTCGCGGTGTCGGCTGAGCGACCCGACGCGTCCCGCTGGGTGGCCGCGCTCATCGAGGGCCTGCGTCCGGCCGAAGCGCTCGGACTCACCTGGGACATGGTCGATCTCGATGCTGAGAGGATGACGCTTGCGTGGCAGCTCAAGGCGCTCCCCTATGTGGAGTTCCGGAACCCGGCGAGTGGTTTCCGTGTTCCGCGTGGGTTCGAGTCCCGTCAGCTGCGGGGTGCCTACCATCTTGTCCGTCCAAAAACGCGCGCTGGAAGCCGGGTGATTCCGCTGATCCCATCGCTCGCCACCTCTCTCAAGGCGTGGTCCCAGATTGCACCGCCGTCACCGCACGGGTTGGTGTGGCCCCGTGAGGACGGCGCACCGCGATCGCCGGAGTTTGATCGGCAGGAGTGGTACGAGCTTGCCGAGCGGGCACAGATCGTTGTCACTCTTCCGGATGGCCGTACCCGCCCGCCCTTGCTCTATGAGGCTCGCCACACCGCAGCCACTCTCTTGCTCGCAAACGGGAGCGACGAGACCACCATTCGTGCCGTGCTCGGCCACTCCACCGTGGTGAGTACACGGGCCTACCTCCATGCGGATCTGACACGGAGCAGAGCAGCGCTCGTGGCATCCGCCCAGATGGTCGGACTCGACGGCTAGTCTGAGAGCGCTCATTGGCTACCCCGATGGCTACCCTCACTGATTCTGGGCTCCGACTAGCCTTCGAATCGGTATCTCGGCAACCTCCTGTTAGGCATCACGTTGAAGACTCTTGAACAGACCGTTGCACAGCATCGAGACGAATGGGCAGAACGCTCCCGGGCTCAACAGCGCTTGGAGATTGAGAACAACGAAGCCGTCGCGAAACTCTACGGCCTTGAGGACGAGGTTCCTTCCGACGTCCCTCTCGAACGCATCTCGCTGACGAACAATTCAGCGTTCCGGTGGCCCAACAAGACTCCCGCTGAGCGCGATGCGCTGTTTGCGAAGTCCGTCATCGTGGACCTCATCTCCTACGCCGTGGGATGCATGTTCGGCCGCTACAGCCTCGACCTGCCCGGCCTGATCCTCGGCGACCAGGGCACGACCTTACAGGACTATTACGCGAAGATACCGAACCCGTCTTTTGCCCCGGACAAGGACAACGTCATTCCAATCGTCGACGGCGACTGGTTCGAAGACGACATCGTGGAGCGGTTACGCCTGTTCTTGCGTGTGGTCTTCGGCGAGCAGCACTTCGAGGAGAACCTGCGATTCGTCACCATGACCCTCGGGGTGAAGGGTCTGCGTGACTACTTCATCAAGACCACAGGGCGCGGATCGTCGTCGGAGTTCTACGACGACCATCTGCAGCGTTACAAGAAGCGCCCGATCTACTGGCTGTTCTCCAGTCCCAAGGGCTCTTTCAACGCACTGATCTACATGCACCGCTACAGCCCGTCGACCGTCTCAACGGTGCTCAACGAGTACTTGCGTGAGTTCCAGGCCAAGCTGCAGTCGAGCCTGACTCAGTCGGAGCGCTCGAACAACGCGCGAGAGGCCGATCGGCTTCGCAGCGTGTTGGTCGAGCTGAATGAATACGAGCACGACGTGCTCTTCCCGCTTGCGACCCAGCAGATCGCCATCGACCTCGACGACGGTGTTAAGGCCAACTACCCAAAGTTCGGTGCCGCCTTGAAGAAGGTTCCGGGACTGGAGGCGGGTGCAGGTGACTGACATGTGGTGGTTGACGCCGCTGCTTGCATTGCTGGGAGCGCTACTGGGCGCGTTTGTCAGTCCCTGGATCAGCGGGATTGTTGGAGAACGCCGCGCAGAACGAACACTTGTGCGTGATGCGCGAATCGCTCTGGAAAGGTGGAACGCGACGCGGACGGGGCCATCAAATGTCCAATATCCGGGCATGGACGCAACCTTGCTGGCTGAGGTATCGAATGACGCACATCGGAAGTTCTTCACGGAGCATTTCGCGGCTTCCTTGAATGCTCGAGCGGCGTTGGGTGCGGTTCGACAATTGGACGATCGCATAGCGAAGGTCGTCGATGTCGAAGACTGGCGAATCCCTGTCGAATCTCTTATTGACCTGCGTGAGGGGCTTGCCAAGGCTGAGATGCGTGCCATGGCTGGTCTTCGGTCCCGCGGCACGGCGCTTGGGTCCCAGTCATCAGCAAAGAGGAGCGATGAGTAGCGGTGAGGTCACCCTCTACGACGCGGGCGGGGGAACGCAGATGCAGATGCATGCGTCCGAGGGGACACTGTGGTCAACCCCCTCCGAGATGGCCGATTTGTGGGGCAACGCCTTGCAGCACATCGGTCAGATTATGCGTCGGATGCTTGATGACGATGCGACAGAGCGTTCAACTACAAAGCGTGACTTTGTAGTTCGACGGGAGGGCGCGGCCAACGCCCAAACACTGTGTGAACCGGAGCAACAGCTGGGGGATTCTGAATGAGCGAGGGAGTCGCGGGACACCTGCGGCAACGATTCGACAGGCAGCGAGTCGTCTTCTGGAGTGACCCTGACGGCGAATACAGCGATGCGCTCGACAGCCTCGCACTGACCGATGTCGCGATCGTCCGGGTCGAGAACAACGAGTACGGGGTCAAGAACCGCCTGCTTCATCAGGAGACAGACGCGAAGGTCCTCGTCTACCGGGTAGGTCCCACGCCCGACGGCACCGCCAACTGGCTGCTCGATCTCGAACTCGCATACGGGGTCTTCACCGCCGACCGCACGTCGCTCATCAAGAACGACCTCGGCCTCACGGCCGCCGGGATCGATGACATGCTCCGCGCTCACGAGAAGTTCTTCCGTGCCGCTAAGCGGACTCAGGCGCTCAAGGCGCTTCTCGAACTGGACGACACCCCGGACCGGCTACGTGCGAAAATGACGGCTGTGCTCCTCGGCCAGCAGCAGCACAGCCTGCTTGAACTGACCCGGGCGCTCCTGGTCGAAAACGCGGCACGAGGCACCGTCAAGCTCAAGGCGATTGTGGACCAGCAGCTCGACGAGTTTTATTGGGCTGGTGTCGCGCAGATATACGGGTACACGTCGACCGAGCCGACCATCGACGACTTCGTGCTGTGGATGTTCCAGCAGGCAATCAACGACTTCCGCAGTGACAGCCCGGGCGGCCTGCGGAACATCCAGCTTGACTTCAACAACTTGCGGTTCGATCGGCGCAGCGAAGACGCCCTTGCAGTCCTCGCCGGGCGCGTCGCAGCCGACACGAACTACGCCGACACAATCGAAAACACCGACTTCAGAGACCTTGTTGGAAACGATCTGTTCGAGGAGGCCGATCAGAGAATCATCAGTGATCTCGCCCGAGAAGTTGTAGCGCGAACCGTCACCGCCCGGGAAGTTGCCGAGGTCGTGCGCCGGCGAAGGAGCAGCATTTGGGTCGACGACTACCGGAAGCTGTACACCGCCATTGAGAGCGGATCCGAACTGCTGGGCGAGCTCTCTACGCTCGCGCTGACGATCTCCTCGTTCGATGACGGGCTGGACCGGTATCGGCGCCAGTGGTACCGGGTCGATCAGCTTTACCGCCAGTTCGTGTACGCGGCGCGGACCGCCGAGCATTCGAAGCCGCTGGAGGAGCTGCGGGACGAGGTCGAGAAGTTCTACACGAACAAGTTCCTGTTCGGGCTGGGCAACGCCTGGCAGCCTCACGTCGACACAGCTGACAAGTGGCAGTCGGCCGTGCTGCGCCCGCAAACCGCGTTCTACGCCGAGCACGTCGAGCCGATCTCCAAAGGTGGCCGGAACAAGGCTGTGGTGATCATCTCCGACGCCCTGCGCTACGAAGTCGCCGACGAACTCGGCACGCGCATCCGCCAAGAAGACCGCTTCGACGCCAAGCTCGACGCCATGCTGGGCGTACTCCCCAGCTACACGCAGCTCGGCATGGCTGCGCTCTTGCCTCACAGTACGATCGGCCATTCCGACGACGGCGATCCCGTGCTGGTCGACGGCAAGCGCACCGACGGCTCTGCGAACCGAACGAAGATTCTCCGCACCGTCGACGGCAAGGCAATCCAAGCCGAGGATGTGTTCGCGCTGTCTCGTGACGAGCTGCGCGACCTCTACAGCCAGCACCAAGTGCTGTACATCTACCACAACCGCATCGATGCGACCGGCGACAAAGCGGGCACCGAGCGGCAAGTGTTCGAAGCCGCAGAGGCGACTCTGCGAGAACTCGTCGATCTGGTGAAGCGGCTGACCAACGCCAATGCCACGAACATCCTTATCACCGCCGACCACGGCTTCCTCTTCCAGGACACGGCGCTTGCCGACGCCTTCTACCTTTCCACGCAGCCGCAGGGCGACGACATCGTCACCACGAACCGCCGCTATGTGCTGGGGCGCGGGATGAAGCAGGACAACGCGTTTCGCACCTTCGAGCCCGCGCAACTCGGGCTGGACAGCGACCTCGAAGTGCAGATTCCGAAGTCGATCCATCGGCTCCGACTCCCCGGCGCGGGGTCCCGCTTCGTGCACGGCGGGGCATCCCTCCAGGAGATCGTCGTGCCAGTGCTGACCATCAACAAGAAGCGTCGCAGCGACACTCGACTCGTTCACATCGAGGTGCTGCCCGACTCGGACAAGATCACCACGGGTCAACTCGTCGTGAAGCTGTTCCAGTCCGAGCCGGTCAGCGAGAAGGTGCAGCCGCGCACCGTTCGTGCGGGCCTGTACGTCGGCGAGACGCTGATCTCGAACCAGCCGGAGCTGACGTTCGACCAGGAGTCGGACGACAAGCGCGACCGCTACCAGAACGCCAACATGCTGTTGAGTCAGGACGCCAACGCATTCAACAACCGCGGCGTGGAGTTCCGCCTCGAGGAGCGCATCCCCAACACCAACCAGTGGCGCACCTACCAGAAGGCGCTCTACACGCTCCGGCGCTCGTTCGCCTCGGACTTCGACTTCTAAGGAGGGATCGATGAGTCTCGACAGCAGCAGCAGTACCGAGGAATCCACCGAGGCCGACGCGCCTCGCGTGCAATCCGACCTCGACCGCAAGATCAACCGGCTCTTCCCCGGCGTCGTGGTCCGCAAGGATCTAGTCAAGGCGGTCAAGGGCAACGCGATCGTGCCCACATACGTGCTGGAGTACCTGCTCGGCCAGTATGCAGCATCCGACGACGAGGCCACCATCCAGGCCGGCATCGACGCAGTGCGCAAGATCCTCGCCGATCACTACGTGCACCGGAATCAGTCCGAGCTGGTGAAGTCCACCATTCGGGAGCGGGGGCGTCACCGGG
Source organism: Humibacter ginsenosidimutans (assembly GCF_007859675.1). Classification (GTDB taxonomy): domain Bacteria; phylum Actinomycetota; class Actinomycetes; order Actinomycetales; family Microbacteriaceae; genus Humibacter; species Humibacter ginsenosidimutans. Next base: position 3,799,117 of record NZ_CP042305.1, read on the forward strand.
TCATCGACAGGGTCGCTGTCACACTCAACGAGAAGGATGACGTCTACCAGGCGGAGTTCGCGAACCTCGGAATCAAGGGTGTGCTCGTCGAACCCGTCACTATCAAGGCGCACCCGAAGCTCCTCACCGGGGGCGTGTGGTGCATCTGCGACATCGAGTACTTCCACAGTGACGATCCGCGCTTCGTCCCGTGGATCCTGGGCTCGATCAAGCCGATCCAGCTCTCCAACTTCGACTTCGAGGGCTACCTCGCCGCACGGCGCGAGTTCACCACCGACGAGTGGATCGACCTGCTCATCCAGTCGATCGGCTTCAACCCCGAGATGTTCGGCCGGCGCGCGAAGCTGATCCAGCTTGTGCGTCTCATCCCGTTCGTCGAGCGCAACTACAACCTTGTTGAGCTGGGGCCGAAAGGCACCGGAAAGTCGCACATCTTCTCGGAGTTCTCTCCGCACGGCATGCTCATCTCCGGCGGTGAGGTCACTGTCCCGAAGCTGTTCGTCAACAACTCGAACGGCCGCATCGGTCTGGTCGGCTATTGGGATGTCGTCGCCTTCGACGAGTTCGCAGGCAAGAAGAAGCGCGCGGACAAGGCGCTGGTCGACATCATGAAGAACTACATGGCGAACAAGTCCTTCTCCCGCGGCGTCGAGGCCCTCGGCGCCGAGGCATCCATGGTCTTCGTCGGCAACACCTCGCACACAGTGCCCTACATGCTCAAGCACTCCGACCTGTTCGACGAGCTGCCCGAGAGCTACCACGACTCGGCCTACCTCGACAGGCTGCACCACTACATCCCGGGGTGGGAGGTTGACACCATCCGCGGCGAGATGTTCTCCGACGGCTACGGATTCGTCGTCGACTACATCGCCGAGGTGCTGAGGTCGATGCGGAACTTGGACTTCTCCGACCGCTATACGGCGCATTTCAAGCTTGGAAGCGAGATCTCCACCCGCGACCGCGACGGCATCCACAAGACCTTCTCGGGCCTGATGAAGATCATCTATCCGCATGAAGAAGCGACCCGAGACGAGATTGAAGAGATTCTTCGATTTGCGATCGAGGGCCGCAAACGCGTCAAGGATCAGATCCTGCGCATCGACTCCACGATGTCGAACGTGAAGTTCAGATACTCGGACAACAGCGGAACATGGCACGACGTCACAACGCTCGAAGAAGACGAATATCCGGCCTACTACAACCAACGCGTTCCGCGTGAAGCGGATGACTCGAGCGCCGAGGCCGGCGATGCGGGCGGCCACAGGAACGATCGTGCTGGCGCATCTGCCTCGGAACCAGTGTCGACTACCGAAGCGGTGCCCAACGCGGTTGTTTTGTTGGAGGGACACCGTGACTTCCTGGAGAACCAGAGAGGCGTTTCCTACGACTCACTCCTGCTTCCATATCTACGGGGTGCGTCGGAACTGACGATCGTCGACCCCTACATACGGCTACCCCACCAAGGGCGCAACCTAGTCGACTTGCTCGCGTTGCTTGCATCCGCGAAGGACGCGGCTGACGAGGTCAGCGTCACGCTCGTAACCAAGGCCGAGACAGGACCGTATGAGCAAGCGCATCTTTTGATGCTCAATGACATCCAGGAGAGCGCTGCTGCCGCAGGGATCAACTTCACCGTCGCCTGGGACGAGACGATCCACGACCGCTCGATCCGCGCCGACAACGGCTGGACGATCCTCCTCGGGCGTGGGCTCGACATCTTCCAAAAGGGATCGGGTAGTCAGTTCGACCTTGCCGCGCGGCGGCAGGAGTTCCGCCAGCTCGTGGCGTTCGGCGTGACCTACATTCGCGGGGAGGCCAGCCGTTGAAGTTCGCGCGCGCAACCCATACGTGTAGCTCCGGCGTCTACCACTTGGGCTTCTTTGTTCGCCCCGAAGCCGAAAGGACGCACCGTGAAGGCCGTTGACACGAATCTGCTTGACCTGCTCAAGGTTACGAGCCAGTTCGAGGTGCCGATCTACCAGCGTGCCTACGCCTGGGGTGAGGCCGAGTGTAAGCAGTTGTGGAAGGACATTGTGCGCGCTGGTGAGAACAGCACCCTCGGTGCGCACTTCACCGGTTCCGTCGTCTATGTCGAAAAGGCGGCCGGTACGCAAACGAGCCAGTCGCCGAACCTCATCATTGACGGTCAGCAGCGTGTCACGACGGTGAGCCTCATTCTCGCCGCTCTGGCGGCACGTCTTGACGGCGAAGCCGGTGCGCAGCGTGAGCCGGTTGAAGGCTTCTCACCGGAAGAGATTCGCGAGTCGTATCTGCTGAACCGGTTCAAGACCGACGAGCGGCGCTACCGCCTGTTGCTCTCGCAGGGCGACCGGGAAGCTCTCTTCTCGGTGCTCGATGGAATGGATGCGCCTCGCGATTCAGCGAGCAAGGTGCTCGCGAACTTCGAGTACTTCCATGAGAAGTTGAACGACCCGAAGACTGATCTGGCCGTTGTCTGTCGGGGCCTCGACAAGCTCCAGGTGGTCGATGTGCATCTCCAACTTGGGGTCGATCATCCTCAGCTCGTTTTCGAGGCGATGAACTCGACCGGCAAGAAGCTCTCCCAGGCAGATTTGATCCGGAACTTCGTTCTCATGGATCTTCCGGCTTCGGATCAGTCCAGCCTCTGGACGAGCTACTGGCGACCGATGGAGTTGGACTTCGCAGGTTCGGGGCGTGATGGAGTCTTCGATGAGTTCGTCCGCCACTACCTGACGGTTGTCACTGGTCGCATTCCACGTGTAGATGACATCTACGACTCGTTCAAGGACTATGTCGCAGGTCGGCTGAAGCATGGCGAGGGTATCGACGCGGTCGTTCTTGAACTCCGCGAGTACTCGAAGCGCTATACCGCGATCGCACTCGGCGGAGAGCAGCATTCCGGACTCCACGAGGCGCTCGATGAACTCGCTCAGATCCGCGCCGATGTCGTGTACCCCTTCGTCCTAGAGGCGTACACAGACTACGAACTCGGAGTGATCACAGCAGAAGAACTACTCGAGATTGTTCGGCTTGTCATTTCGTATATTGTGCGCCGCGCCGTCACCGGTTATGCAACAAACTCACTGAACACGACTTTCCAGACTTTCGGACGCGCGATCCGCAAGGACCGTTACCTCGAGAGCATCAGGGCCCAGTTCCTCCGGCTGCAGGGCTATCGCGCCTTCCCGACCGACAGCGAGTTCGAGGAGAAGCTCAAGACCTTCGACGCGTACCACTTCAAGCGTCGTTCCTATTTTTTTCCGCTCGCTTGAGAACTTCGGACGAAAGGAGCCGGTGCCGACCGAGCAGTACACGATCGAACACATCCTTCCGCAGAACGAAGATCTCCGTCCCGAGTGGCGGGAAGATCTCGGACCCGACTGGGCCGAGATTCAGGCCAGGTACTTGCACACTCTCGGCAACCTCACGCTCACCGGGTACAACTCCGAATACTCTGATCGCGCATTCGTTGAGAAGCGAGACATGACCGGCGGTTTTCGAGAGAGCCCACTTCGTCTGAATCAGGGCATCGGCACACTTGAGGCTTGGAACGAGCCGACAATTCAGGCGCGCGCCGCTCGCTTGGCCGGCGAAGCACTCAAGATTTGGGCTCGGCCGGACGTTTCACCAGAGATACTTGCGATGTATCAGGCACCGCGTGCCGACTCCGAGCGAACCATCGAAGATCACCCGAATCTCCTACGCCCCGAGCGCAGGGCCCAGTTCGAGCGCCTCAGCGAGGAGGTGCTCGCATTCGACCCGGCAGTCGTGGTCGAGTTCCTCAAGGTCCGCGTGTCGTTCACCGCCGACACGACGTTCTTGGATGTCATACCGCAGGCCGCTCGACTTGTCCTCGTCTTGAATATCCCGATCGCCGCGCTCCGTGACGAACGCGGCGTCGCTCGCGATGTGAGCCAGATCGGCCACTGGGGAGTCGGCGAGACTCAAGTGCACTTCGAAGCCAACTCGGATTTCAACTACCTCCTTGGCCTCGTTCGACAGGCGTATGAGTACCAGCTCGGCGATGGTGACGAGTAGAGCGGACGCAGTCAAGGAGGGCCCGTCAGTGTCCCGCCGCTACCCCGGAGCCCGCCTGGTCAAGTCCGTCATCCGCGCCTCCACCTCGTCCGACCACCCGAGCACCGCGTACGAGGTCGGCCACATCAGCCCGTCGTTGAGGGCCGCGGATGCCTGGAATCAGAGCGTCGAGTAGCGCGTCTTGAACTTGCCGCGGTCTTGGAAGAAGATCGCGACCTTGCCGTTGCGGGCGTAGCCGGGGGATCCGTAGAACGTCTTCGGCGTCAGGTTCGGTGCGACGGTGCGCACGATCGCATGGATCTTCTCGGCGATGGCGCGATCGTCGTCCGCCATCTTCACGATGGCCTCGAGGGGGCCTGCTCGGGATCCTTGCCTTCGCGCGCGGCTTTCGCTTCCTTCACGTGCGCCTTCATCGCGGCACGCTCTTCGTCGTTGAACGACTTGCCGATCATCACGTCTCTCCTTCGGGGTGGTGATCCGAATGATCGAGCGGTGCTTCGACCCAGTCTGCCGTGGGCTCCGCTGTGGCGCGAGGAGAAGGTTCCTTACTCGACCCCCAACATCGCCATGATCCGCGGGAAGTCGCCGGCGATGGCCTGCCACAGAATCTCTTCGTCGGTGCCGTCGTAGTCGTGGGCGACGAAGTTGCGCACGGACCGGATGCCCCGCCAGTCCACGTCGGAATGCGCCGCTCGAAAGCTCTCGGGCAGGCGGTCTGCTGCCGCCGAGAGATCGATCACTAGTGAGCGGGCGATGCGGCGCTGATCGTCGTCGTCGCGATCGACGAACACCTCATGTCCCCTCGCCACGACGCGCCGCGCGCTGCGCGCAAAGCGAGCGAGATCGATGAGCACGGCAGCAGTGCGGTCGTCGGCCTTCATCAGATCGCGACCGCTTCGGCCAGGATGCGGTTCATGGTGGGGCCAGTCCCTCGATCAGACACGACGTCCACTCGCCGTCCGACCAACTCTTCGACGTCTGCCATGAAGCCGGCGAGATCGAACACGCTCGCATCGTCGGCGGGGTGCACCAGGAGGTCGATGTCTGACGCCGCCCGAGCATCCCCCCGTGCGACCGAGCCGAAGACGCGAACATCCGTTAGCTTGCGGGCCGCGGCCGACTCGAGGATGCTGTCGCGCTGCTCGCGGAGACTGCTCACGGTGGGCATCGTCAACGACAGCATCAGCCGTTCGCGGGTCTCTGGCGCCGGCGCTCGCCTCCCCGTCTCATAGGCGGCGATATTGGGTTGCGCCACTCCGGAGCGACGGCTCAGCTCCCGTTGGGAGATGCCGGCCGCGCGGCGCAGATCGCGAAGGGAAGGGGGCGTCGTCACACGACAACGATATCGCGCGATATCGACAGGAACCATGGCCACCGCGGGGCGCGACTCGCTGAGCGTCCCGAAGAAGGCGATCGTCCGTTCCCTGTTGAACTCGAGTTTCGCCACCGGGAGCCTGCTGCCCACCGCTAGTTCGCGCCCGTCGTTCTGCGCGACGAGTCGTCGCCCCTCGAACTGGGGCATGAGTTTGCGCCCCTCCGGTCTTCGTCTACTCGCGCGGCAGACCCCGGTGTCTCCCGGCACTCATACACTCGGAGACGGCTCCCTGTGACTGCGACTGGGTGAGCAGTGCGCGTGCCGTGGTGCTCGCGGCTTTGTGTATTGCCCGAAGGAGATCGACGTGGATCAGATCACCCTGCACGCCAAGGTCGGTGAGGCGCTGACCGTGATGGCTGAAGCGCTGGAGCCGTTCATCGCGAAGACGATTGCTGCGCGACTGGACACCTCCGAAGTGCAGTGGGTGGCCATCATTCAGAAGCTCGACCAAGACCGCGGGCGGGGTTTCGGTGCGTACTCGGTGAACGATCCCTCGCTGCAGCTCCGGGCGCTCACCGAGCGGCTCGGTCCCCTCGGCTTCCCGTTCGACAATGTGCTTCCGCGCGTCGGGAAGGCGTACGCGAGCGAGCTGCGCCAGGTGCGCAACCTTTGGGCGCACAACGAGCCGTTCACGCCCCAGTCGGCGTTTCGTGCGGTTGATACAGCATTCCAGCTCGTTGACCTCATCGGTGCCGCGGCCGAGGCCGAGAAGCTGGGTGCTCTCAAAGACGAAGTGCTGCCGGTACGCCCGCTGGACACACCCGCACAAGACGCGTCGGTGAGCAACGGGATGCCACAGCCTGGAGCTTCATCGAAGCCTGAATCCGTCTCAGCCCCTTCGGGCGCCCAGGTCGAAGTGTCAGAGGGCGCTTCGGACATTGGCGTTGAACCGGCCCACGAGGAATCTGCGCCGGCTCGACCAGCAGAATCCGCACGCATCGAGATCGCCGCGAAAGACTTCCTGAGCTACGCCATGGCGCACGCTCGCATCGGGGTGGTCGACGAGATTGTCATCGAGAACCTGGGAGGCGAGGCACGGGCCGCGACCGTCGAGGTCGACGTGGTGAGCGAGATCGGGTCCCTCGGCGGGCCGAAAGTGTTGATCGCGGACCTCGCCGACAGCGTCGAGCGGGAGCGCCGCACGACCACCCTGCACGATGTCGACCTCGTGCTCGACCCGGCGCGGATGCTCATGGTCGAGACACAGCAGCGCGGCCAGATCCGCGTGACCGCGCGTGATGCATCCGGAAAGGTGCTTGGAACGGCAGCGCACGAGGTCCGGATCCTGGCGCACAACCAGTGGATCGCTAATCCGGTGCAGCTCGGCCTTGAAATGCTGGCTGCGCACGTGCAGCCAAACGCGACTGTCGTCGAGGAGCTGGTGCGCGACGCGTCCGACCGGCTGAAGGCATCCACTGGCTCGAGTGCGCTCGACGCCTATCAGTCCGGTTCGCCGGAACGCGTCGATGCGATCGTTGCGGCGGTCTATGACGCGATGCGAGCACGAGACATTCGCTACGCCGAGCCGCCCGCCAGCTGGGGCACTGAAGGGCAGAAGGTCCGCACGCCCGAGGAGGTGCTCGTCGGCAGGCTGGGAACGTGCCTCGACACGACCGTGGTGCTTGCAGCGGCGCTCGAGCAAGTGGGCATCAACCCGACGCTGTGGGTAGCTGACGGCCATGCGTTCCTCGGATACTGGCGCACGGATGGGTCCCTCGGCGAGACAGCGACCACCACCGTCGATGACGCAGTGAATCGCGTTGAGCTCGGCCAGCTGGGTGTGCTGGAGACCACGATGGTGTGCGGGGGATCGGAGTCCGCGCCGTTCGAGACCGCCCGCCGCGCGCCGGTCCCGTCGTTCATCGAGCTCGGCGGCGATCGGCTGGTGGGTGTGGTGGACGTCCGTCAGGCGCGTGAATCCCACATCTTCCCCTTGCCCAGCCGCACCGTGGATGCCGACGGCAACGTCACAGTGACGACCTACGCAGCCGCGCAGCGCGCCGCCATTCAGCCATACCACTACACGGGTGTGACGCACGGATCCGCGACGACGTCGGTGCCGCCGCGCGTCACGCAGTGGAAGAACTCGCTGCTCGATCTCAGCCTGCGCAACAAGCTCATCAACTACACCGATCGATCGGGATACTCACTCGCGGTGCCGTCGAAAGCGATCGCGCACTTCGAGGATCAGATCAACGCTGCCGTGCCGATCACTCTGCTGCCCTCGGACCGCGTGCAGGAGATCGATCGGGCTCGGGGCATCCGCTTCGCCCGTGACCTGCACGAGGACGCTCGTGCTCAGCAGCTCGCGGAGAAGCGTGAGGCGCACATCGAGGTCACCGAAGCCTCGTACACGAGCAAGCTGCGGTACCTCGCCTACAAGGCGAAAACGATCGTCGAGGAGACCGGCGCCAACAACCTCTATCTTGCGTTCGGGATGCTGCACTGGCGAGCCGGTGATCGCGACGTGCGCTCGCCACTCGTGCTTGTGCCCGTCACGCTGAAAAACCCCAGCCGCAGTGCCTGGTACAAGCTCGCGATCGACGAGGCCGGGACATCCACGCCGAACTACTGCCTCGTCGAACGGCTGCGCACCGAGCACCACCTCGAGATTCCTGAGCTGATGAATCCCAGCGAGGATGCCTCCGGCATCGATCTCGCAGCGACCTTCAGCGCGGTGCGGGCCGCGATCGTCAGGGCCGGGCTGCCGTTCCGCGTGGAGGAGACGGTCGACCTCGCGATCCTTCAGTTCGCGAAGTTTCGGCTCTGGAAAGACCTCGACGACAACTGGGAGTCGCTGGCCAGCAATCCGCTCGTGAAGCACCTCATCGAGACCCCGACGCAACTATTCGCGGACCCGGTCTCTGAAGCTGCCGATCTCGACCTGGACGCGCTCGGATCCGAACTGCCCGTGCCCGCGGACTCGTCCCAGATCGAGGCGGTCGCCGCGGCAGTGGGTGGCAACACTTTTGTTCTCGAGGGACCTCCAGGCACCGGGAAGTCCCAGACCATCACCAACCTTCTCGCCCGGGCGCTCGCCACAGGAAAGCGTGTGCTGTTCGTGGCCGAGAAGCGGGCGGCACTCAACGTCGTGAAGCAGCGGCTGGAAGCCGCGGGGCTCGGTGCGTTCTCGCTCGACCTGCACGACAAAGGCGCGCGTCCGGCTGCGGTTCGCGCGCAGATCAAGACTGCGCTCGAGCTGCGTGCGGGGGCGGACACCGACAGCCTCACCGCGAATCGAGAGGTGGCATCTGCCAGCCGCCGGGCCCTCGCGCGTTACGCGGAACGGCTTCATGAGCCCAACTCCGTCGGCCACTCGCTCTACGGCGCACGCACGACCCTCCTCGCTGCGGATTCCTCGGTGCCGGAACTGGAGATCCCGTCTGTCTTCGTGGCGTCAGCCGGCGATGACGCTGTGCAGGAACTGCGGCGTGCTCTGCGTGAACTGCCGGCGACAGCCGATCTCGCCAGACCGAGCAGGCGGCATCCGTGGGGCTTCGTCGACGGAGGGTCCGACCTGACCGTCGAGCCGCGGGTGCTGTTGTCGTCAGCAGTCGCGTTCGACGCTGCACTCGAGCAGGCACTTGCGGCCGGACTCGACCTCGACGCACTGGAGCGCGCGACATCTGGCGACGGCTCCGGCCTCGCTGACTGGGTCACCTTGACCGGCGCTCCTCGGTTCGAGCTCACGGCACTCGACGCGATCGCGCCGCCCGCGTGGCAGGCGTTCCTTTCCGAGAAACTGACGGAACTCGACGTATTCGCTGTGGCGCCCACATGGGCGTCGACGGTGCGGCCGGAGGTGCTCGGGCGGGACGTCGCTGCCATTCATGCCGAGGCGATCTCCGCCGACGATTCCGGCTTCTTCGGCCGCAAGAAACGTCGTCGCGCCGTGCTGGAGCGAATCGCCGACCTCCTGCTCGTCGAGCAGAAAACGATCGATCTGAAGACCCTGTCGGCGTTGACGGGCGCGCTCGCCGAATCCCAGCGTGCCATCGCGGCTTACGTGGCGTCGGCGCAACAGGTGCCGTCCGTGGGTATTGCAGCCGCATTCAATCCGTATCTTCCAGGCGAGGCGGATGCCCTTCGCACCCGCCTCGGTTGGCTCGCCTGGTTGACGCGAGCGATCGGCATTCCCGCGCCAGCCGCCCAGCCGCAACCGAGCCAGATCGCCGCTCCTCCGGGCCAGGTGGCAGAGTCCGACCGGCCGCTGAAAACCGAGCACGTCGTCGACCTTCGCCGCTACTACACGGCGACCCAGTCCGGCGCTCTGGCGAAAGAGCTGCACGCATTGGCGGATGCCCGTTCGCGTCTTGCTCCCGTTCTGTACGGTGGGGAGGCGCTCGTCTGGTCAGCCGGTGTGCCGCTGCACATGTGGCGCGAGACGCGTACGGCGCGCTCACTCGGTGATGCCATGCAACTCACCCGTTGGCTGGACTTCGTGCACGCGCTCGAACCTTTGCGCGCCGCGGGACTCGGGCGAGCACGCGAGGCCCTTCTCTGGGGCGAAGTTCCCGCCGAGGATGCGGTGCTCGCGTTGGACAAGGGGATCGCGCAGGCATCCGTCGAGGAGCGCGGCGTGGCCAGCGGTCTTGCCGATTTCGATTCTCTTGCGCACCTCAAGACGATCGACCGGTTCACCGGGAGCTCTGCCGCAGTGCGTTCGGAGTTGCCCCGCGCCATCCCCGCGGAGGTGCTCGGTCATCGCACGTTCAACGCGGACGCGATCAACGGCCAGATCGGCCTGTTGCGTCGCCAGCTGGATCGCCAACGCGGCGGCATGAGCGTGCGCGCCCTACTGGACAACTTCGGAGATCTCATCACGCAACTCATGCCGTGCACGCTGATGAGCCCCGAATCGGTTGCGCGATTCTTTCCCGCTCGCCAGGATGTGTTCGATCTGGTCGTGTTCGACGAGGCATCGCAGATCAGAGTGGCGGATGCCATCGGCGCCATGGGGCGCGCCCGGTCCGTGGTCGTCGTCGGTGACAGCAAACAGATGCCACCGACCAGCTTCGCCGAAGCATCCGGCGGCGTCGATGACGACGACGAGGCACCGGACGCCGTGGTCGATGAGGAGTCGATCCTTTCCGAGTGTGCAAAGGCGGGAGTGCCGAGCAAGTGGCTGTCATGGCACTACCGCAGTCAGGACGAGTCGCTGATCCTGTTCAGCAACCAGCACTATTACGAGAGCCGGCTGTCGTCGTTCCCAGCGCCTCTGCACGAACGGGCGACCGCGACCCACGACGGACATGGGATATCGCTCGTCCGCGTCGATGGGGTTTTCGAGCGGTCGGGTCGCGGCAAGCTGCTGCGTACCAACCAGGTCGAGGCACGCGCGATCGTGGACGACGTGCGGCGCAGATTCGAGGCATCCGCCGACGTCACGCCCTCCGTCGGCATCATCACGTTCAACGCGCAGCAGCGCGATCTCATCGAGAATCTGCTGCGCGACAGCGGTGTGGAACGCATCGTGAGGGCGCTCGACGAGCCGGATGGCCTGTTCGTGAAGAACCTGGAGAACGTGCAGGGAGACGAGCGCGACTGCATCCTCTTCTCCGTTGCTTTCAGCGCGAACGAGAAGAGCGTCGTGCCCCTGAACTTCGGTCCTCTGTCGAGGGCGGGTGGCGAACGAAGGCTTAACGTCGCGATCACTCGCGCCCGTCGCCAGGTGGTGCTCTATTCGAGCTTCGATCCGAAGGAGTTGCGCACAGGCGAGACCGCTTCGATCGGGCTCAAGCACTTGCGTGCCTACCTTGAGCTCGCCCAACGCGGCGCCGATTCCGTCGCAGGCGACGGCGGGCGGCGGGCCGCCATCGATCGGCACCGTGACGAGATCGCCGATGAACTGCGGATGCGCGGTTTCGCCGTCGCGACGGACGTCGGCCTCTCCGAGTTCCGGGTCGACATCAGCATCGCGACGGCGGATGCCCCGAACCAGCCGCTCGTCGCCGTGCTGCTGGACGGGCCTGCCTGGCGTGCCCGCCGCACGGTCGCGGATCGAGACGGGTTGCCGCTCGACGTGCTGCAGGGAATCATGCGTTGGCCGGACGTGGAACGAGTCTGGCTCCCGGAGTGGCTGGCGGCACGCGAGACGGTGCTCGAAAACCTGGAACGCGCGGTAGAGCGCGCGCAACACGCGGGCACCGCCGCAGCCGCCGTACCAGCGCAACCCGCTGGCTTCGCGGTCGATCCGTGGCTCGCGCCGAATGGGGCGCGCAACGACGAAACCGATGGGGTCGAGGCGCTCGTGGCGGCTCCGTCGTTCTCGACGCTGTCCTCGCTAGGCCAAAACGGCGCGTCGGGCGGTTCCGCGCTCAGCGATACTTCAGCGCACGCCCTGGCGTCTGCGCATCCGATGGAATCGGCCGTGGCAAGCGGACCGGCGGATTACTACGCAGGCAACTCGCTGGTGATTGACTTCGACCCTTGGGCTCCCGGTTCTCTGGGCACGGTCGATGTTCTCGACGAGTTGCCGCGCGTGCACGCGAGTGCACGCGTTCAGCTCGCCATTCGGGATGCAGTCGCAGCCGAAGGTCCGGTGCATCCGGAACGGCTGGTGCGCATGGTTGCCGGAGCCTTCGGGTTGGGCAGGGTCAACGAAGCGAGGGCCAGGTCGATTCTGCGCTGCGTTCCCGCTGAGTTCCGGCCCCGTTCGGGAGAGGAATTCCTGTGGCCAGAGGAGACCGACCCCGACGTTTGGCACCTGGTTCGTCGAGTGCGCGCGGGCGAGCAGCGGTCGATCGATTATGTTTCGCTCGTAGAGATCGCCAACGCGATGCGCATCGCCGCCGACCTGAGCGGAGGCATGGACGACGCATCGCTCAAGCGCGAGGCTCTGGGACTCTTCGGAGGGCGGCGGATCACCGAGTCGATCGGTGCGCGCCTGGACGACGCGGTTCGCTTCGCGGTGAGCAGCGGACGCATTGAGCGGCTTGCGAACGGAGTGCTGGTTGGGGCACGGCGGAGTTGAGCGGGAGAAGAGGCTCTGCCCTTCCTGCTGATGCGGCCGAGTCCTCGACCCGCGTATCAGAGCTCGCCGAGCCAGTTCGTTTCACGCATGTACTGAGCGAGGCCTTCGATATCCGCGTAGATCGTGGCGAATCTGAAGCCGAACCTCTCCTCGAGTTCGTGGCGGATCTCCTTCCTGCCGCTGCTCAGGATGCGGTACGTGAAGACCGGCGCATTCTCTTTGGGAAGTCGACCCTCCCGGGGCCTTGAGAGCTTCAACGGAACGGAGATGTATTTGCGGAGCCGCTCCACGGTCCACCGTGACGGCTCGTCCGGAACAACCCGCCCTGTTTCAGCGGTGTCGAGCGGGATCCCATCCACGATGAATGCTGCGTTCTGGGCGGGTATCCGATTATGCAGGGCCGGCGGACGCCAGATCTTGCGTCCGAGTCCGGTTCCCCAGCCGACTGCACGGCGATGCTCGTCGGTATGGAGCTGATGCCAACGCGGCGTGTTCGTGTTCCACGAACTGTTGAGTTGCAGCGGCCGCCGGTTGTTCACGAAGGCGAACAGCCGGGCATCTTTGTCATCTGTTGCACCGCTGCCGGACACGGCGAACCAGGCCGCGATCAACGGATTGGCTGTCACGTCGAGCAGACGCGTCGGCGCGCCGACGTGCTGCAGCCGTGCGAAGAGTTGGAGCGCGGGGATGCCGTCGAGCCGCCAGTCGATGCGTGCCAGCCGAAGGAGCTTGCGTTCGGCCGCGATGAGTTGCTCTTCGGAAGGTGGGGATCCGAGTTCCGTCTCGAGCGAGCGATACAGAGAACTCTTCAGGCCCCAGGCCGCATCTGACTGCCCGCGCCAGACGAACGAGTTGCCTGGGTAGACGTTCGAAATGAACTTGATCTCGTCAAGCAACCCGTCCCAGCCGCTGATGGTCTTTTCCCACGGGCCGAAGAGCTCGCCGGCGTCGTACGTGGCCATCTCGCCATGCTCGCAAACACCCGACGAGTCCGCTATCCCGCGAAGGTGGGACCGCCGAGCCGCCGCACCGCATCGACCAAGAACTCCTTCGGGTCCGAGGTCAGCAGTACTCGTGCGATGGCGTCGAACGCGGCATCCGGGTCGATTCCGCGGTGTCGCACGGCGTATGCCGCCGCGACAGAGGGCGTACGGCTGCGAGCCTCATAGCAGTGGACGTAGACGACGCGACTCTCAGCGCGAAGGGTTGCGATGGCATCCGCGGTGTCCGCCAGCACGAACTCGGGGTCCGCGTTTCTGCCGGGCCGGTCGATGAGCCAGACGGCGTCGCGGTTCTCCGGCTGAACGAAGCCGGGCGTCTGGGCGCGGCCGGTGCGGCACAGCGACACGACGGCATCCACACCCTCGGGCAGGTGGTCGAGACCGTCGAGCGCGCCGAGCCACACCCCGTCATCGAATGGATGCCGCACCGGCGCATGCAGGGGAGTCGGGCTGAAACGGTCTGCCGAGGGCCAGCCGTCGTCATCCGGATGCCCGCCGCGCGCAGCGAGTGCGGCACGGCGAACGAGCTCGTCTCCGTTGATGCGGGGCCAGCCGTGCAGATGGCGGCGCAGCGACCAGGGGAGAGCGGATGCACCCCACTTCGCACCGGCGAGGGAGCCGGCGATGGCGGCGACGGTGTCCGTGTCGTGACCGCAGCGCACGGCGCGCTCGAGCGTGTCGAGCAGGCCCTCACCGCGCACGATCGCGGACCAGGCGGCCTGCAGTGCCGCGACGACCCAGCCGTTCGAGCCGGGGATGTCCCTTGGCGCGTTCGACTCCGCCACATCGAGCAGCTGGTGCCAGCGCGCACGCCGGGCCTCGGGCAGCACCTCGATGCCGCTGCGCACGTCGTACTCACCGGACAGGATCGCGTGACGGATGGCGAGGGACCAGATGACGCACGCGTCGCCGGCATCCTGCTCGTAGTGCGTGAGGTCGCTGAGTCGACGCGCGGCGACAGACAGCGCGCGCCGACTCTGAGGAGCGTCACCGCCGAGGAATCCGAGCGCGACCGGGCCAGTGCGCATCAGGGAGCCGTTGCCTCCCGACCTGCCCGTCGCCTCATGCACGGCACGTGCGGCGCGGAGGGAGTCGTGCTCGGTGGCGTCAGGGCTCAACGAGGTGAGAAGACGTCGGGTCTGGATACCGACGTCCTTTGCGGTCTTCGACCAGGCGCGCCACTCGCGCACGATGGCGCCGAGCACTTCTGCATCATCGAGGCGTTCGCCGCGCGCCAAGGCATCGAGGATCGGCACAGCCATGCTGGTGTCGTCCGTCCACTCGCCGAGTTCCCACCCGCGGCCAGGCTGCAGGAGGACTGGCTCGGTGTCCGGGATGGAAGGCCCGAACTCGTACGGCGCCCGAGTGCGTCACCTGCCGCTGAGGCGAGCACAGTGCCGAGAGCGCGGTCGAGCTGCTGGGTAGAGAGGTCGTGGTTCACTGTGTTGTCCCCGTGTCGTCAGTGGGCGGTCTGTCGGTGCTGTTCGGCGGTGCGGCTTTCGCCGCCGGCGTCGTTGTATCCCTCGAAGATGAAGACGTAACAGCCGCCGATCGGCTCGTCGTTGTGGCGGGCATAGGCGGCCATGCGCTTGGCGGATCCCGCCGAAGCCGTGGGGAGCGACGCCATCGAAGGGACGTCGCCGTCGGGAAGGATCGGAAGGCGGTAACGGTCGCCATCGAAGGGGCCGCCGAGAAACACGCTGGGCGCGAAACCGAATTCGCCGTCCTTGAAGCTGTTGGGGTGTGTCATGATCGCTCCTCTCATCGGACGTCGAGCCGGCGTCTGAATTAACGCAGATTTGAGTTATTAAGATGAGTTTGTACCCGATGTGTATAAAGCGCAAGTCTGCGTAAAATAGCCGCATGGCTCACACCGATGGCGCCCAACGCTCGCTCGAGTCGTACCCGCGACCGTCGGTGGCGATCGATGTCGCGATCTTGACGCTTCATGAGGGCGAGTTGAGCGTGCTGCTGGTCGCCGACCCTCGCTCACCTCGAGGGGTCGAAGACTGGCGGCTGCCTGGAACGTTCCTCCACCCCGGCGAGCGGCTGGCGGATGCCGTTCGGCGCACGTTGCGCGAGAAGGCCGGTGTGTCAGGCATCCGCCCGCGACAGTTGCACGTGTTCGACGCGCCAGATCGTGATGGTCGTGGGTGGGTGTTGAGCGTCGCGCATTATGACGCGATCCCGAGCGGCAAGCTGGCCGGGGCCGCGAACACCCGCATTGTTCCGACCGCGCACCTCCCGGAGCTGCACTACGACCACGCGGCAATCGTGGAGTTCGCGGTGGACGCAGTGCGCAGCGCCTATCGACGTGAGGCAGACCCGATGGGCCTCCTGCGGCATCCGTTCACACTTCGACAACTGCGCAGACTGCACGAGACCGTGCTCGGCGAACGTCTGCTGCCCGACACCTTTCGCCGCGCCATGCTGCCGCGGCTGGTCGCAACGGGCGAGTCATTCGTCGGCGGACGCGGGAGGCCTGCGGAGCTGTACGTGAGGGAGTGAACCGTCCGTTTCCGGAGCGATGTTGTCGGTGCGAGCGACGAGCCTTAGCGTCCCGTTCTCCGCTGAAGGTATGCGACCGCTCGTTCGGTGCTGAACCCGAGCTTCGCCATTGCCGCCAAGTAGTCATCGGTGAGCGCCGCGACCTGCCGATGGGTCTCGCTGCCCGCAAGGTCTTCCGCGACCACGGTCCCGTTCCGCCCCCGCGTCACCACGTACCCGGACGCCTCCAACTCCTTGTAGGTGCGGGCGACGGTGTTCGGCGCGAGCTCGAGATCCTCGGCCAGTTGCCGCACCGAGGGAAGCTTGTCGCCCGGCGCGAGCTCGCCCGAGGTGATCTGCGCGATGAGCTGGTCGCGCAGCTGCTCGAAGAGCGGCGTCGGCAGTGACGGGTCGATGGTCAGCACGTCTGCCAGCATGTCACGCCACACTGGACCCATGCCCGCCACCATCCACGTCGTCGCCGCCGTCATCACGCGCGGCGACGGCATCCTCGCCTGCCGCCGCAACGCGGACCGCGAGGCGGGCGGGCTGTGGGAGTTCCCCGGCGGCAAGGCCGAAGCGGGGGAGTCGTCGGCCGAGGCGCTGGTTCGGGAGATTTGCGAGGAGCTCGGGGTGGGCATCCATGTCGGCGGCCTGCTGCATCGCGGAACCACCGAGGTCAACGGGCGGCTCGTCGACCTCGAGTGCCGCTGGGCGACGCTGGTGGATGCCGCGCCCGTCTCGAGCACGGACCATGACGGCATCCGCTGGTTCCGTCGCGACGAGCTGCGCGACGTCGATTGGCCGGAGCCTGATCAGCCCACCGTCGAGCTGCTGATAGAGGGTGCGCAGCCACCCGTTGGTTGAGGAGCGCGCGGCAGGGATCCGCCCTACTTCCGCCGCTGTGACGCGATCGACAGGATCGGCCCGCGCCCCCGCCGCACGACCCGAGACGTGTTGCGCCACGACGCCTGCAGAATGTACTGCCCCGCGATCGCGCCGGCCGCCAGCGCGGCGGCGACGGCGGCCGCCACGAGCGCGTCGAGCAGGCCGTCGACCGCGCCGGACGCGAGCTTCATCAGGGCGTTGAACATGACGAGTCCAGGCAGCAGGGGAACGAGGCCCGTGATGACGAGCGCGAGGATCGGGGTGCGGCTCCAGCGCGCGAGGATCGAGGCGAGCATCCCGACCACCACCGCGGCGATCGCCGACGACCACACCGGCCCCAGCGAGAAGGTCGAGCACGTGAGGTAGATGGCCTCGCCGATCGCGCCGAGCACGCAGACGGCCCAGAGCGCGCGCCAGGGAAGCTGGCAGGCGAGCGCGAAACCGATGACGATCACGATGGCGCCGACGACCGTGACGAACACGGGGCCGCCGGTCGGAACGCCGCCGGAGATCACGTCGATCGAGAGTCCGAACCAGGTGAACAGCACCGAGGCGCCGAGCACGCTCGCGGCGATGCCGATCGTCACCACAACGGCTTCCGTGAGGCGTGCGAGCCCGGTCAGGTAGAAGCCGGAGAGGATGTCTTGCACGCCGCCGAAGATGAGGCTGCCGGCCAGCAGCACGATGATCGTCGCGATCACCACGAGGCGTGCGGACTCCTGTGGATCGACCAGGTGCACGAGCACCGCCGCGATCGGGCCGATCAGGCCGCCGACGATGCTGGTGAAGAACACGGGCGCGCGGCGTGCGGCCATCGCCGACGTGATGCTCTCGAGCACGAACGCCGCGACGAATGCGACGGCCGCGATCACGAGGTCGCCCCCGAGCAGCAGGCCGGCGCCGGCGCCGATCAGGCTCCAGCCGATGCGCAGCACGAGCCGCGACCGCGGCTTGCGCGAGGTGATGCGCGCGAGCCTGCGCCGTGCGGTGTCGAGCGACACGCGGCCGTCGGTGATGTCGGCGAAGAGGGCGGATGCCGACGTCAGCTTCGAGAAGTCCATGTTGCGTGCAGCGATGGTGCGGCGCCGCGCCACCGACTCGTACGTGCTCGGATTGGTCCACGTGAGACTCAGGGCGGTGTGCGTGACGTCGGAGTCCACATTGCGCACGCCGTAGACGCGCGCGATCGCGGTCATCGCGGTCGTGGTGTCGGCTGCGCCCGCGCCCGAGGCGAACAGCACCTCGGCGAGCCTGATCGCGAGGTCGAGCACGATGCGGATGCGGCCCGGCGCATCCAGCGGCTCTTCCTCGGGCCTCGCCATCGGGTCTCCTCTCGCGGTGTGCACGCCGATGGATGCGACCCTACGCGTGAGGCGGCCGCGTGGCGTACCGTGGCGGACATGTCTGCAGAGCCGACGGCATCCGCCGTGCCCATCGCATCCTGGATCACCCCGAAGGCCCGCAAAGGCGTCGCCAGCGAGATCGCCGGCCGCGGGCTGATCGCCACCGAGGCGATCGCGGCGGGCGAGGCCGTCGCTGTCAAAGGCGGACACATCGTCACGACTGCGCAGCTGCACGCTCTGCCCGAGCTGCTGCAGAACTCCGACATCCAGATCACCGACGACCTGCACCTCGTGGCCCTCACGCTCGACGAGTACGAGCCGGTGATGCTGTTCCTCAACCACTCGTGCGCGCCCAACGTGGGCATCGGCGGCAACGTGGTGTTCGTCGCGATGCGCGACGTCGCGGCCGGCGAGGAGCTCACCACCGACTACGCCCTGTTCGACGACTACGACGGCTCCATGCGGTGCGAGTGCGGCACGGATGCCTGTCGGCACGTCATCGACGGCCGCGACTGGATGCTCCCCGAGCTGCAGCAGCGCTACCGCGGGTGGTTCTCCACGTACCTGCAGCAGAAGATCGACAGGGCGCCCGACGCCCGGAGCTGAAGCCTCAGCCGCGGCCTGGATGCTCTGGGTCGCGTTCGAGCACGATCGCGCCGGGCATCCGCCGCAGTACGAAGCGGAACAGTGGCTTGCTCAGTGCAACGGCCTCCGCGGGTTCGACGATGCGCGGTGCTGTCGTGCTCCGGTCGCGACCTTTCCACGTCACCGTCGCGCCTCCAGCGGTGACCACGTTGCGCGCCCAGTTCGTCGTGACGCCCCACGGCAGGCCGATCAGCATCACCGACTTGTCCAGCGTCGGCACGACCGCGACGGGGGTCGCGTACTCCGTGCCGCTGCGACGTCCGCGATGGTGGACCACCGCCCAGAGCGGAAACCAGCGTCGGCCGGCCAGCGACCTTGCGACGGGTTCGAACGCCTGTTGCGCGCGGGGACGTGGCTTCTGCTCGGACATGGTTCCAGGATGCCCCGTGGGCGCGGGGCGTGCGCGGCACGTCGGGAGAAAGATGGCGACCCTCGACGCCCGCGACTTCTCCTCCCCAGAGGAGTCATCGCGGGCGTCGTGCACATTTCCGCGGATGAGGCCACCGCGATAGTCGACTGCGGGACAGCCTGGACAGATGAAGACGCGACGCAGAAGCAGAAGTGGCTATAATAAGTGGCCTAAAAGTCGCCACATTGAAGGACTGAATATGGATGTCGGCATCCGCGACCTGCGCAACGGCCTCAGCCGCCACCTCGACGCCGTCAAGGCGGGCGAGGTGATCACGGTGACCGAGCACGGGCATCCGATCGCCCGCATCACCCCGATCGACGCTCCCTCCCCGCTTGATCGCCTCATCGCCGAGGGGCGGGTCACGCCCGCGCGGGTTCCACGTGCCGAGCTCCCCGAGCCGGTGAAGATCGAGGGCACGGTGAGCGACCTCATCGCCGATCAGCGTCGATGATCGCCTACTTCGACACCTCGGCGATCGTGCCGCTGATCGTGCCGGAGCCGGCGACCGAGCTGTGTCGACGGGTGGCGCTCGGTGCTGAGCGAGCAGTCTCGTGTCGCATCAGCTACGTCGAGACGACGGCCGCGCTCGCGCAGGCCGAGCGACATGGTCGCATGACGCAAGCGCAGCTTCAGGAGGCGGTGAAGGCATTCCAGGCGGCGTGGGAAAGGTTCGATGTCGTCGAGCTCGACGAACCGCTCTGTCGAGACGCGGCGCAGGATGCGCTCGCGCACCGGCTGCGCGGGTATGACGCTGTGCACTGCGCCGCGGCGTTGGCGATCGCAGCGGCCGACGTGGTTGCGGTGTCAGGCGATCGGGCGCTCCTCGCGGCGTGGGCCGACCGAGGGCTGGCCACGGTCGATATCGGTCGAGTGTGACGCCGGCCGCGCCGACGGGACTGCGTCGACGCGGCCCGGGTGTCGAGACGCGCGCTTCGCGTGCTCCTCAACCCGCGGGAAGGACGCGCGCCCGCTGACGGGGCGCTCAGCGTGCGCCCGCGGGCTGGCGGATCGCGGCGTTGATGCGGTTCCACACGTTGATGGTGCCGATCGCGAAGAGCAGCGCGGAGACCTCCTTCTTGCTGAAGAGGGCTGTGACCTCGGCCCAGAGCTCGTCGGAGACCGGGTCGGGACGGTCGGCCACGCGCGTCACGGCCTCGGTGAGCGCAAGGGCCGCGCGCTCGCGAGCGGTGAAGTAGGGGGCTTCGCGCCAGGATGCCACGGCAGCGATGCGCGCGTCGCTCGCGCCGTCATCCTCCCGCAGCTCGCGTGTGTGCTCGACGGTGCACCACGAGCATCCGTTGATCTGGCTGGCTCGCAGCGAGACGAGGTGCAGGGTCGCGGCGGGAAGTTCCGTGGATCCCGCCACCTTGTTCATGGCGGACAGCGCATCGAAACCGCCCTCGAGCAGGAATGCGGGGTGCGGCATCCGTGCCCTCATCGTGACGAACGGCTCGGCGTCGATGGTCGTGGCGGTGGTGTCGGACATGATCTCTCCTTGAAGGTTGATGCCGGTGCGTGTCACATCGACTCGTTGCGGCGGGTCATTTCGAACGAACACACTGATGACCCGCGAGTCGAAGGAAACGTGACATGACCGACCAAGAACTTCTCGCCGCGCAGTTCGAGGAGCACCGCGACCGGCTGCATCGCCTCGCGTACCGGCTGCTCGGCTCAGGCGCCGAAGCCGACGACGCCGTGCAGGAGACGTGGCTGCGCCTCGCCCGCACGGGCGACGACGAGATCGACAACCTCGGCGGCTGGCTCACGACTGTGACCTCGCGCGTGTCGCTGAACATGCTGCGCTCGCGCGCCACACGCGGCGAGAGCGAGTACGACGACGCGCTCGCCGACCCGATCGTGGAGCCGGCGGGCTCGGTCGGCGACCCTGAGGCGTCCGCGGAGCTCACCGACGCCGTCGAGACCGCGCTGCTGCTCGTGCTGAACCGGCTCAGCCCCGCCGAGCGGGTCGCGTTCGTGCTGCACGACACCTTCGATGTGCCGTTCGAGCAGATCGGCGAGCTGCTCGACCGAGCGCCCGAGGCCGCTCGTCAGCTGGCGAGTCGGGCGCGACGCCGGGTGCGAGCGCAGTCCGGAACGACGGATGCCTCCGACAGCAGCCCCGAGCCCGGTCGCCGCATCGTCGACGCGTTCTTCGCCGCGGCGCGAGAAGGTGACTTCGACGGCCTCGTCTCTCTGCTCGCCCCCGATGTCGCGTTGCGGGTCGACGGTGGGCTCTCCGCGACCGCGATCGTGCGCGGAGCGACGACCGTCGCCTCGCGCGCGCTGATGTTCTCCAACCCGGGTGCCGTGCTGAAGCCGGTCTCGATCGACGGGCGTCCCGGTGCGCTCGTGCTGGCCGGCGGCGTGCCTGTCTCGTTGATGGCGTTCGAGGTCGAGGGCGACGTCGTCATCGGGATTGACGCGTACACGGGGGAGGAGCGGTTGGCGGGCATCCGGTTGCCGGCGTGACGCGGGGGCGGCGGGCGCGGGCGCCTGGAGCGCCAACGCCTCGACGCCACAGCCGCGCTGTCATTGCCTGGGCACGATGTGGCGAGCCCCGCACGTGGCCACCGCATAATTCCAACAGTCCTGTTATATTAGCGCTGTGACATCTGATGAGTCCGTCCGCCCACGCACCATCGCCGAGCTCCCGAGCGCCTGGCGGCCGTTCCGCGCACTGCAGCAGCGCATGGACGACGGCATCGCCGACGCCTACACCGCGCTCGGCATCGAGGGGGTGCCGACGCGGTTCAGCGCGGCGCTGATGTTTCTCGAAGACGGGGCCATGAGCATCCGCGATCTCGCCGAACGCTGCGGTGTCACGCACTCCGCCATGAGCCAGTCCGTCGCCGCCATGCGCAAGAAGGGCCTGGTCGAGTCCGAGCCCGGCGAGGATGCCCGCTCCCGCATCATCTCGCTCACCGCACGCGGCCGCGAGGTCGCCCCGCAACTGTGGAAGGAGTGGTACGCCACCGAGGATGCCGTGCACGAGGCGGCGTCGGAAGCGGGCTTCTCGCTCGACGAGCTGGTCGCCGCGATGAACGCCGCGCTCGACCGCGAGCCGTTCCGCGACCGCTTCCTGCGCCGCATGGGTGAGCAACGATTGTGAGCCTGCGCGATCACCTTGTCGACATCGGGCCGCTGCGCGAGATCCCGGCGTTCCGCGCGTTCTGGATCGGCACCACGATCAACGGGTTCGGTTCGCAGCTCAGCTCGTTCGCACTCCTCTATTACGTGTGGGAGCTGTCGCACTCCGCGCTCATCGTGGGACTGAGCGGTGTGGTGCGCGCGGTGCCGATCGTGCTCGGCGGGCTGCTCGGGGGCATCCTCGCCGACAGGATGAACCGGCGCACCCTGCTGCTGGCGACCCGCCTCACACAGATGCTCGTGTCACTCGCGCTCGCCGTGGTCGTCTTCGCGGGATGGGCCAACGTGCCGATCGTGTTCGTGTTCATCGCGATCGGGTCGGGTCTCGGGTCGATCGCCTTCCCGGCCGCGCAGACGTTCGCACCGCGCCTGCTCGACGGCGAGCAGCTCAGCGGCGGACTTGCCCTGATGCGCCTGTCGTCGCAGGTGGCGGCGCTTGCCGGACCGTTCGCCGCCGGCCTCATCGTGGCGCAGTTCGGGGTGGCGGTGTGCCTGGCCGCCGACGCGGCGACCTTCATCGCGGGGCTCTGGGGAATCGGCGCGCTGCCGAAGGATGCCTCCCTGCCCGAACCGGCGACCGGTGACGGCGCGCAGGGCCGTGGCATGCTCGCGCCCGTGAAGTTCCTGTTCCGCACGCCCGTGTTGATAGGCGCGTTCATCACCGACCTCAACGCCATGGTGCTGGCGATGCCGATGGCGCTGTTCCCCGTGATCAACGCCGAGCGGTTCGGCGGATCGCCGGCCACGCTGGGATTGATGCTGCCTGCGGTGGGGCTGGGCGGCATCCTCGCCGGCGTGTTCTCCGGGCGCATCACGAAGCAGCCGCGCCAGGGCGTGGTCATGGTGATCTGCTGCGCGATCTGGGGCGCTGGCGTCGCGGTGTTCGGGCTGAGCGCATGGCTGCCGCTCGCGCTGGTCGGCCTCGTGATCGCGGGCGCTGCCGACACCGGAACCGTCGTGAGCCGCGGCACCATGCTGCAGCGCTCGACACCGGATGCCCTGCGCGGCCGCATGAACTCCCTCGACTTCCTGGTGGGTGCCGGAGGCCCGAGCCTGGGCGACGTGCGCGCAGGCGCCGTGGCGTCGGTCGCCTCCGGCTCCGTGAGCGCGTGGCTCGGCGGCATCGCGTGCGTCATCGGGGCCGGCATCATCAGTGTCGCCATCCCGAGCCTGCGGGCATGGCGGGCGGATGCCCCGGAGACCGATGCGGATGCCGTCGCGCAGGCGGCCTCGTCGGCACCGTCGTAGCGGGTGGCGTCGGAGCTCGAGGGCGTGGCCCTCGTCGCAGCCGGCGGTGCGGGCGTGCCGAAAATCGGAGTTTTGAGGCGACATGCCGTGCTCGCCCGCACACGCGCGGCGTGTCGCGCAGAAGTGCCGCTTTTCGGCACGGTCTGGCACGCGCTGCCCTCGTCACACGCGCAGACGAGCATGTGGTGCTCGGTAGGATTGGGATACCGAGCGCGACGCGCGGGCATCCGCTGCAGTCGCCGGCATCCCACCCTTCAGGAGTCTCCACGTGGCATTGATCGTGCAGAAGTACGGCGGTTCATCCGTCGCCGACCCCGAGAGCATCAAGCGCGTGGCGAAGCGCATCGTCGAGACGCGCAAGGCCGGCAACGAGGTGGTCGTGGCCGTCAGCGCGATGGGCGACACCACCGACGAGCTCATCGACCTCGCCCATCAGGTCACACCGATTCCGGAGCCGCGGGAGCTGGACATGCTGCTCACCGCGGGCGAGCGCATCTCGATGGCGCTGCTCGCCATGGCGATCAAGTCGATGGGCTACGACGCGCGCTCGTTCACCGGCAGCCAGGCCGGCATGATCACGGATGCCCGCCACGGCGCCGCGCGCATCGTCGACGTCACTCCCGGCCGCATCCGCGAGGCCGTCGACGAGGGTGCGATCGTGATCGTGGCCGGCTTCCAGGGGTTCAGCCGCGAGTCGCGCGACATCACCACGCTGGGTCGAGGAGGGTCCGACACGACGGCGGTCGCGCTGGCGGCCGCGCTCGAGGCATCCGTCTGCGAGATCTACACGGATGTCGACGGCGTGTTCACCTCCGACCCTCGCGTCGTGCCGATGGCCAAGAAGATCGACTACATCACGAGCGAAGAGATGCTCGAGCTGGCGGCCTCGGGTGCCAAGGTGCTGCACATCCGCGCGGTCGAGTATGCGCGCCGGCACGGCGTGACGCTGCACGTTCGGTCGTCGTTCAACAACGGCGAGGGCACCTACGTGCTCAACGAGACCACGGATGATTACGCCGAGAAGCTCGCGGCGCTGCAGGGAAGACTTCAAGAAAGAGGCAAGACAGTGGAAGAGCCGATCATCGCCGGTGTGGCCACCGACTTGAGCGAGGCCAAGATCACGGTCGTCGGAGTTCCGGATGTTCCGGGCAAGGCCGCGCAGATCTTCAAGATCGTGGCGAAGACCAACGCCAACATCGACATGATCGTGCAGAACGTGTCGGCCGCGGCCACCAGCCTCACCGACATCTCGTTCACGCTGCCCAAGGGTGACGGGCAGCGCGTGCTGCAGGCGCTGCGCGCCGAGCAGTCCGACGTGGGATTCCAGTCGCTGCAGTACGACGACCAGATCGGCAAGCTCGCGCTCGTCGGTGCGGGCATGCGGTCGAACGCCGGCGTCTCCGCCGCGCTGTTCGACGCGCTGTTCACCGCGGGCATCAACATCGAGATGATCTCCACGAGCGAGATCCGCATCTCGGTCGTCACGCGGGCCGATACCGTCGCCGAGGCGGCGCGGGTCGTGCACAAGGCGTTCGGACTCGACGCCGAGACGCAGGCCGTGGTCTACGCCGGCACCGGCCGGTAACGGGTCCGCCGATCGTGGCTGCCGGTCCGGCCGCGACGGAGACCGAGCTGATCGCGTGCGCCCGTACACGATACGAGGGCCGCACCGTGCTCATCACGGGCGCGAGCGACGGCATCGGGGTGCAGATCGCCCGGCTCGTCGCGAGTGCCGGCGGGCAGGTCGTGATGCCAGTGCGGAATCGTGAGAAGGGCGAGCGGGTGCGGGCGGGCATCCTCGAGGAGATTCCGGATGCCCGCATCACCCTTCGCGACCTCGACCTCGCGAGCCTGACCTCGACGCACGCACTTGCCGAGGCGCTCGTCGCCGACGGCGCCCCGATCCACGGCCTCGTGCTCAATGCCGGGGTCGTGCTGTTCGGAGATCGCACACGCCATGTCACCGGGGACGGTTTCGAAATGCACCTGCAGACGAACTTCCTGGGGCACTTCGCACTGGTCGCGGACCTGCTTCCGCTGTTGATCGCCAGCGGCACGCGGATCGTCGCGCAGGTCAGCCTCGCCGCCGTGCAAGGCCGGATTCGCTTCGACGACCTGCAGAGCGAGCGCAGATACAGCGCGTTGCGGGCGTACCGCACCTCGAAGATCGCCCTCGGATTGTTCGGCGTGGAGCTGCAGCGCCGCGGCGCGAGGGACGCCCACGACGGCCGGGGCGTCACGGTGAACCTCTGCCATCCGGGAATCGCGCCGGCGACCGCGATCGCACCGCCGATCCGTGCGATGCTGCCCCGCGGTGTTGTCGATGCGGCGACGCGGCACCTCGGCAACCCGCCCGAGCAGGCTGCGCTGACCGCTGTCGCTGCGCTGACCGCCGAGAGACCCGTCGCCGCGGCGCCCTCTGGAGAGACGACGGCCGCGGAGGCGGGCGTGGTGTCGGCGGACGGGGCCACGGCGGACGGAGCGCCGGCAGACAGGGCGTCACCGGTCGCGGCGATGCCGGACCTGTATGCGCCGTCGCGTTGGTTCGGTGCGGCGGGACCGCCACGTCGACGCGCGCCGTTCCGCACCATGACCGACCCCGACGCGGCCGCGCAACTCTGGAACGCAGCGGCAGCCCTCATCGCTCCTCGCTGACCGCAGCGCGCCGCGCTCCGCGAGGCCGACGAGACGTCAAGAAACGCGGTCAGACGGTGGTCGTGATCGCAATTTTCGACGTCTCGTCGGCCTCGCGAGCGCGGGCGACGGCCTATTGCGCGGTGTACGCGCCGTCGACCACGTGCTGCGAGCCGGTGATGAACGACGCGCGGTCGCTCAGCAGGAACACGACAAGCTCCGCCACCTCGTCCGCGGTGCCGAGTCGTCCGATCGGGTGCAGGCCGACGAGGGCGTCGTATGCCTCCTGCGGCATGCCCTGCAGGAGCGGGGTGTCGATGTAGCCCGGGTGCACCGAGTTGATGCGGATGCCCTGGCTCGCCACCTGCAGTGCCGTCGCCTTGGTCATGCCCGCCACTCCGTGCTTCGCAGTGACGTACGGCACGGCGAGCGGTGTTCCGACCAGACCGAGGATGCTCGAGGTGTTGACGATCGCGCCGCCGCCGGCCTTCAGGAGTTCCGGGATCTCGTACTTCATGCCGTAGAACACCGAGTGCAGGTTCACGTCGATGAGCTTGAGGTAGCCGTCGATGTCGACGTCTTGAATGGGGCCCGACGGTCCGCCGATGCCGGCGTTGTTGAGCGCGTGGGTGAGCGATCCGAAGGCCTGCACCGTGGCATCCACCGCGGCCTTCACCTGGTCGGGGTCGCCGACGTCTGCGCCGATCGCGATCGCACGACCGCCCGCCGACGTGATCTCGTCGACCACCTGCTGGGCGGCATCCTCGCGCAGGTCGGCGACGCCGACCGCCGCACCCTGTGCCGCGAGCTGCAGCGCGACCGCCTTGCCGATTCCGGATGCCCCGCCCGTGACGAGCGCGACCTTGCCGTCGAATTCGTGTGCCATTGTTCTTCCTTCCTGTTGCTGTCTGCTGTCTGCTGTGTCAGCCGTTGTCCGCGGCCGGCCGACCTGTTGTCCCTTTCGACCCGGTGTGAAGACCGGAGGAGGCGCCGAGGACCGGAGCTTTTCGCCGGTTCTTGGTCCGTGAGCGCTCTCCCTCCGGTATTCGTGACGCCGTGGTGGCGCGGTGGGAGGTCGGCCGGGTGGGCGACGGGCGGGTGCGGATGCTGCCGGTCGGTGCGGATGCTGCCGGTCGGTGTGGTCGGTGCGGTCGGTGCGGTCGGACGGCGAGCGCGGGCGAGACGCTAGTTGTGGGGGACGCCGGCGACCAGGCCGCCGTCGATCACGAACTCGGCGCCGGTGGAGTAGCTGGACTCGTCGGAGGCCAGGAACAGCACGAGCTTCGACACCTCGGCGGGCTGCGCGGCGCGGCCGAGGGCGATCTGCAGGCTCTCCGCGGAGATGTTGGTGGTCATCGGCGTCTCGATGAGACCGGGGTGGATCGAGTTGACCCGGATGCCTGCTGGCCCCAGCTCGAGCGCCGCCGACTTCGTGATGCCACGTACGCCGAACTTCGACGCGACGTAGCCGTGCAGGCCGACCGACCCGCGCAGGCCCTCGACCGACGACACGTTGACGATCGAGCCGCTGGAGTGCTGCTTCATCACGGGGACGACGGCTCGCATGCCGTAGAACACGCCGGAGAGGTTGATGTCGAGGATCTTCTGCCAGGCATCCGTCGGGAACGACTCGAGCGGAGCGCCGTTGGCGATGCCGGCGTTGTTGACCAGGATGTCCACGGTGCCGAACGCCTCGACCGCTGCCTGCACGGCGGCCGTCCACTGTTCGGGGTCGGTCACGTCGAGGTGCACGAAGATCGCGTTCTCGCCCAGTTCGGCGGCCAGCGCCTTGCCGTTGTCGTCGAGCACGTCGGCGATGACCGCCTTCGCGCCCTCGGCGACGAGAGTGCGCACGTGGCTCGCG
Organism: Humibacter ginsenosidimutans; assembly: GCF_007859675.1. Classification (GTDB taxonomy): domain Bacteria; phylum Actinomycetota; class Actinomycetes; order Actinomycetales; family Microbacteriaceae; genus Humibacter; species Humibacter ginsenosidimutans. Next base: position 3,827,154 of record NZ_CP042305.1, read on the forward strand.
CCCATCCCGCGGGATCCGCCGGAAACGATCGCAACCTTGCCGGCGACCCGGCCGTTCTGCTCAGTCATGTGTGTGCCTTTCGTTGGAAGTGGGAGATGAGGCGGGCAACGCGTGGTCGCTCGCCACGACAGGTGTCGGCGGGGCCGGTGTCACGGCGTCCCCCGGTGGTTCGGGGGAGTTGAAACGGAGCAGGGATGCCGCGAACTCGGCGACCTGCGCGTCGCTCCAGCCGGACATCCGCTGGGCGGTCTCCGCACGCAGCCGCGCGATGGTGTGCTCGTAGAGGGAGTGGCCCAGGAGCGTGAGCTCGAGCGGGCGGCCGCGACCGGCGGCATCCACGACCTGTACGAGGCCGAGGTCGATGAGCCGGTCGAGCTGGCGGGAGACCGTCGACCGGTTGAGCGCGAAGGCGCTGGCGACATCGGTGGACCGGATGCCGGGCCGCTCGGCAAGGTAGGCGAGGATCGACTGCTCGGCCTCGGTGAGGTCGGGTCCGTCGGAGTGAGCCTCGATGACGCGGGCGCTGATCACGCCGCGCCGCGCCACCACGATGAGCTCGTGCAGGATGCGCGCGACCGCGGTGTCGCGCTCGGCGTGCCGTGCGGCATCGGCTGTGTCGACCATTCCGATCGCCCCCTCGATGACCTCTAGGATACGCCGTTGTGTTGCGGTATGCAACATAAGTGAACGGAGGGTGAACGGGAGGGGCGTCTGCCGTGCGTGCTACCGTCGCGCCATGCCCCGCCCCAAACCCGTGAACGCACCACGTCTCGACCGGCTTCTGCTCGACGACCTCACGGATGCCGTCCCGACGACGCTGCGCGCACACGGCGACTTCGAGGCGCTCGCGTTCGTCTCCGCAGACGAGCCGCACGCGCTGCAGGGCGCCGATCTCCCCGGCCTCGGTCTCTCGGAGTGCACGCTGACCGGGCTGGATCTCTCCTACGTGCGCATGATCGACTCGCACCTGCGCGAGACGCGCTTCGACGGCGTGACGGCATCCGTGCTCGCGGCGCAGGGCGGGGACTGGCGCGACGTCGAGCTGCGCTCCTCGCGCATCGGTGCGGTCGAGCTCTACGAGAGCGCGTGGCACTCCGTGCGGCTGCACGGCTGCAAGCTGGGCTTCGTCAACCTGCGGGCGTCGGAGCTCGTCGACGTGGTCTTCGAGGACTGCACCATCGACGAGCTCGATCTCGGTGACGTGAAGGCCACGCGCGTCGGGTTCGAGGGATGCCGCATCGGGGTGCTCGAGGCATCCCACGCCCGTCTCGTCGACGTCGACCTGCGCGGATGCGACCTCGACCAGGTGCGTGGCGTGGCGTCGCTGCGGGGTGCCGTGGTGTCGTTCGACCAGTTGCTCGGGCTGGCTCCGGCGCTCGCCGCCGAACTGGGGCTGCGCGTCGAGTGACGGCGTCGCGTACGCGCCGACTCAGTGCATGAACGCGGCGATCGTCTTCGCGTAGCGCTGGTAACCGGCCTCGGTGGGATGGAACGCCTCGAGGCCTTTGAGCACGAACCACGGATGCTTGCTGCTCACGCCGTGCCCGCCGAACGAGACGTCGACGAACTGGATGTCCGTGCCCGCCTCGCGCTGCTTCTGCACCGCCGTCTCGATGGTCGCGTCGAGCGACGCGACGGCGGTGTCCACGGCGACGGCCGCCGACACCTGGTCGGATCCGATCGTCTTGTCGGTGATGGTCGGCAGGTCGTAGAACAGCGGATAGTCGGCCACGAGGATGCGCGCGTGCGGCGCCGCCTGCGCGATGGCCTTGTACGTCTTCGCGAGCTTGTGCGGCAGCGAGTTCAACAGGTTCACCGAGGTGGTGACCGCCGCGCGGCAGGTCGGGGTCTCGCCGCGCGCGCAGGCCGAGGGCAGCGCGCTCACGCTCAGGTCGTTGCCGCCGATCGTGATGGTGACGAGGTCGACCTGCGGGTCGAGCGCGTCGAGCTGGTCGGCGAGCACGTCGTCGGTCGTGGCACCCGAGCAGGCCGCGAAACGCGCGAGCGTGATCGTGTTCGACTGCGCGAGCAGCTTCGGGTAGGCGTTGGGGCTGCGCACGCAGGCGCCGTGCTCGTCTCCGCCGCCCATTCCGGCGGAATACGAGTCGCCGAGGGCGACGTACCGCAGCGGATCCGACGCCGTGCCGGTGCGCAGCGTCGAGGTGGGCGTCGGCAGCGGGGGCGCCGTCGTCTGCGGGGCGGAACTCGCGGGGGTGGATGCCGCGGGTCGGCTCGAGTCCGACGCCGAGCATCCGGCGAGCAACGTGAGGCTGAGAAGCACGAGCGCACCGACGGCGGCGCGAACGCGAGCCGTCGGGTGTCTGCGCATCCTGCGAGGGTAGTGCAGCAGACCGGGTGGGCGGTGGATGCCCGCTGGGGTGCCGCTTGGCGCCCTGCCGTGGGTTGAGGAGCACCGCGCAGCGGCGCGTCTCGAAACCCGCACACCGTGCAGCAACGCAGGCGTGGTTTCGAGACGCGCTCCTTCGGCGTGCTCCTCAACCAGCGGGGGCGAGGTGCAGCAGCCGGAAGCCGGTGTCGACCGGGCAGGCCTCGCCCGGAGTCGAACGCGCGCGGATGCGCTCGCCGGCACGGCGCATCCTCTCCACGGTCACGTCGACGAGGGTCGCGAAGCCCGCGCTCGCGGCGGCCGAGTGCGGAGGAACGGGCGCGTCGAGCTGAACGAGCAGGAAACGGCGTCGACCGCCGTCGGCCGCGTTCTGCTCCATCACGGCTTGTCCCGTCGTGCCGGAGCCCGCGAAGAAGTCGAGCACGAGGTCGTCGCCCGACGTGGTCACCGCGATGAGCGTGCGCAGCAGCGAGACCGGCTTGGGGTTGTCGAAGAGCCGGTGCATGCCGAGTTCGTCGAGGTCGCGTTGCCCAGTGAGAGTGCTGGGCCCCATGATGACGTCTTTCATGGTCATGCCGTCGATGTCGCGCACCTTGGTGCGGATGCGCAGGGTGTCGCCTGCGGTGTCGAACTCCAGATCGTGGTGCTCCGCCAGGATGCGTCCCCGGCTCCACCGCCACGCGTGCCAGCGCACGTCGTCGCGGTGGTTGGTGTGCGGCATCGCCGTGACGAATCCATCGAAGGCGGTGTCGTCGTCGATGTCGGTGACGCGCACCTCGCCGGTGCCCGGGTGGTAATGGATGCGGAACACCATCGTCGGCGCCGTGCGCTCGTTGAACCGGGAGTTGGTGTTGTAGAGCTCGTTCTTGGTCACGTACGGTCCGCGATCGTCGTGCTTCACCGCATAGCCGGGACTGCGGTAGACGGCGGGCATGAGCTCGTGGAACGCGCTCGCCGAGCCGCGGAAGCGGGCGACGGCATCCGCGTCGCGCGCGAAGCACACGATGTACTCGTGGGTGCCCGCCGGTCCGCCGTCGGAGATCTGCCTGCCCTTGAGGTTGCTCACCCACACGAGCGTGGCGAACACGTTGCGCGCTCCGAACACCTCGGCCAGCAGCAGTTTGAGCTGGGCCAGCTCATTGCCGTCGATGCTCACGAACCCGACACCGTCGTCGGTGAGCAGGTCGCGCGCGAGCAGCAGCCGCGGGTACATCATGCTCAGCCAGTCGGAGTGCAGCCGGCCGCCGGCATCCGTCTCGTCGTCCGCGGCGTGTTCGCGGAATGCCCGCACACCGATGCTGAAGTCGTCGTGATAGACGAAGTCGTTGCGCGTGTTGTAGGGCGGATCGATGTAGATGAGCTTCACGGCGCCCGCGTGCGTGTGCCGCAGCAGCTTCAGCGCCTCGAGGTTGTCGCCGGCGATGATCGCGTTGTCGGTGGATGGCCCGCTCTCCGCTCCTTGCGCCGCCTCGCGCAGCCGCGTGGTCGGCTCCGTCTTCGCGCTCGAGGCTGCGGCGCGCTTGCCCGGCCACTCGAGCCGGTACCGTTCGCGCGGGCCGTCGACCGCGACATCCGAGAGCTCGTGCCGCAGCAGGTCGAAGTCGATCGCGCGGCGCACGCCGCCTGCGCCGTCGTCGACCTCGGTGACGACGTGCGGATACAGACGGGCGATCGCCTCGACCCGTTCGTTCGTGCGTTCGTCCATCGGCCCTCTGTCAGTGATCGCGCCCGTGCTCGGCGGCATGCGCTTCCACCATATTGACGTCTGGCGGTCGCGCGTCGTCTCGGCCTTCACCGCACGGCTGCGAGCATCGCGGAGCTCGGGTTCAGGCGTTCGGCGATGCGGATGGCCGAACCGATTCCGCTCTCGTGCGAATCGACGTCTTCGATGTAGGAACCCGCGAACCACAGACCCTGGTCGCCCTGCAGCGCGGGGAGCGCGGCCTGCGCGCGGTAGTAGCCCGGCGTCAGCCGAGGGTGATGGAACTCGAATTCGGCGTGCACGAGCGACGGACGAGCATCCGTGAAGCTGGCCCAGCTCTTGAAGTAGTCGAACTCGCCGCTGTGCCGGCACCAGATGGTCGCCTCGCACTCTCCTCCATCGTGGCGGGCGTTGTACACCGACCAGTCGGTGCGACGGCGAGGCATCCACGACGTGTCGGAGTGCACGATGACGCGCGTGCTGCCGTAGGGAAACTTGTCGAGCACGGCGCGAAGATGGGCCGTGCCGGCGAGCGTCTTGACGAGCGCGAGTGCTTCGAATGCGGGTGTCGCCAGCACGACCGCGTCGAACCCGTGTCGATCACCGGATGTCTCGACCAGCCGCCACTCCCCGTCGGCGCGTTCCAGCGACAGCAGTTCGACGTTCGTCCTGATCGTCGTCGAGTGGAGCGACTCGACGAGTGGAGCGACGTAGGACTCGACCCCGCCCTCGAGCTCCTGAAGGCGGAACGGACGCAGAGCACCCTCCGGCTGAACGTGCACCGGATAGGTGAGCGCCGCGCGCGCCGAGAAGCCCTTCGCCTCGGCGATGCGCACGCCGCTCAGCGCTGCGGCCCACGGATAGAGCACCTCGTCTTTGACGGAGCGAGGCACCGGCTGCGGTTCGACGAGATCTTCGAGCGTCGTGCGCCAGTCGTCGAGGTCGTCGAGTGCTCGCGCTGCGCGCAGCACCCGTCGCACGGCCAGCAGACGGCCGAGGCTGCCGGGCGCGAGCACGGGCGTCGCGCGGAGCGGGCTCAGCGTGGGGGTGACGAACGCCGCGCGAGCCGACGTCCCGGAGCCGAGCGTGACGGACGCGGGGGCGGGCATCCGGGCAACGCCGAGCAGGTCGAGCAGCCGGATGAATCGCGGATACATGGCGGGAGCGACGTATCCGAACGCGGGGTTGACGTGTGCACGACGTCCGCCGTGCGTGATCTGCTCGGTGCGCGCGTGCCCGCCGAGCCGCTCGCTGCGCTCGAAGACGGTGACCTCGTGAGCGGAGTCGAGCAGCAGGGCGGCGGCGAGCCCTGCGATCCCCGCACCGATGACCGCAATCCTCATGACCGAACGTTTACGCCGTGCATGGTGGCCCGCGCCAGTCCCCTTCCGTGGGCGGTGAACACCATCGTCGACGGCCTTCGGCACGCAGGAGCTGCTTCGACGCCGCCGTCCGCGGGGCCGTGTCCCCGCTCCGCGAGCGTCAGTCGCGGGGCCGCAACCTCAGGCCCGACATGCCTCCGTCGACCTCGATGGCCGTGCCGGTCGTGGAACCGGCGGCCGGGCTGGCGAGGTAGGCGACGGCATCCGCGATCTCGTCTGCCGAGACGAGGCGGCCGTGCGGCTGGCGTGCCTCGAGTGCGGCGCGCTCGGCGGCCGGGTCGGGCGCGGAGTCGAGCAGGCGCCCCACCCACGGGGTGTCGGCGGTGCCGGGGCTGACGGCGTTGACCCGGATGCCCTCGGCAAGATGATCGGCGGCCATCGCGCGGGTGAGCGACAGCACGGCGCCCTTCGACGCCGAGTAGAGCGCGCGCTGCGGCAGGCCGGCCGTGGCCGCGATGGATGCCGTGTTCACGATGGCAGCACTCGGCGACTGGCGCAGCGAGGGCAGCGCGGCCCGCGAGACACGCGCCATGCCCACCACGTTCACGTCGAGCACGCGCAGCCACTCGTCGTCGGAGTTCCCGGCGACGTCGCCCTGCGCCCCGATGCCGGCGTTGTTCACGACGATGTCGATGCGTCCGAACTCGTCGATGACGCGCTGCACGCCGGCGACGACTGTCGCGTCATCGCGCACGTCGACGTGCACGGCGAGGTCGGCTTCTGCCGCGTCGGGCGCGAGGTCGAAGACCGCGACACGAGCACCGTCCGCCCGCAGCCGACGGGTGATGGCTGCACCGATGCCCGAGGCGCCGCCCGTGACGATCGCGACGAGTCCTGTGAAGTCGGTCATAGTGGTCCAATCTCGTGTTCGTCCGATGTGTCGGCGGGATGCGTGTCGATTCTGGCACAACGATCGAGCGTTGATGTGCCAAACATCCGATGTTTAGGCATAATGGTTGCACACCAGCACCGTTTGATCCGAAGGATGCCATGAGCACGATCGTCGCCGTCGACACCAGGGATGTGCGCTTCCCCACCTCGCTCTCACTCGACGGGTCGGATGCGATGAATCCCGACCCCGACTACTCCGCGGCCTACGTGAGCATCGGCACGGATGCCGGAGACGGACTCACCGGCGACGCCTTCGTCTTCACGATCGGCCGCGGCAACGATGTCGAGGTGGCGGCGCTCGACGCCCTGCGCGGCCACCTTCTCGGCCGGAACGTCGAGGAGCTGCTGGCGGACATGGGCGAGGCATCCCGCCTCTTCATGCACGACTCGCAGCTGCGCTGGCTCGGCCCGGAGAAGGGCGTCATGCACATGGCGATCGGTGCCGTGGTGAACGCGCTCTGGGACCTGCGCGCCAAGCGAGCGGGCGAGCCGCTCTGGCTGCACCTGTCGAGGCTGAGCCCCGAGGAGCTCGTGTCGCTCGTCGACTTCCGATACCTCACCGATGCGCTCACGCCCGAGGAGGCGCTCGAGATTCTGCGCGCCGCCGAGCCGGGCCGCGAGGCACGTATCGCCGAGGTGCTCGAGATCGGCTACCCGGCCTACACGACGACACCCGGATGGCTCGGCTACAGCGACGAGAAGCTCTCCCGTCTGTGCCGCGAGGCCGTCGCCGCAGGGTTCGAGCAGGTGAAGCTGAAGGTCGGCGCCGACCTGGCCGACGACATCCGCCGCTTCCGCATCGCGCGCGAGGTGCTCGGCGCCGGGTTCCCGATCGCGATGGACGCCAACCAGCGCTGGGGCATGCAGGAGGCGATCGACTGGGTGGGCGCGCTCGCGGAGTTCGACCCGGCCTGGATCGAGGAGCCGACGAGCCCCGACGACATTCTGGGTCACGCCGCGATCGCCCGCGGCGTCGCACCGATTCGCGTCGCGACGGGCGAGCACGTGCAGAATCGCATCGTGTTCAAGCAGATGCTGCAGGCCGACGCTCTGCAGGTGATGCAGATCGACGCTGCGCGCGTCGGCGGCGTCAATGAGAACATCGCCAACCTGCTGCTGGCCGCCAAGTTCGGCGTTCCGGTGTGCCCGCACGCCGGCGGCGTCGGCCTGTGCGAGGCGGTGCAGCACCTCTCCATGTTCGACTTCGTGGCCGTGAGCGGCAGCATGGACGGCCGCACGATCGAGTTCGTCGACCACCTGCACGAGCACTTCGTCACTCCCGCCGTCGTCGAGAACGGACGCTACGTGACGCCGACCGCGCCGGGGGCGGGCACGGAGATGATCGCAGCGTCGCTCGACGAGTTCGAGTGGAAGCCCGAGCGCACGGATGCCCTCGCGTGAGCCTCGAGACCGTGACCTGCCCGCTCGGGTTCGGTGCGGCATCCATCGGCAACCTGTATCGGGCGGTCAGCGACGAACGGGCGGCCGCCGCGCTGGATGCCGCGTGGCAGGGCGGCATCCGCTACTACGACACTGCGCCGCACTACGGACTCGGGCTCAGTGAACGCAGGCTCGGCGCGTTCCTGCGGCAGAAGCCGCGTGACGAGTTCGTCATCTCGACGAAGGTCGGGCGGCTGCTCGAACCCAATCCCGACTTCGCGGGCGGACGAGACCTCGCCCACCAGTTCGACGTTCCCGACGAGCTCGTGCGCAGGTTCGACCCGAGTGAGACGGGCATCCGTCGCAGCCTCGAGGAGTCGCTTCGGCGGCTGGGGCTCGACAGTGTGGACATCCTCTATCTGCACGATCCCGACGTGTACGACGTCGAGCGCGGGCTCGGCGAGGGCCTGCCCGCGCTGGTGAAGCTGCGCGAGGAGGGGCTCGTGCGGCAGATCGGCATCGGCGTGAACGATGCGTCGGTGGCGACCCGTGCCGTGCGCGAGAGCGACCTCGACCTCGTCATGATCGCGGGGCGATACACGCTTCTGGAGCAGCCTGCGCTCGACGACCTCGTTCCCGCCTGCAGGGAGCACGGCACGCGGATCGTGGCCGCAGCCGTCTACAACTCGGGCCTGCTCGCGACGTCGACTCCGGCATCGGACGCGACGTACAACTACGAGGCGGCGCCTGCCGCCACGATCGAGCGTGCGCGCGAGCTCGCGCGGGTGTGCGCCGAGTTCGGCGTGGAGCTTCCCGCCGCTGCGCTGCAGTACCCGCTGCGCGACCCGATCGTGGCGTCGATCGTGGTGGGAACGGCCAACCCGGATGCCGTGCGCGAGAACCTCGCCCGGCTCGCCGCGGACATCCCCGAGTCGCTGTGGAGCGCGCTCGCCGAGCGCGCCCTCATCCCCGCGTAGCGCTCGCGCCGCCCGAGCGCCCGCGCCCGCGCGCTCGCGCGCCCGCGCGCGCCACGCCCCACCGAGAAGTCGAAAAACGCGACCGCCCCCGAGTGACCGCATTTCCTGACTCCTCGACGAGTCACCCCACCGAGAAGTCAGGAAATGCGATCACTTGGGGGGCGGGGATCGCGTTTTCTGGCTTCTCGGCGGGCGGTGAAAGCGGCGAGCGGTCGGGGCGACGCTCGGCGGATGTGGGTAAGTGCGGCGCGGGATGCTCGTTCTCCGGCACACTCGGCGCATGCCAGCCCCTCGCCCGCTGCCGCCGCATCTCTCGAGGTCTGCGTTCCGCACGGACGAATGGGACTTTCACGAACTGAGCGCGAGCCGCCTGAGGTCCTCGCTGGTCGACGCGCCCTTCCACGGGGTGCGCAGCGTCGGGCTCGATGCCGGTGACATCCTCGATCTCGCGCGCATGTACGCGCCGAGGCTTCGGGACGGCCAGCTGTTCTCGCACATCACAGCTGCGCGGCTGCACGGCATCCCTCTTCCGCAGCGGCTCCGAACCTCGACAATGGTGCACGTGGCATCAGTGCGCGGCACGAGGGTGCGGGCGAAAGGCGTGGTCGGCCACCTGATGCCGGACGCCGTTGCCTCGTTCGTCGAAGAGCTTCGCGTGGTCTCGCCGGCGCAGACGTGGTGCCAACTCGCCGTGCACGTCTCGCGCGAATATCTCGTGGCGGGCGGCGACTACCTGCTCACCGGATTGCGGTTGCCTGGCGGATATCGCGCCGCCCCGCTGTGCACGCGAGCCGAACTCGAGGGCGCAGCCGAGCGTCACGGATCGAAGCGAGGCGCGGTGGCGCTCGCCTGGGCCGGGCCGCTGCTCCGCGCCGGTGTCGACTCTCCGCGGGAGTCGATGCTGCGCCTCGCGATCATCGCGCACGGGCTGCCGGAGCCGGTGGTCGGACATCCGGTGCCGGTCGCCGAAGGACTCACGTTGCATCCGGATCTCAGTTACCCGGAGCACCGCATCGCCATCGAGTACGAGGGCGATGAGCACCGGGTCGACAGAACGAGGTGGCGCCGCGACCTCCGGCGGATCTCGCTCCTCGAGGAGGCCGGCTGGCGCGTCATCCGGGTCACGAACGACGACATCGCGGATTCAACGGCACTTGTCCGCATCCTCCGCGCCGCGCTACGCGCGTGACGACCGCCGAAACGTCACAAATCGCGATCGGGATCGCGCCGAGACCGCATTTTGCGACTTCTCGGCAAGAATCGCGTTCGTCCGCGGGCGCGGGCGAACGGCGGGCGTCAGTCGAGACCCATGTCGGCGATCGGCAGGTCGCGATCGGCCGTGCGCTGGTCTTCGAGCCGCCACACCTGGCCGAGCGGCTCGTAGCCCGCGTCGCCGTCGGGTCCGAAGAAGTCGTCGACGTACACGCCGATGTGCTCCTGCCACCGCCGGTCGGCGTCATCGGCGCGGATGACCCGCATCGCCGCCTCGAAGTCGTCGCACTCCACGACGTGGAACAGTCGGTCGCCGGAGCGCCAGATGATCCAGTCCTGAACGCCGGCCCGGTCGAAGAGCGCCCGCAACTCGTCGGGCACGCGGGCGTGCTCGCGCAGATAGTCGTTCACGGCGCCGGAACGCAGCGTCGAATGCAGTGCGACCTTCATGGTTCTCCTCTCGAGCGTTCGCGTGGATGCCCGCGGCCGGGCAGCGAGCGAGCACTCACCCCGTGGCGCCCACCGCCTCGCGCAACCAGTCCTCGATCCCTGCGATGTGGGTGAGTGCGTGAGCGGATGCCAGCTCCGCGTCGTGCTCCCGCAGCGCGCCCAGGATGGCGCGATGCTCAGCGACGGTGCGGTCCGTCGCGCCCTGCTGGGTGAGACCGCGCCAGATGCGCGCACGCACGGTGTTGCTCGAGATCGAGTCGATCAGCTGGGCGAGATAGTCGTTGCCGCACGACGCGACGATCGCTCGGTGGAACTCGAGGTCGTGCTGCACGAGCGCCTCGATGTCGGCGGCAGCGTCGGCTTGGTCGACGAGCGCGGAAAGGGCATCCAGCTGCTCGTCGCTGATGCGGCCGGCCGCCAGCCGTGTCGCCGACGGCTCCAGGATGCGCCGCACCCCGAAGATCTCCAGCACCGATCGGTCGTCGTGCAGGTCGACGACGAACGACAGGGCCTCCAGAAGCAGACGGGGTTCGAGGCTCGTGACGTAGGTGCCGTCTCCGCGGCGCACGTCGAGCACCCGGATCACCTCGAGCGCCTTGACCGCCTCGCGCAGCGATGAACGCGAGAGTCCGAGCGTCTCGCTGAGCTCCTTCTCGGGCGGAAGCCGGTCGCCCGGCGACAGACGTCCGCTGGTGATCATCTCTTTGATCTTGAGGATCGCCTCGTCGGTCACGGCCATACGCGATGGTACCGCGGCCGGGCGCAGACATCCGACGTATCAGCGTCGCCTTCGCCCACCCCTGGACCACAGCGCATGCCCTGTCTGCGACAATGGATGATCCCCTCTGTACAGCGGCAAAGGAACTCCCATGGGCAACGGATTCACCGTAGGAATCGTCGGCGCGACCGGTCAGGTCGGCACGGTGATGCGGCGCATTCTGGCGGAACGGGACTTTCCGGTCGACACGCTGCGTCTCTTCGCCACCAGCCGTTCCGCTGGCACGACGCTCGAGTTCCGCGGTGAGCAGATCGTCGTCGAAGACGTTGCGACCGCCGACGTGTCGGGTGTGGACATCGCGCTGTTCTCCGCGGGCGCCACGGGCAGCCGGGCGTACGCGCCCGTGTTCGCCGAGGCGGGCGCCGTCGTCATCGACAACTCGAGTGCGTGGCGCATGGACCCCGAAGTGCCCCTGGTCGTCAGCGAGGTGAACCCGCACGCGATCGCCGAGGCGCAGAAGGGCATCATCGCCAACCCCAACTGCACCACGATGGCCGCGATGCCCGTGCTCAAGGTGCTCGACGCCGAGGCCGGTCTCACCCGGCTCATCGTCTCGACCTACCAGGCCGTCAGCGGGTCGGGCCTCGCGGGAGCGCAGGAACTGGCGGAGCAGGCGGAGGCTGCCGTGGCATCCGGACACCTGCTCGGCCTCGTGCACGACGGCTCGGCCGTCGAGGTGCCCGCACCCGTGAAGTACGTGCGACCCATCGCGTTCGACGTCATTCCGCTTGCCGGTTCGATCGTCGACGACGGCATGAACGAGACCGACGAAGAGAAGAAGCTGCGCAACGAGAGCCGCAAGATCCTCGAGCTGCCCGACCTGCTGGTGAGCGGCACCTGCGTGCGCGTTCCGGTGTTCACCGGTCACTCGCTGTCGATCAACGCCGAGTTCGCAGGCGATCTCAGTCCCGAGCGGGCCACGGAGCTGCTCCGGGATGCGCCCGGCGTCGTGCTCGCGGATGTTCCGACCCCCCTCGAGGCTGCGGGCAACGACCCGAGCTACGTCGGTCGTATCCGCGCGGACGAAGGTGCTCCCGCCGGTCGCGGTCTGGCGCTCTTCATCTCCAACGACAACCTGCGCAAGGGCGCGGCGCTCAACGCGGTGCAGATCGCAGAGCTCGTTGCGGCCAGCATGAAGGCCACGGCTCCGGTCGCGTCCTGAGCGACCCGCTGTACCGATGATCGGGGAGCGCGCGACGTCACCGCGCGCAGCGTTGCCACCGAGGGTTGAGGAGCTCGCGGCGCAGCCGCGCGCGTCTCGAGACCCGGGTCTCGCGTCGTGGCGGCGGTTTCGAGACGCGCGGCTTCGCCGTGCTCGTCAACCTGCGGTGTTCCTGCGCGGTTTCGCCGTGCTCCTCAACCCACGGGTGTGCGCACCGACGCGCGCGTCTTCGCCTTGGCGACCGCGCCGACGATGATGGCCACGGCCGCCGCGATCGCGGGATAGACGAGGTTCGCGCCGGCGAGCAGCAGCAGGCCGAGCACGAGCAGGCACGAGAGCGCAGACATCCACCAGCCGAGGCTCCAGCGCGGCAGCAGCACCAGGGCGCTCGCGACGCCCATCGCGTAGATCGAGGCGGCCATGCTCGTGTGCACGAGGATGACCGGTTGCAGATCGGGGATCCACACGACGATCGCGAAGTACACGGCCATCACGCCCGCGCTGAGCAGCAGTCCCCGGCGCGCGATGCCGCCGCGTTCGACGCCGTGCCCGAACCACGCAGGCAGGTCGCCGTCGCGCCCCATTGCGGCGCCGAGCTTGCTGAAGGCGGCGAAGTACGCGTTGAACACGCCGACCACCACGATCACGGCGACGCACGCGACGACCATGCCCCAGCCTTGTCCGAGTCCGATGGTGACGAGATCGAGCAGCGGCGCCTGCGAGCCGTCGGCGTGCGTGCCGAGCACTCCGACGACGACCGTCTGGATGGCGACGTAGGCGACGGCGACGATCAGCAGGGCGAGAGCAGTGGCTCGCGGGATGTCCCGGTGCGGTCGCGAGAACTCGCCGGCGATGCCCGCAACGGCTTCCCATCCCGCGAACGCCCACACGTAGAGGCTGATCGCCACGCCGACGCCCGCCGCGCCATGCGGCAGAAGCGGCGTGAAGTTCTGCGGCTGCACGTGCGGGGCCGCGGCGGCCAGCGCCAGCACGAGGATCGCCATCAACGCCGCGCTCAGCACGAGCTGAACCCATCCGGCGAACCGCACGCCGAACATGGTCACCGCGATCGGCACCACGATGAGCGCAGCCGCGATCACGATCACGGTGCCGCGACCGCCGCCGACGATCGCCACCACGTACTGCGCGGTCATGATGGCGGCGATCGGCGCACCGATGGGTGTGCCGAAGTAGAACCAGTAGCTGACGACGCGAGCCGCGGTGGGCCCGAACGCTCGGCGGGCGAAGGTGGCGACGCCACCGGCATCCGGATGCCGCTTCGACAGCGCGGCGAACGTCGCCGCCAGCGGAACGGAGATCACCGCGAGCGCAGCCACCGCGATGATCGACCCGGGTCCGGCTGCGCGTGCCGCCAGTGCGGGCAGCAGCAGGATGCCCGTGCCCAGCACCGCGGCGATGTATAGGGCCGTGCCCTGCGCAAGCCCGATTCCGCGGTGGTCGTTCGTGTTCATCAGGCCAGTTTCGAGCGGGCGACCGACACGATCCGGCACGAATGCGGGGTCGTGGCGGCATGTTGGCGAACGTTGTCCGGATCCTGGCGCCTGGCCGTGCCGTGCCGCCCTCGAGCGTGCCGGAAATCGGAGTTCAGCGCCGCCACGCCGTTGGATGCGCGGTCGCGACGGCGCGTCGCGCGGAACTCCGATTTCGGGCACAGCCCCGTACGGCTGTCGGGTGCGTGCTGCAAGCTGGTCGCATGACAGGCATCCAGGCTGCGGTCGATGTCGCCGACTGGCGTCGTCGGGTGTCCGCGCTGTACGAGCTGGTGCGCGAGTTGAGCGTCGAGGAGCCCGCCGCCGCACACGCGGCGTGGGTGATCGAGCGCGACGTGCTGTTCACGACGCACGCGTCCACGCCGTTGCTGCCAGCGGACCGCGCGCTGTTCGCCGGCCTGCCCGTGCCGCCGTACGACGCCGCCTGGCGCTTCGAGCTGCCGATCGAGACGGCGGAGCACACCGAGCTCGACGTCGAGACGGGCACCGACGGCATCGTGCCGTTCGAGCGCATCGGCCTCGTGCGCGTGCCCGAGGTCGGTTCGCTCGACGTATGGCGGCTGCGTTCCTACGGCGGTGGGCTCTTCGTTCCGGTGAAGGATGCCTCGGCCGGCCGCCCGGAAGGCACCTACGGCGGTGGCCGCTACCTGCTCGACACCATCAAAGGCGCGGACCTCGGGCCCGGGTCGCGGCCGGACACGATCGTGCTGGACTTCAACTTCGCCTACAACCCGAGCTGTGCCTACGACCCCGCGTGGGCTTGCCCGCTGGCGCCCGCCGGCAACATCGTCGACGTGGAGATCCCGGTGGGGGAGCGGTATCGGGGCTGAACAGCGCCGAGGGAGCGCTCAGCCGCGCAGCAGACGCGCGGCGACATCCTGGTGGGCGAGTCGTCGCAGCCCGACGACCACCGGCTCGTACAGCGCGGTGCCGAGCACCGCGTACTCGATGGCTGCTGCAGCGCCGTCGGAGCTCGGCGCGGGCATCTCGCCCACGTCGAACTCCGCGAGGTGGTGCAGGGCCGAGCCGTACGCGTCGAGGCGGGCGTCGGTGAGCGGGATGCCGGCATCCTCGACCGCAGCCAATGCCGCGTCGAGCTGGGCGGTCGCGGCGAACCCGCCGTCGTAGGTCCACCCGAGTCGCCGAACGGCGGCCTCGGCGCGTGGGTACTCCACTCGCTCGGGCGCGTAGGGCGGAAGGGCCGCGATCGCCGTGCCGAGCGTCTCGAAGAGGTCGTCGCCCGGGTGGTCGATCAGCTCGAGCACGGTCTTGATGCGCGCGATCGGCAGCCCCGCGAGGTCGACGAGCGAGCGGATGAGTCGCAGCCGCCGCACGTGCGCGTCGCCGTAGTCGGCCTGGGTCGCGCCTCGGGATTCGCCCGGCTGCAGGATGCCTTCGCGCAAGTAGTACTTGATCGTCGCCACCGGCACTCCGCTCGAGCCGGCCAGTTCCGAGATGCGCATCCGTGTCCTCCCTCGCCCGTAGCCCGTCGCACGTTCGTCGACGCGAAAAGGCTTGACATAGATAGTACAACTATCCAATATGGAGAGTGCAACTATCCAATGGGTCGCTTCACGGTCGGGATCGAGCAACCGGCGCGGGCCAAGCAGAGCGGGAGACCAAGAATGAGTACGGCATCCACGGCGCTCTTCACGCCGTCCATCACGATCACCGTCGGCGTGGTGCTGCTGACCGTGATCGGCATCGCCTACGGCGGCACCTTCATGCTGCGTGTCGTCACCGGCAAACAGGGGGCGAACGGCCTGCAGAAGTCGTTCTTCCGGGCGGGACACGCCCACGCCGGCGTGCTGGTCATTCTCGGCCTCGTCGTACTTCTGGCGATGAGCGCGGCCGGAGCAGGCGTGTGGGGGCAGGTGGTCGGTACGGCCGTGCTGGCCTGCGCGCTGCTCATCCCTGGCGGGTTCTTCTTCTCCGTGATCGGCCACGATCCGCAGAAGCCGAACGCCGCGAAGGCGCTCATCTGGATCGGATTCACGGTGCTCACGGTGGCGATGTTGACGGGAGGCATCCTGCTCATCGCGGTGGGGGTGTCGGCTGTATAGCCCCTTCGACGCTCGTAGGGCGGCACGACGCACGTCGCCGGTCAGACGCACAGTCTCGGCAGCCTAGAATCGATCGAGTGAGTGATTCCCGGGCCCCGTTAGACGTCGTCCTCATCGGCGGGGGCATCATGAGCGCGACCCTCGGCACCATGATCCAGCGGCTTCAGCCCGACTGGAGCATCCGCATCTACGAGAGCCTCGGCGAGGTGGCGCGGGAGAGCTCCAACCCGTGGAACAACGCGGGCACCGGCCACGCGGCCCTCTGCGAGCTCAACTACATGCCAGAGGCGAAAGACGGCAGCGTCACGCCCGACAAGGCCATCAGCATCAACGAGCAGTTCCAGTTGAGCAGGCAGTTCTGGTCCTCGCTGGCGGACAACGGCGAGTTGACCACGTCGTTCATCAACTCCACGCCGCACATGACGTTCGTGCGCGGCGGCGACAACGTGAAGTATCTGCGCAAGCGATACGCGGCGCTCAAGGACCAGCCCCTGTTCTCGGGCATCGAGTACTCCGAAGACCACAAGGTGATCCGCGAGTGGGCGCCGCTGCTCATCAAGGGCCGCACGCGCGAGCCGATCGCCGCCACGCACACCGACCTCGGCACCGACGTCGACTTCGGCGCACTCACGAACGCGCTGTTCGAGGGACTCACCGAGCGCGGTGCCGAGCTGTGGCTGAACTGCCGGGTCAAGAGCATCCGTCGCACGGGAGAGGGCAACTGGCGGCTCAAGGTCAAGCACACCGTCGGCAACACCCCGCACACCGTGGATGCCCGGTTCGTCTTCGTCGGAGCGGGCGGCGGCGCGCTGCACCTGCTGCAGTCCTCCGGCATCGACGAGATCAAGGGGTTCGGCGGATTCCCGATCAGCGGCAAGTTCTTCCGCACCACGAACCCGAAGCTGGTCGCCCAGCACCAGGCCAAGGTGTACGGCAAGGCAGCCGTCGGGGCGCCGCCGATGTCGGTGCCGCACCTCGACACCCGCGTCGTCAACGGCGAGACCTCCCTGCTGTTCGGCCCCTACGCAGGCTTCAGCCCGAAGTTCCTCAAGAAGGGCTCCTGGTGGGATCTGCCCGGCTCGATCCGGGCGGGCAACATCGGCCCGATGCTCGCGGTGGCCCGTGACAACCTCGATCTCATGAAGTACCTGATCGGCGAGCTGTTGGCCTCCCGCGCGAAGAAGCTGAAGGCGCTGCAGGAGTTCATGCCAACGGCCAAGGGCGACGACTGGGAACTCATCACCGCCGGACAGCGCGTGCAGGTCATGAAGAAGGATGCCAAGCGCGGCGGTGTGCTGCAGTTCGGCACCGAGGTGGTCGCGGCGTCAGACGGCACGATCGCGGGCCTGCTCGGCGCCTCGCCGGGGGCATCCACCGCGGTGCCGATCATGCTCGACCTGCTCGAGCGGTGCTTCCCGCAGCAGTGGGGAGAGTGGGAGCCCAAGCTCAAGGAGCTGATCCCCACGATGGGCACCACGCTCAACGACAAGCCGGAGAAGGCCGCCCAGGTCATCGCGGAGACGTCGAAGGCGCTCGGCCTCAGCGACTGACGCTGGTCCGGCGGGCCGAGGCTCGCCGCGAAGCGGCGCGTCTCGAAACCTCTCCGCCGCGAGCACACGGGATTTCGCGATGCGCGCCGACGAGGCGTGCTCCTCGACTCGCGTGACTCACCGCAGGCGGCGCGCAGTCGTTCACCTGCTCGTTGCCTGGCGTGCGCCCGCCGTTCTTCTGGTCCGGCCACGGTGTTCCCCGTGCTGAAAAAGTTCTCAGGTCTCCTCGCCCTCACGGCGGGCCCGGCGCTCGTTCTCGTCGGCCTGCTCGCTGTGCCATCGGCCGCCTCGGCCGTCGAGAGCACCGGCCAGATCCGCATCACCGAGTGGGAGTACAACGGCTCGGAGTTCGCCGAGTTCACCAACCTCGACACCGAGTCGATCGACCTGGCGGGGTGGTCCTTCTCCGACAGTGCCGCGCACGCAGGCGATGTCGATCTCAGCTCCGCGGGCATCGTCGCGCCGGGCGAGTCCTTCATCCTGAGCGAGGCATCCGCAGCCGACTTCCGCTCCGAGTGGGGCCTCGCGGACACGGTCAAGGTCATCGGCGGCAACACGCAGAACCTCGGGCGCGCCGACGCGATCAACATCTACGACGGCACAGGCACGCTGATCGACTCACTGAGCTATGACGACCAGTCAGGCAACGGTCCGCGCACCGACAAGGCCAGCGCCTGGCCGTCGAGCGAAGCCGACCTCGGCGCGAACAAGGCCGCCGAGTGGACGCTGTCGACCGTCGGCGACGCCGAGGGGAGTTGGAAATCCGCCTCCGGCTACATCGGATCGCCCGGCGTCAGCCGCTTCGCGACGAGCTCGTCAGGCGGTGACGGCGGCTCGGGCGGCGAGAGCACCGCCTATCACTCGGTGAAGATCAACGAGGTCACCTCCGCCAACGACGACCCGTACCACGACGCCTACGAGCTCGTGAACACGTCGGACGCGGCGATCGACGTCGCCGACTGGAAGCAGGCCGACAGCGGCAGCACGCCGGCGGCTCTGGATGCCCCGAATGGCACGGTCATCCCCGCTCACGGCTATCTCGTACTGCTGTCGAACAAGGGGCTGAGCTCCGACGGCGACGCCGTGAAGCTGTACCTCGCCGACGGCACAACGCTCGTGGACTCGGTGAGCTGGGGCGTCAACGACGCAGAGCCGGGCTCGTGGTCCCGGTGCCCCGACGCGAGCGGAACCTGGAGCCACACGGCGACGGCGAGCTGGGGAGCATCCAACGCGACGGCGTGCGCAGGCACGATCATCGCGCCGAGCGACCCCGGCGACGGCGGAACACAGGTGCCCTGTCAGACCGAGGCGCCCAGCGGCAGCGGGCCCGCGATCGCCGGAGGCGTCGCCTGGCCGGGCTCCCAGGACTGGACGGTCGCCGACCACCAGTGCGAGTTCGTGACGGCGCTTTCGGGCCAGGACGTCTCGGGTCTCGACATCGACCCGGCGACGCCGAACGTCATGTGGGCCGTGAAGAACAAGAGCCACGTCTACCGCCTCGTGAAGGACGGGGACCTGTGGGTGCCCGACACCGCCAATGGCTGGAGCACGGGCAAGGACATCGTGTTCCCGAGCGGGAGCGGCCAGCCGGATGCCGAGGGCATCACGGTCGGCCCAGACGGCTACCTCTACGCGACGACGGAGCGCGACAACACCGCGAGCAAGGTGCCGCTGGACAGCGTGCTGCGCTACGACCCGAACGAGCAGGGAACGGTGCTGCACCCCACCGACCAGTGGGTGCTCACCGCAGACCTCGCCGACGCGATCGACACCACGGGCAGTGCCGACTCGAACCTGGGGTTCGAAGGCATCACCTGGGTGCCCGACAGCTACCTGACGGCGAACGGCTTCGTCGACCAGAGCACGCACAAGGCCTACGACCCGGCCGACTACCCGGGCCACGGCACCGGGCTGTACCTGCTGGCACTGGAGAAGAACGGGCACCTGTACGCGTACGCGCTGAACGGCGACGGAAGCTTCCACCGCATCGCCGCGATCGACACCGGCATGCCGGCCATCGCCGAGACCCAGTGGGACCCCGACACGCAGCGCGTGTGGGCGATCGCCGACAACACGTCAGCTGGCTCCACCACGCTGATGAAGCTCGACGACAAGGGCGCGTTCGTGGTCGACGTGGTCTACAACCGGCCGACCGGACTGCCCGACTACAACCTCGAGGGCTTCGCGCTGGCGCCGAACTCGACGTGCGTCGACGGGGTGAAGCAGGTCATCCGCTCCGACGACGGCAACAATGACGGCCACTCGCTGCGCGCCGGAACGATTGAGTGCGACCTCGGACTCGGCTCGCAGGGGCCGGGAACGCCGTCGACGAACCCGACCGTGACGGCCACGCCGACGACTGTTGCGGCGGGCGCAACGATCACCGTCGAGGCGAAGGGCCTGGATGCGGGCAAGACGCTGACGGTCGTCCTGCACTCCGACCCCGTGAACCTTGGCGGTGTGACGGCGGATGCCGACGGCACGGCGACGCTGAAGGCCACGATTCCCGCAGACACCTCGGTCGGTGCCCACACGGTCGTCGTCACCGACGCGTCGGGCGCCGCGATCGCGAGCACCGGCATCACGGTGACCGCGGCCGCGACCGGCTCAGATGGGGGAGCCGCGGCCGTCGACCCAGCGGACGGCGCGCTCGCCTCGACGGGCTCGGACACGCTGCCGTGGATCGCCGTCGGCGTGCCGCTGCTCCTGCTCGGCACCGGGCTGATGCTGGCTCGTCGTCGGCGAGCCGCTCGCGGGGACGCGTAGCCGCCGGTCGCCCGCGGGAACACGCACCCGCGGGCGACCCCCGGGCGCTAGTCTTTCCTGGCCATGACCACTGAGACCTCCAGCCGCCCGGCCTGGGTTGCGCCCTATCTGAGCAAGCTCGGCATCGACGCCTCGGATGAGCTGCCTGCGCCGACGCTCGACACTCTGCGCCGGCTGCACCGAGCGCACGTCGAGCGCATCGCCTTCGAGAACATCGACATCCAACGCGAACGTCCGCAGGGCATCAGTCCCGAGGAGTCCATCGCCCGCATCCTCGCGGGCAGAGGCGGCTACTGCTTCAACTTGAACAATGCCTTCGCCTCGCTGCTGACCGTGCTCGGGTATGACGTCACGGTTCATCGCGGGCAGATCAACGGCAGTCTCGAGCGTGCGAAGACCTCTCCTGACGAGTACGGCACGCACATGGCGCTGACCGTCGTCATCGAAGGCGAACGGTGGTCGATCGACGTCGGTCTGGCCAACTCGCACCACGAGCCGATCCCGCTTCGAGAGGGTGTGCACGTTCAAGGCCCGTTCAGCTTCCGGCTGGAGGCGCTGCCGGAGGTCCGGCCCGACGTGTGGCGGTTCTTCACCGATCCTGTGCAGACGACGTTCCACAGCATGGACTTCACGCTCGCGCCCGCCGCGTGGGAGGACTTCATCGAGTATCACGCCGAACTCTCGACATCGCCCCAGTCCGGGTTCGTCCAGACCTGCGAACTGTTCCGTCGCGACGCACTCGGCACCGACTTCATCCTCAACGACGAGCTGACCCGCGACGATGCCAGCGGGCGATCGACGCGCGTCCTCACCTCCGCCGAGGAATGGTTCGCCGTCGCGGAGCGCGTGTTCCAGCTCGACCTGTCGGACATCGGCGACGGCGAGCGCGCGGCGCTGTTCGATCGCATGCAGCGCGCGGAGGAGGCCTACCGGGCTTCGCAGCGGGCGGCCGCGGACGCCTGAACCACGGCTGCGCGAATACGACACTCGCGCGCATCCGCTTGCCGAACAGCCGAACAAATGTTCGAATAGAGCCATGCGGTGGAGCGATCAGGAGATCTCGGTCGAGCAGACGGATGCCCTCCCCGGCCTCGCGAAGCTGAACAACCTCGTGCGCTCCGTGCGCACGCCCGAGTTCGCGGGCGTGACCTTTCACGAGGTGCTCGCCAAGTCCGCCCTCAACAAGGTGCCAGGAGGCGGGGGAGCGCTGCCCTTCGGCTGGACCATCAATCCCTACAGGGGCTGCAGCCATGCATGTGTGTACTGCTTCGCGCGCCCCACGCACCGCTACCTCGATCTCAACATGGGCACCGACTTCGACCGCGAGATCGTCGTCAAGGTCAACGTGGCCGAGGTGCTGCGCAAGGAGCTGGCGAAGGCGAGCTGGGGCAGGCATCCCGTCGCGCTCGGCACGAACACCGACCCCTACCAGCGGGCCGAGGGACGATACGCGCTCATGCCGGGCATCATCGGGGCGCTCGCCGACTCGGGAACGCCGTTCAGCATCCTCACCAAGGGCACGCTGCTGCGCCGCGACCTCGACCTCATCGCGGATGCCGCCACCCGTGTTCCCGTCGACCTCGCGATGTCCATCGCGGTCTACGACGACGAACTGCAGCACTCCGTCGAGCCGGGCACTCCGAGCACGAAGGCGCGGCTCGAGACGGTGCGAGCCGTGCGCGAGCGCGGACTCGACTGCGCCGTCTTCATGATGCCGATCCTGCCGTACCTCACCGACACGAGGGCGCACCTGGATGCCGCACTGTCGGCCGCGAAGCAGGCCGGCGCCACGTCGGTGCTCTACACCGCGCTGCACCTGCGGCAGGGCGTCAAGGCCTGGTTCATGCTGTGGCTGGAGCGAGAGCATCCCGAGCTGCTGCCCAAGTATGAGGCGATGTACGGCAAGCAGGCGTACGCGCCTCTGGAGTACCGCAAGTGGCTTGCAGCCAGGATGAAGCCGTTGATCGCCGCGCACGGTCTTCGCCGTGGCGAGGAGGACCCCGTGACCGGCGGCGTGCGCTCGGCTGCGCTGAGCGCCAAGCGGGACGGCGACGGAAACCGCGTGAGATTCGCGCCGACGGCGGAGCTGGGCGCACCCGCTCCGGTGATGGCCGAGGAGCGGCTCACCCTGTTCTGACCCGTGCGCCGCCGTCACGAAACTCCTGGCCGAATACACCGCCATTCGTGTCGCAAAGCGGACATCTGCGACAGGTGGTTCCGCGAATCGGGTCGCCGCACCGTCGCGTGAGTGCCATCGGCCGATGTGTGGCACGATCGGGGGACAGTTCAGGGGTACAAACGAGCCCCGTCCCGTGCCATAATCCTGAACGATGTCTTTCGGGGTGCCGGCCCAGGTGGCGCGCGACGCGGGTGACCGCGCCGTCGCGATGTCGACCCAGGTGGGCGCCCTGCTCTGCCTCGTCGCGGCACTGGCTTCGGTGCTCGCTCCCGGCTTCTTCGCCGCGGGCGGGGTGCGCTGGTGGGCCGCTGGATGCCTGCTGCCCATGATCGCCCTCATGGTCACGGTCGTCGTGACCCGGAGTGCGACGGCGATGGCGGTCTACATCGTGGTGGGCGCTGCATCCACTTTCGCCTACACCGTGGCGTTGCTGCAGCAGACGTCGAGCTACCAGAACACGGATCTGTTCGTCGTGGCGCTGCCGATCGTCGCGCTCATGCTGGTCGGCGGGTCGGCGCGCGACGCCCTGCAGGGTGTGCTCTGGGCCACCGCGGCATACGCGGTCGGCGCGCTCGCGGTGTTCATGGCGGCGATCGTGACGGATCGCCAATTCCGTTTCGACTCGATCTCGCTCGCCGCCTACGTGATGTTCATGGGCATGCTGCTCTTCTACGGTTTCGCCCGCGGTGCCCATCGTGGCGCGCACACGCTGATCCTCCGCACGTTCCGCGAGCAGCGCGCCGATGAGGTTCGGCGGTCGGTGGCGGCAGAGCTGCGCACCGAACTGCACGACACGACGCTGAGCGAGCTGGCCGCGATCGCGTCGGCAGATCCGGGGCCGCTGTCACCGCGGCTGCGCGAGCGGCTCGAGTCGGACATTCGGCACTGGACCGAGTCGGCGCATCGGCCGGCCGCTGCCGGCACCGTCGACGACAGCACATGGGCGGCGTCCGACCTCGCCAAAGCGATCACGCACGCACGCGACGCCGGTCTGCTCGTGCAGGTGACCGGCGACCGTGGTCCCTACATCGCGCTCCCGCATCACGCCCGCCGCGCGGTCGGACTGGCAGCGCGGCAGTGCCTCGTCAACGTCATCAAGCACTCCGGTCAATCGTCGGCGGAGGTGATGCTGTCGGCCTCGGGCGGCAGCACGTCGGTCGTCGTCGTCGACGCCGGGCGAGGGTTCGACGTCGGAACGCTCACCGTGGAGGGCAACGATCGCATGGGATTGCTGCACTCGGTGATCGAGCGTGTCGAGCGCGTCGGTGGATCCGTCTCGGTGTTCTCGCGGCCGGGCGCAGGCACGTCGATCCTCATGGTGGTCCCGTCCGACGGCGAGGTGTCCGGCTGATGACCGGAGTGCTGCTCGACAAGGCGCCGATCGCCGTCGATCCCATCGGGGCCGCGGGCGCATGGATGCTCACACCGATCGTCAGCGCGATCGCCCTCGGCTACGCCGTGCTGCAGAGCACGATGCACCGGTCCGAGATCGTGCATCCCGAGCTGATGGTGGTCGCCGTGTGCGTGCTCGCCTGCTCCGGCCTCGTGCTCTCGGTGGCGGCCCATCCGAGCTTCGCACGTCTCAGCGCCGCCGCCGCGGCGTGCATCGTCGGCGGCAGCGTGCTGGCGGCCGTGCTGTCGGAGCTGGCCATCTGGGGGCACAACCGCCTCGTGCAAGACGACTGGGGGCAGATCGGCGTCGGACTCATCGTGCTGGGGCTGCTCTGGCTGCGACCCCCTCGGGAGGCGCTGGCGCTCGGCGTCGTTGGCGCCATCGTGGTGGGCGTGATGGCGGCGAGCCAGCGCGGAACGCTGCACATCACGAACACGCCCTATGTCTACGCGGTCGTCGCGGCCATGCCCGTGCTGCTTTTGACGGCCGTCACCGTCACGAGCGGGGCGGTCATCGTGCGCACGAGCAGCGACTGGCTTCTGTCGGCGCGCAGCAGTCTCGCCGGATTGGAGCCCGAGCTCAGGATGCTCGAGCGCGACTCCCTGCATCGCGCCCAGCTCGCAGAGCTGCGGCACGCGACTCTGCCGCTGCTGGCATCGATCGCCGAGCGCGGGGAGATCACCCCGAGCGACATCGAGGCGGCGGCCAGGGTTTCGGCGCAGCTGCGCGAACGTGCGGTCGGCGAGCTGCGCGTCACCTGGCTCGACGACCTGCTGGCGGCGACCGGGATGCCCCCGCACGCGGCCAGGGATCTCGACCGGTTGGCCGCGCACGTGCCGGAACGGGAGCGTGCCGCCGTCACCGCGTGTCTCATCGAGCTCGTGCGCATACGTGCGATCGATCCGTCGAGCGCGAGCATCGCCGTCGTGCGCGCGCCGAGCGCCGACGATTCGGAGCGCAGCCGATTCGAGGTGCAGGCGCGACTTGCGGCAGACTGGCGATCCGTGCGGCGAACAGCACGACCCTTCGTGAGCGTGCTGCGCTCGCTGAGCGGGGACGCCGCCATCTCGAGAAATGACACCACCATGAAGATGAGGTTCGGCTTTGTCCCCGCGTGACATGCGCACACCGGTGCGCGTGGGCATCCTCGACGACCATGAGGTGCTGCTGGATGCTCTTTCCGAGTGGATCCACGGGCACGAGCCGCTCTTCAACCTCGTGGTCGCCGCGCCCACCTGGGTCGAGCTGGTGCACTCCGCGGCATTCCCCGTCGACCTCGTGCTGATGGACCTCAACCTGTCGGAGAAGGTCTCCATCGAGGCTCGGGTGCGAACCTGCCGAGCCGCGGGGGCATCCGTGATCGTGCTCACCGCTCTCGACACCCCGGAGGAGCGGGAGCGCTGTCTCGGTGCGGGCGCGCTGGCCTTCCTCTCGAAGGCGCAGCCGGTGCGCGACGTGATGGCGATGGCCAAGGCCGTCATGGGGCTGACGGATGCCGTGGTCTCAGACGCGACGCATCTCGCCTCCGCCTCCCGTGCGGTCACGAAACCGCGGCTGAGCGACGGCGAGAGGATGGCGTTTCTGCTCTATGTGGAGGGCAGCTCGACGATCCAGGTCGCGCACGCCATGAACGTGCAGTTCGAGACCGCGAAGACCTATCTGCGTCGGGTGCGCGACAAGTACGGCAGGGCGGGCCGGCCGACGAGCACCCGCGCCGACCTCGTGCGGCGAGCCGCGGAGGACGGCTACCTCACGTAGGTCTCGCGACCACTCGCCCGACTCCGCCGCAGGGGAGTGCAGCGCATCGCGCGACGCTGCTCGCTGAGCGAGCGAAGCAGGTCGAAGGGCACCCTCTCGACAGCGGTCCCTCTACGATGTCACCGTGGCGAAACTGTACTTCCGGTTCGGGGCGATGAACAGCGGCAAGAGCACGGCGTTGCTGCAGGCCGCATACAACTACGAGGAGCGCGGCCACCGTGTGCTGCTTGCCAAGCCGGCGATCGACACCAAGGGCGAGGCGGCCATCCTCTCCAGGCTCGGCGTGAAGCGGGTCGTCGACTTCACGATCGCGCCCGACGCGGATCTCTACCACCGGTTCCAGGTGCAGCGCGAGCGCACCGTCTCCCGATACGAGCGCGATGTCAGCTGCCTGCTCGTCGACGAGGCGCAGTTTCTCAGCGAGGCCCAGGTCGACGACCTGCTGCGCATCGCGATTCTGGAGGACATCCCGGTGCTGGCCTACGGCATCCGCACCGACTTCCAGACGGTCGCGTTCCCCGGCAGCAGACGGCTGCTCGAGGTGGCGCACAGCCTCGAAGAGCTGAAGACCATCTGCCGCTGCGGACGCAAGGCCATCTTCAACGCGCGCACCATCAACGGGGTGTTCGTCTTCGACGGGGACCAGGTGGCCATCGAAGACGGTGACGACGTCGTCTACGAGTCGCTGTGCGGCGCGTGCTACCTGCAGGAGAGCGGCGGGGTGCTCAACAACGGACGCCGGCACTGGCCGCTCGGCAGCTCTGCGGCCGCATACGCGAGCGAACCCGATCCCGACTTCACCTGACCCGCTCTCAAGCACCGTCTTGTTGCTCGGCTGTCCCTTGAGGTCGCTTTCCTGAGCGGAGGCGACACGAAGGGACAGCCGAACAGGGCATCCGGGGCCACGCTGCATGAGGTGCGCCGTGCGGGAATCCACGCGGCCGCTCAGCGTTGAACGTGAGGTGACCGAACTGCGCAAGGTGCCCCTCAACGTGCTCGACCTCGCCACCCGCGAGGCCGGCGCGAGCAACGCGGATGCCGTCGCCGGCAGCATCCGCCTCGCCCAGGTCGCCGAGTCGCTCGGCTTCCATCGCTTCTGGGTCGCCGAGCATCACGGGATGCCCGCTGTCGCCTCGAGCGCGCCCGCCGTGCTGATCGCGGGCATCGCGGCCCGCACAGAGCGCATCCGTGTCGGCAGCGGGGGAGTGATGCTGCCGAACCACGCGCCGCTCGTCGTCGCCGAGCAGTTCGGCACCCTGCGTGCCCTCTACGGAGACCGGATCGACCTCGGCATCGGCCGCGCGCCTGGCACCGACCCGGCGACGGCGTCCGCCCTTCGTCGCAGCACGGATGCTCTCGGCGCCGAAGACTTTCCCCAGCAGCTTCTCGACCTGCTCGGCTTCTTCAGCGGCGGCTTCGGCCCGAACGACCCGATGGCCGGTCTGCGCGCCGTGCCCGGGCTCGGCGACGAGCCGCGGGTGTGGCTGCTCGGTTCCAGCGGATACAGCGCTCAGGTGGCGGCCGCCCTCGGACTGCCGTTCGCGTTCGCGCATCACTTCGCGGGTGAGCACACGGAAGAGGCGCTCGCGCTCTATCGCGAGAAGTTCCAGCCGAGCGCCGCGCTCGAGGCGCCGCACGCGATGATCGCGGTCACGGTGCTCGCCGCCGACGACCCCGACGAGGTGCACCGCCAGTCGCTGCCCGCGATGATCTCGTTCCTGCAGATGCGGCGGGGCCTCAAGCCGGAGCCCGTGACGGTCGAGGATGCCGTCGCCTACGAGTTCAGCAGGCTCGAGCTCGACTTCATCGCCCAGCGCACCGCCCGGCAGGCGTTCGGCACCCCCGACGTCGTGCGCGACCGCCTCGCATCCCTGCTGGCGTCCACCTGCGCCGACGAGCTCATGCTCGCCTCCGGCGCGGCAGAGGCGGATGCCCGCGCCCGCTCCCTCGAGCTCACCGCGCAACTGTTCGCGTAGTCGGCGGAGCTGCTGGTCCCCGCCGAGAGTGCCGCTTCCTTTTCCCGAGGGTGCGACTTCCTTCTCCCGAGAGTGCGGCTTCCCGCTCGGAGAAGTGCCTGTCTCTGCTCCCGAAAGTGCGAGTTCACGCTCTGCTCGAGGAATTCCCGCACCTTCGGCGTCGTGAAGTCGCACGTTCGTGTGGGGACCGTTCAGGTCAGTGACGCGAAGATCCGTCACGAACATTCTGATGGTCGTTCGGATGTCGGCGCTGGGCCGGAGACGTCTGGCTGAGATCGTCGCGCGCAACCTCGATGAGTCGTCGGGCGCCGTCGCTGAGCCTGTGATGGGCGCGATGGATCGCGGTGAGCGGCCGCAACAGCGGCGGGGCGTCGAGCACGACCATGAGCAGGCGGCCGAGCACGAGGTCATCGCGCACGGCGAGCCGGCTGAGCACGCCGGGCGCGACGCCGTCGGCGATGGCGGAGCGCACCGCGGCCGTGCTGCCCAACTCGACTTCCGCCCGCGCGCTCAACGGTGGGTCGGCGGCGGCCAGGACATCCGCGAACGCGTCGCGGGTGCCGCTGCCGGGTTCGCGCATCACGAGCGGCGTTTCCGCAGCCTCCGCCAGGGTGACGGGGTCGGATCGGAACACCCAGGGATGCCGGGGAGCGGCGACCATCACCAGCTCGTCGTCGCCGAGGGGCTGGGTGACGACGTCTGCGGGCAGCCGTGGTGTCTCGATCAAACCCAACTCGTACCGCCCGTCACGAACGAGGGCGGTGCCTTCCGCGCTGTTGGCCACGCGGAAGTCCACGATGGTCGGCAGCATGCCCGCCGACTCCTCCACGCGACGCAGCCTCGTCAGCCATCCGGGCAGAAGACTCTCAGCGATCGTCTGGCTCGCCACAAGGCGCAGTCGGGTGGCAGTGGTCGCCGAGAGAGACCGTACCCCGGCCTCCATGCGATCGGCGGCCTCCAGCAGCTCGGCAGACCAGGCCAGAACCAGCGAACCGGCCTCCGTCGGGACCGTTCCGTGAATGCCACGCACCAGCAACCGAATGCCGGCAGTCGCCTCGAGGGTGCGCATCCGCGCCGATATCGCCTGCTGCGACCGGCCGAGCATTCGAGCAGCCCTGGCCATGCTCCCGAGTTCCACGACGGTTCGCAGAATGCGCAGCGCATCGAGATCGGAAGAGACGGACACGACACTCCTGACGTCCTACAAATCGGCTTTGTACCCCACAAGTCTCCCCGAATTCCCGGGACATCTCCATTCCTGCAGAGTTGTCCACGTGTCATCCGCGCCTGCAGCTCAGCCCTCCCGCGGCGTTCGCGCCCTGCGCATCATCCCCGGTCTCGCGCTCGCGCTCGCGCTCGCTGTCATCTCGACGGTCATCGGTCGGTTCGTGCCGCTGGTCGGCAGCGCAGTGCCGGGCATCGTGCTCGGCGTGATCATCGGCATCCTGCTCAAACCGGCAGTGAGACTGAAGCCCGGCATCGCCTTCGCGAGCAAGTTCGTGCTTCAGCTCTCCGTCGTCATTCTCGGTACCCAGCTCTCGATCGGGGAGGTCGCCCACGTCGGTCTCGAGTCGCTTCCCGTGATGCTGGGAACCCTCGTGATCTGCCTTGCCGCGGCATGGCTGTTCGGAAGGATGCTCGGCGTGATCGGCGACGTGCGCACGCTGATCGGGGTCGGAACGGGCATCTGCGGAGCATCCGCGATCGCCGCGGTCGCCCCGGTGATCGGCGCAGTCAGTGCGGATGTCGCCTACGCCGTGTCCACGATCTTCTTGTTCAACATCACCGCAGTGATCGTCTTCCCGCTCGTCGGCCACGCGCTCGGAATGACGCAGCACGCGTTCGGACTGTTCGCGGGCACCGCGGTGAACGACACGTCGTCCGTCGTCGCTGCCGCCTCCACCTACGGATCCGCTGCGGCGAATTACGCGGTCGTGGTCAAGCTCGTGCGTACGCTGATGATCATCCCCATCAGCATCGTCCTCGCCGCTCTGGTCGGCCGCGGCGGCAAGGCACGCCGGCTGGTCGAGACCGCGGAGGAGTCCGCGCACGGACCCGCGCCCGTCCGCCTGTCGCCGTGGCGCGTGCTGCGGCTGATCCCGTGGTTCCTCGTCGGCTTCGTCGTGATGGCCCTCATCAACTCGACGGGTGTCATCCCCGCCGCGATCCATCCGGCGCTCAACTCGGTCTCGATCTTCCTCATCGCCACGGCTCTGTCGGCCATCGGTCTCTCCACCGACATCGCGGCGCTGCGCCGTGCCGGCGCCCGACCCCTGCTGCTCGGCGCGCTGCTCTGGATCACCGTCAGC
Organism: Humibacter ginsenosidimutans; assembly: GCF_007859675.1. Lineage (GTDB taxonomy): Bacteria > Actinomycetota > Actinomycetes > Actinomycetales > Microbacteriaceae > Humibacter > Humibacter ginsenosidimutans. Next base: position 3,856,940 of record NZ_CP042305.1, read on the forward strand.
GTCGCGAGCCTCGCCCTCCAATGGGCGACCCAGGGTGGGCAGCTCTAGCGCAGGGCGGGTCCGACGACCAGGCGGGGCGCACGTCCGCCGGCCTCGTTCGTCTTCGGCTTCGCGCTTCAGGTGGTGGAACGCACCACGAGCGTCGGCTCGTAGACGATCCGACGATGCACGGGCTCGCTCGTGCTGACGAGCTCCTCGAGCAGACTGATCGCCGAGCGGCCGATCAGCTCGCTCGACTGACGGATCGAGGTGATCGGAACCACCGCGTTCGAGGCGATCTCCAGATCGTCGTATCCGACGACGCGGATGTCGCGGAACACCTCCGTTCCGGCACCAGCGACGAGCGCATTGACGACACCGACGGCAAGGGCGTCGTTGGGGGCGATGAGGCCGTCCGGTCGTTCGGACGGCGGCATCGCGAGGATCGCACGGCCGATGTTGACCCCCGCTGGAAGGCCGCGTCCCTCGGGAGGGATGCGGCGCAGCGCCATGCCCGGCGTCTCCTGAGCTTCGCGCTGGGCGCCGTTCCAGCGTTCGAGGACCTGAGCGGGATCGCCGTCCCATCCGATGAACGCGAGTCGGGTGCTTCCGCGTTCCCGAAGGTGTCGCACGGCGATGCGCCCTCCTGCGAAACCGTCGGAGGCGACGGACGAGACGTTGGCGTCGATCAGCGAAGGGGTGTCGACGAGAACGAACGGAACCTCGGCGTGTTCGGCGATGTCGAGAACGGCTCGTGGATCGGTGATGGGCGCCACGAGAAGCCCGCGAACCCGCTGCTGCAGGAATGACCGCACCAGGCCGACCTCTTTGCCGTGGTTGATGTCGCTGTTGCCGAGAAAGACGGAGAGGCCGCGCTCGGCGGCCTCGGCCTCAGCACCCCTGGCGAGGTCGGTGAAGAACGGGTACGACACGTCGGGAACGATCAGCCCCACTGAGCTGCTCACCCCGATGCGCAACTGCTGTGCGGCACGATTGGGGACGAAGCCGAGGTCGTCGATCGCCCGCTCCACTTTGCGACGCGTGCGTGCGCCGACGCGATCAGGTTTGTTGATGACGTTCGAAACGGTGGCAGTCGACACCCCGGCCGCACGAGCGACGTCGATGACGCGGACGGCTCCACGCGATTCATTCATCGAATCCGTCCTCCTCCGATCGCAGGTTCGCTGCTTGCTCGACCCTGGTCGCTGACATGTTATCCGATTTACAGTTCGCGCCATACGAAAAAAGATGGTTGACAGACGCTCTCCGCATCCTCAAACTGTTAATCGTTTTACATGGAATGAGGATCGATGACAGATCAGCTGGCCGATGTGCGGCACGAAGCCGAGCGTGTCGAGTTGGGGCGTACCGGGTTGCGCGTGTCGCGGCTCTGCCTCGGCACCGCGGGGTGGGCCGTCGGCCGGTCTCCCGAAGCGGACTCGATCGCCACCGGTATGCGGTTCGCCGAGGGTCCACTCAACTATCTGGACACATCCAACAACTACGGCGACAGCGAGACGCGCATCGGCAAGGTGATCTCGATGCTCGGTGGTCGGCTTCCTGAGGGCACCGTTCTGCAGACCAAGCTCGATCGGGACCCCGTCACCAACGACTTCTCCGCAGCGCGGATGCGCCGATCGCTCGAGCAGAGCCTCGAACGGCTGGGCATGGACCGCCTTCCGCTTCTGTTCCTTCACGATCCCGAGAACACGACATACGACTTCGCGATGTCGAAGGGCGGGCCCGTCGAGCAGCTCGTCGCCTTCAAAGACGAAGGGCTCGTCGATCACATCGGGATCTCCGGCGCGCCCGTCGACATGCTGACGCGCTTCGTCGACACCGGACTCTTCGACGCGCTCATCACGCACAGCAGGTACACGCTCGTCGACCGCTCCGCGGCCGGACTCATCGAGCACGCGAACGACCTGGGACTCGGTGTCCTCAACGCCGCCCCGATGGGGGGAGGAATCCTCTCCGTCTTCCCGCTCGCGTTCGACATGTACGGCTACCAGCGAGCATCCGCGACGGTTCGCGAAGCAGCGCAGGCGATGGGGGCACTTCTGCAGGAACGCGGAATTCCGCTCGCTGCCGCCGCCCTGCAATTCAGCCTGCGCAACCCGAGCATCCACTCGACGATCGTCGGCGCCCTGACGCCAGGCCAGCTCGACGGATTGCTCGAACTGGCCTCGCTCCCGATTCCCGACGACGTGTGGAGCCGGCTCGATGAGCTGGCTCCGGATCGGGCCACCTGGCTCAACTGAACGTTCCGCCCCATACCGGCAACTATCAAAGGAGATGACGATGACTCGTAGAACGCGGTCCCTTCTGGGCGCCGTCGCGGCGGTCACCGTGGCGGCTGCGGCTCTGACCGGCTGCAGCTCGGGTAACAACAGTACGGATTCCGCCTCATCAGGCGGCGTCGTGCACCTGACATTCACCAACTGGGACAACGGCATGCAGACGTTGGTGAACACCTGGAACAAGGAGAACCCCAAGATCCAGGTCAAGCTGATCAAGCCTTCTGGCACCGGCTACACGCTCTACAACAAGCTGATCACCGACAATTCCGCGGGAACCAATCCCGACCTGACCGAGGTCGAATACCAGGCGCTGCCGATGATGGTCTCGAACAAGGTGGTCGTGCCGATTGACAAGTACGTCACGAACCTGTCGAACTTCAGCAAGTCGACGCTGTCGCAGGTGCAGTTCGAGGGCAAGACGTACGGTGTGCCGCAGAACGTGTGCCCGCTGGTGTTCTTCTATCGCAAGGACCTTCTCGCGAAGGACGGCATCACGACCCCGCCGGCGACCTGGGACGAGTTCGCCAAGGATGCCGCGATCGTGCACAAGGCGAACCCGAAGCAGTACCTGATGAACTTCGACGCCTCGAGCCCCGAGTGGTTCGCAGGGCTCGCCCAGCAGGCCGGCGCGAACTGGTGGACGACCAGCGGCGACACCTGGTCGGTGAACATCGATGACGCCGCGACGCAGAAGGTCGCCTCCTACTGGCAGAACCTGCTCGACCAAGGCGTGATCGCGCCGGGGCCGAGCTGGTCGACGCAGTGGAACACCGACATGAACAGCGGCAACATCCTCGGATGGGTCTCCGGCCAGTGGGCGCCGAACCAGCTGCCGACCATCGCCCCCGACACGGCGGGCGATTGGGTGGCGGCTCCGGTTCCGGCCTGGACGGCCGGCGATCAGACCATCGGCACCTGGGGCGGTGAGGTCGAGGCGGTGACCGCCAACTCGAAGCATCCGGCAGAGGCGGCGAAGTTCGCGAACTGGATGAACAACACCAAGGAGGGCATCAACCTGCTCATCAAGAACGTGCAGGTGTTCCCGGCCGCTCAGAAGTACCAGTCGCTGCCCGCCCTGCAGACGCCTCCGCCGTTCATGAAGAACCAGCCCGACTACAACACGCTGATGAAGCAGCTGGCCTCGAACGTTCGCGGATTCGACATCTGGGGACCGAACGCCAACATCACGTTCAACAGCTACTCGGATGCCTTCGGCAAGGCCGTGCAGAACCACACGTCGTTCGTCGACGCGCTGAAGACCGTGCAGACAGACACCGTGAGCGACATGAAGAAGACCGGATACAAGGTCAAGTGAGGTGACGGGGTGCGACGCCGTGCCATTGCGGCGTCGCACCCCGTTCCGCCGGCGGCAGGTCGGCGGAACGTCGCCCTTCTCGCGCGGCGCCGACGACAATGGCGGCGCCGATTCCGTTACGACCCGAGGTACGACAATGACGACGCTCAGATCCGAGACTGTGAAGCCTGTCGCGGTTGCCCCGCCTCGACGGCGCCGACACGGCAGCGTGCTGCCCGTGCTGCTCGTTGCGCCGGCGGTGCTGCTCCTCGTGCTCTTCACCTTCGCGCCCGCCGTGTACGCCTTCGTGCTCAGCGTGCTCAAGGTTCAGGTCACCGGCGGCCTGCTGGGCACATCGACCGCCCAGGTGTTCGCGGGATTCGAGAACTACGTCGACACTCTGGCCGATCCGGAATTCTGGGACAGCCTCGGACGCATGCTCATCATCGCCGTGATCGGCGTGCCTGCCACACTCTTCTTCGCGACCCTCTTCGCACTCTGCCTCGACGCGAACAGGGCGCGGCTCACCGGCATCTGGCGACTGGCGATCTTCCTTCCCTACGCGGTCCCCGGCGTGATCGCGTCGCTGCTCTGGGGATTCCTCTACCTTCCTGCGACCAGCCCCATCGGCGGTCAGTTCATCGACTACTTCGGCAACACGGGCATCTTCTTCGCTGTCGCCAACGTGGCGACCTGGGGAGTCATCGGATTCAACATGGTCGTGCTCTTCACCGCCGTCAGGGCCATCCCGAAGGAGATCTTCGACGCCGCCCAGATCGACGGAGCGAGCGAGCTGCAGATCGCGTTGCGCATCAAGCTCCCGATGATCGCGCCCGCGCTCTCGATGGTGGCCCTGTTCAGTGTGATCGGTGCGCTGCAGCTCTTCAACGAGCCGACGACGCTCAAACCCCTCACCAACGCCATCAGCTCGACCTGGGTGCCCCTCATGCGCGTCTACTCCGACGCGTTCGTCAACAACAACATCTACGGCGGCGCGGCGAGCGCTTTCACCCTCCTGGTCATGACGGTCGCCGCCACGGTGCTCGTGAACGTGATCGGCAACCGCATCAGCAAGAGGAGTGCCCGATGACCCAGGCGACCATCGACGGACGAGGGCGCGCCGCGCGCGCCTCGATCGGCAAGGATGCCCGTGGCGGCCGCGAACAAGCGCGACGTGCTCCCGGACTCGTGCCGACGATCATCCTCATCGTCGGCTCGCTCTACTGCGTGCTCCCTGTGCTGTGGATTCTCATCGCCTCGACCAAGTCGAACGGCGAGCTGTTCTCCACGCCGCCCCTGCTGCCTTCGTTCAGCGGCTCCTTCTGGGACAACCTCGCAGGCATCCTCACGTACGACAACGGCATCTGGCTGCGCTGGGCGCTGAACACGGTGATCTACGCCGTGGGCGGCGGGCTCGTCTCGACGTTGATCGCAGGCGCCGCCGGATACGCACTGGGCAAGTACACGTTCTGGGGAAGCAAGACGATCTTCCGCACGATCGTGGCCGCCGTGCTGCTTCCGCCCGTGCTTCTGGCTGTGCCGCAATATCTTCTTCTCGCACAGGTAGGGCTGACCAACACGTACTGGAGCGTGCTGCTCCCGCAGCTGGTGAGCCCCTTCGCGATCTACCTCTGCAAGATCTATGCCGAGGCATCCGTGCCCGACGAGATCGTCGAGGCTGCGCGCATCGACGGCGCCAGCGAGTGGCGCATCTTCCACTCGGTCGGGCTTCGTCTCATGTTCCCCGCCCTGATCACGGTGTTCCTCATCCAGTTCATCGCAGTGTGGAACAACTTCCTGCTGCCGTTCGTGATGCTCTCGAACAACGAGCTGTACCCGCTCACTCTGGGCATGTACGGCATGATCATGCCGACGGGCGGTCAGCCCAACCAGTACTCGCTGGTCATCGCCGGCGTGTTGTTGTCGATCGTGCCGTTGGCGATCATCTTCCTGTCCCTGCAGAGGTTCTGGAAGATCGATCTGCTCTCCGGCGGCGTGAAGCTCTGAACAAGGAACGAGCGTGACCATGTATCCCGATTCATCCCTCTACATCGACGGCCGCTGGATCACCGCGGGGGAGCGCACGCAGCTCGCGGTCGAGGACCCGGCCACCAGGCAGACGATCGGCCGGGTGGCCGTCGCGACAGAGGGTGACGTGCGTGCCGCCGCCGAGGCCGCCGCCCGCGCCTTCGTTCCGTGGAGCCTGAGCTCGCCGCACGAGCGGGCGAGGATCCTGATGAACGCGGCCGCGGGCCTGAGGAGACGCAAGGAAGAGATCGCGCATGCGATGACTCTCGAGATGGGCAAACCGCTGCGCGACTCGCTCGACGAGGTCGACTACACGGCCGACATCATCGACTCCCTGGCGACGGAGGCGCCGCGCAGGTACGGGCACGTGCTGCCGACGGCGCTCGCCGATGGCAGCACCACCGTCATCGAGGAGCCGGTCGGCCCGGTCGCCGCGTTCACGACGTGGAACTATCCCTTGACGGTGCCTGGGCGCAAGGTGGCCGCGGCGCTCGCCGCCGGTTGCACGGTCGTGATCAAGCCGGCGGAGGAGACCCCCGCGAGCGCGGTCGCCCTCGCGCGCGCACTCGATGAAGCCGGTCTTCCGGCCGGCGTGCTGAACATGGTCTTCGGAGACCCTGTTGCGATCTCGTCGGCGCTGATCTCCTCGCCTCTCATCCGCAAGGTGTCCTTCACAGGGTCACTGGCCGTCGGCCGTCAGCTCGCCCTGGCCGCTGCCGACGAGGTCAAGCCGATCATGCTCGAGCTCGGCGGCCACGCGCCCGTGATCGTCTTCGACGACGCCGACCTTGACCGACTCATCCCGGATGCCGTCGGCAGCAAGCTGCACAACACCGGGCAGTCGTGCGGTTCCCCGATCCGCTTCTTCGTGCACCGCTCGATCCACGACGAGTTCGTGCGGCGCTATGCCGCGGCGCTCGACGCGGTGCGCGTCGGAAGCGGCCTCGATCCGCAGACCGAGATGGGGCCATTGGCGAGCGCGAAGCGCTTCGAGGCGATGCAACCGCTGATCGACGACGCCGTCTCGAAGGGCGCGACCGTGGCCGCGGGCGGGACGGGCGATGACAGCGTCGGCTATTACTGGCGCCCCACGCTCGTGGCAGGCGTCACCGATGACGCGGACCTCATGCGCGTGGAACCGTTCGGGCCGATCGCGGTCACCACGCCGTTCGACGACGAGGATGACGTGGTCGCCCGCGCGAACGACGTCGAGTTCGGCCTCGCGGCTTATGTCTTCACGGGGTCGGCCGATCGTGCGCTCCGACTGCCGCGCCTGCTCGATGTCGGCATGGTGACGATCAACCGATTCGGCGTCGGAGCACGTGACACGTTCTTCGGCGGACGCAAGAAGTCCGGGTTCGGATCGGAGGGCGGCCCTGAGGCCGTCGAGGAATACACGGTCAAGAAGCTGGTCACGCAGGGAATCGCAGAGGAGCGCGTTCCCGAGAGCCCTCGGCGCCCGTCGTCGGCCGACGGCATCCATTCCCGCAACGCCTGAACTCCGCAGGCCGCGCCCGAGCATTCTCACTGTGACAGCCGGGTGAACCGTGGGGTGAAAGACCCTCACAACCGTCGGTCCCAAGGCCGTTCTGCCGATTGGATGGTCCCGCCCGAGCGTCGGATTCCTCCTTCGCTGCTTCCGGGCGGTTTGGGGGAGACGTGGGCCAGAGGCTTGCGCACGCGCGTGTCAGAGGACGACGTCGAGCAGTCTCGATCGCCGGCGCGACGCTCGCCGTGGCGGTGCTCTCGCTGCTGACGGGATGCAGCGAGTCCGGCACGGTCACAGCTCGGCACCTCTCGAGCGTCGTGGCCGACAGGATTCATGCGCGAGTGGGCGTCAACGTGCGCGTGGACTGCGGCGCCGAGCCCGTGAGCCGTGCGGACGGCACGCGCGCGCACTGCACCGTCTCCGAAGGAGATCGACGCTACGACGCGCTGGTACGCATCGTGAACCCCCAGAACTCCGACCATTTCACCGTGCAACTCGCCGTCTCGTCGGCACCGAAGGGATCCTGACATGCTGCGCACCCGACACAGCGGCGTTCTCGCGCCGTCGCGATGGAAGAGATGGATGAGCGGGCTCGGCGCCGTGCTCGCCGTGGCGCTGGCGCTGACGCTGGTCGATGCGACAGCCGCCTCGGCCGCAGGCTCTGGCGTGGTGAACGTGACGATCTCGCCGGTGGACTCGCTCACCGGTGACCCCCAGACGACCGCTCAGTACGGCTCCAACAACAACACGGTCTCGTATCGTGTGAACTACTCATGCGCTGTCGCCACCTGCGACAACGCGACAGTGACGTTGTCGGCTCCGCCTGCGAACCCCTGGGGCATCGCGCTCAGCGGTGCGACGGCTCCGGGCCTGCTGCGCTACAGCACGTGGACCGCGCCTTCCGGCGGCGGCACCATCTCGGGTGACGACACGACGGGCAAGACCGTCTCACTGGGTTCGCTCGCCGCCGGTTCGTCCGGGTCGTTCCTCATCGTCTACGCGTTCCCGACGAACATCAATCGCGCGGTGTCGCCAGGCTCGCTCTATCCCGACGGATTCAAGCTCACGGAGACCGCGACGATCAGCTCGTCGAGCGCGACCGCGCCGGTGACGGCGGATGCGGCGGCCGTCACCTGGCACACGCAGCTGCCGTCGGGTCCGTCGATCGTCGTGACGAATCCCGGCACCGTGAAGCCGGACACCCAGGTCACCTACGAGGTGCGCATGAACGACGGCTCGATGGGGCTGAGCGGCGGAAACATCTTCGGCCGCGCCCAATATCAGGCGGCCGGGAACACCACGGTGATCGTCACCTTGCCGCCCGAGGCCACCTATGTGAGCTCCGACTACAGCGGCGTGTACGACCCCGCCGCGAACACCGTGACGTGGACGCAGGGAACCGTCGCCGCCCCGACCCAGTGCGCGGCCGGAGGCTGGGGTTCGACCGTCGCCCCCCAGAACAATTGGAACATCACCGGGCCGTGCTACGCGCCCCGGCACGTGACGGTCTCGTACCCTGCCACCGCGTTCCCCGCGGCCGATGCATCCGGCTGCAACTTCGACGCGAACGTGTCGGTGGCGGCGCACGTCGACGTGACCTATCTCGACGACGACCGCACCTCGAAGTCCGCCGACGCCAGCGTCACCAACCCGGTTTCCTGCTACTCACCGTTCGGGCGCCTCACCCAGGCGAAGGACGTCAGCAACGACGACAGCCACTCGGCTACGCGACTCATCGACGTGCCTCCGGTGACCGACGGCATGACATGCCCTTCCAGCGGATTCGACGACTGGGGGCGCGCCTGCACGCCGGGGCAGCCCCTTGCGGCATTCGGTCCCTCGACGAAGTACTGGATCGTCACGGGCGCCAACGCGGGCAACGTGCCCGGTGTCGTCACACTCACCGACAACGACCTTGATCAGCCGGGGATGCCGGTCAATCGCATCACGACGACGGCCACCACTCCGACGCCCACGATCGCATACACCTACCAGTGCAACGACGACGCCCCCATCACGGCGACGGCACAGTCGACGAACCTGCTGCTGTCGAGCCTGGTCTCCGACACCACGGGCTGCCGCTTCACGGCGGCGACCGTCACCAGCGGTCAGGTCGCTCCCGGAAATATCCGGCCCGCGGACACAGGCAACGGCACGGGCTTCTCGGCAGACTTCTATTTCACGGTGCAGCCGGGCACCGCGACCGGTGTGCGGACGAACACGGCGTCGGCGTCGATCAGCTATCCCGACTACCCGGGTCTCGACACGCTCAACGGCACAGCGAGCAGAAGCGCGAACCTCATCGCCCTGCCGAAGAGCAACGTGGTGCCGCGCATCGCCGCCTCATTCCCGGTCGCGCCCGTCGTCGACGGCGGGGGGCAGGCCGTACCCGGCCGGAACGTGACCTTCACGATGGCCGGAGCCACGTCGAGTTTCGGTGGCACTTCGGACTTCGCTCCGCAGTACGTGTTCATCGCGCCCGTCGGATGGACGGTCACCAAGAACTCCGCCGCGTTCACGGCGACGGTTCCGGACGGCGTGAAGTTCGATTACCGCACGGTGACCATCAGCGGCTCACCGCGCGACGTCGTCGTGGCGTCCTGGCCCGACGGCGTGACCTTCGGCGAGAACGCGACGCTGCCATCGATGACCGTTGTCGCCACGCCGACCTACGCCGTCTCAGCAGGCACCACGAGCGTCGCCTCGGCGTGGATCGGCGACGTGCGCAACACCGTCTGGACCAGCACGACGGCGACGTTCCTTGTTCCGCAACAGGACACCCCCGACGTCGACGGCGACGGGTCCACCGCTGAGTGGTTCGCCAGCGCGACGCAGAGCGTCGTGGTCTCCGGGGTGGCCGCCACCACGGTCGTGAAACAGATCTGCCAACCCGATCCCGCTCAGGCTGACGGCTGCGATTGGGTGGGCGATGCCGAGCATCCGGTTCCGGTCTCGACCGTCGCATCCGCCATCAAGTATCGAGTGGTCATCACCAACTCCGGAAACACGACGCTCAGCGGCCTCGTCGCGTATGACGTTCTGCCGTACATAGGTGACACGGGCACGAGCGATGGCACGGCTTCCGCGCCACGTGGGTCGACGTTCAATGAGTCATTGGTGTCGATCGACCAGTCCAGCAACGGACTCTCCCTCGACTATTCCTCGTCGACGAATCCGCCACGGCCCCAGGTGTTCAGTGGGACGACGACTGGCGACTGGACGGCAGCGGCCCTTGGGGCGAGAGCGATTCGCGCGCAATACGGCTCCAGCCTCGCGCCCGGCGCCTCGGTGATGTTCAACTACACGGCGGCAGTCGGCAGCGGTGCGGCAGCGGATGCCCGGGCCTGCAACTCGATCGCGGTGCGCACGTCTCAGACTTTGAGCTCCGAGCCGCCCGCGGTCTGCGCCACCACCGTGGAGGCAGATCTCTCGGCCGGCGGTCCGGCCTCCGTGCAGGCACAGATCGGTCGTCCTGTCACGCTGCCCTTCGTCTTCGGCAACGCCGGCCGCTCGGCGTCCGCTCCGGCGAGCGTCACCGTGGAGGTACCGGCGGGGCTCACCGTCACCGATCTCGCACCCGCCGGCTGGAGCTGCACGGCGGCAGATGACGCACCCGTCGCCGGACCGGCGTCGCTCACCTGCGTTCCGTCGGCCGAGATCACGGACGGCGACACCGTGCAGCTGAACCTGCGGGGCATCGCAACCGCGGCCGACTTCAGCGTGAAGGCCACGATCACGGGCCCCTATTACGACCCGAAGATGAGCAACAACGACGCCGCCATCGCGGTGCACGCCGATCCTGCGGCGACCGCACTGATCGTCACCAAGTCCGACGGGCTCGCCTCGCTCGTCGTCGGCTCGAAGACCACCTACACGATCACGGTGCGCAATCCGCTGACCACCGAGGCACTGTCGAATGTGACGGTGACGGACGCCCTCCCTGCCGGTCTGCAGTTCGTCTCGGCGTCCGCGGGTGGGAACCTCGCAGGAGGTGCTGTCTCCTGGACCGTGCCGTCGCTTCCCGCTTCGGGCACGGCATCCATGACGGTCACGGTGCTGGTCGCGGACTCCGCGCCGAACACCGTGGCGAACACGGCGAACGCCGCCGTCGCCGATCCGGCGTTCGACGGCACGACGCTGAAGGGTTCTGCCACCGACACCGACGCAGTCGATCGCATTGCGCTGACGAAGACGGTGTCGCTGCCCGATCCGACCGACCCCAAGCCGGGCGACGTGGCGACATACACCTTCGTCGCAACGAACTCCGGCGGTGGCGTGCTTTCGAACGTCGCGATCACCGACGCGATGAGCGGTCTCTCCGCCGTGAAGATCGACTCCTGGCCGACGCTGCCCGGATATCTGGCGGTCGGCGAGAGCATCACCGGTCATGCCAGCTATACAGTGACGCAGGCGGATATCGATGCGGGAACGCTCGGGAACACGGCGACCGCTGCCGGGACCTCCACGGAGGACGCGCAGGTGTCCGCAGCCGCAACCGCGACAGTCGCGCTGGTCGCTGATCCGGCGATCGCACTGACGAAGACGGCGGACCTGAAGACGGGAGGCGCGTCTCCCAAGGCGGGCGACGTCATCGACTACGGGTTCACGGTGCGGAACACCGGCAATGTCACGGCGCACGGCATTGCGATCACCGACCCGATGCCGGGGCTGTCCGCTGTGACGTTCGACACGTGGCCGGACAGGGAAGGCGACCTCGGCGCGGGTCAGAGCGTGACCGCCACGGCCTCCTACACGCTGACCCAGGCGGACGTGGACGCCGGAAGCATCGTCAACACGGCGACCACGACGGCGACGGATCCAGCCGGCGCCACGCTGAGCGCCAAGGACCAGGCGACGGTGATGCTGCCGTCGAGCCCGTCCATCTCGCTCACGAAGACGGGAGCGCTCGACGATCCGTCAACGGTCGGCGCGGGATCGGGCATCACCTATGCCTTCACCGCGACGAACGACGGCAACGTCACGCTGACCGGAGTGCAGGTGGCGGATCTCCTGCCAGGGCTGTCCTCGATCTCGTACGGGAGCTGGCCCGGCAAGCCGGGGACGCTCGAGCCAGGCCAATCGGTCGGCGCGACAGCGACATATACGGCGACGCTGGCCGACGTCAATGCGGGAAAGGTCGACAACAGTGCCCTGGTGACGGCCACCGCACCAGGCGGAGCAGTCGTCAGCGGCACCGCCGTTGCGACGGTGACGCTGGCGCCGAACGTGGCGCTCACGCTGAAGAAGACCGCCACGCTCCAGAGCGCAGGGGCTCCGAAGGCCGGTGACATCGTCGACTACTCGTTCGTGATCACGAACGGCGGCAACGTGTCACTGACGGGCATTGCGCTCCACGATGCGATGCAGGGTCTCTCGACGGTGACATATGGTGCATGGCCGGGTGCGGTCGGCGACCTCGACCCCGGCCAGTCGGTGACTGCGACAGCGACATATGCGCTCACCCAGGACGATCTCGACCGCGGCAGCATCACGAACTCCGCCGCGGTGGACGGCGAGACGACCCACGATGTGCCCGCGGAGGCCTCCGATGCCGTGACCACGCCGCTGGCCGCCGCACCCAGTGTCACGCTGAGCAAGCACGGAGAGCTCGACACGTCGGGCACGCCCAAGGCTGGTGACACGATCACCTACACGTTCGACGTGACGAACTCCGGCAACGTCACCGATGACGCGGTCTCGATCGTGGATGCACTCCCCGGCCTTTCGGCGATCGCCTACGGCGCGTGGCCGGCGGCCGCGGGCGTTCTCGCGCCTGGACAGCACGTGACCGCCACCGCGCACTACACGCTGACCCAAGCCGACCTCGACACCGGAGACGTGGACAACCAGGCGACGGCCTCCGCGACCGGAGCGCGCGGCGGACCGGTGACGGGCGGCGACAGCGTGGACATCGAGCTGCCTGCCGCGCCGGCACTCGCTCTCACCAAGGCGGCCGATCCCGCGCATCCGTCGTCGGCGAAGGCGGGAGACATCGTCACCTACACGTTCACGGTGACGAACACCGGCAACGTGACGGAGAACGGCGTCGCGATCTCCGACGACATGATCGGTCTCGGCCAGCTCAGCTACGGCTCATGGCCGTCGGCAGTCGGCGCGCTGGCGCCCGGCGAGTCCGTGACGGCCACTGCCGAGTACACGCTGACCCAGGCTGATCTCGACGAAGGCAGCGTCTACAACGAGGCGGCCGTCACCGGCCATCCTGTGCGGGGCGGTGCGATCAGCACCGATGACGCGGATGTCACGATCGAGCTCCCCGCGGCGCCCGCATTGTCGTTCACGAAGACGGGAGAGCTGGCGTCCGCGGATCGTCCAGAGGCCGGCCAGAGCGCGGAGTTCACGTTCACGATCACGAACACGGGCAACGTCAGCGTGAGCGACATCGCCATCGATGACCAGCTGCAGGAAGTGTCGATCCCGGCCTTCGGCGACTGGCCTGGCGACAAAGGGGTGCTCGCGCCAGGGGAGTCGGTGGTGGCGACCGCCGAGTACATCCTGACGCAGGCCGATGTCGACAGCGGCAGCCTGTCCAACACGGCGACGGCGACCGGGACACCCGCGCGAGGCGACGCGCTGAGCGAGGACGCAACGGCCACGCTGACGCTGCCTGCGGTTCCGGGACTGAGCATCATCAAGACCGGCAAGCTGTCCGACGCCAACGCAGACGGTGTGGCGAACCCCGGCGAGACCATCGCCTACTCATTCGTCGTCACGAACACGGGCAACGTCACGCTGCACGATGTCGTGGTCAACGACCCGATGGTCACCGGTGTGCCGACGATCGGCGACCTCGCGCCGGGCGACAGCCGAACTGTCGCGGCATCGCCCTACACCGTGACGAGAGCGGATGCCGCTGCCGGCTCGATCGAGAACCGTGCGACGGCCTCGGGCACGACCCCCGCAGGCGTGAGGTTCACCTCGCACGAGTCGGTGGTGAAGTTCGACGTGCGCTCTCTTGCCGACCCTGCGCTGGCAGGCACGGGATCCGATCTGGCGCCATGGATCGCAGGAGGAGCGGCGTTGCTGGTACTCGGCCTCTGGCTGGCCCTGGCAGCGAGGCGCAGGCGCAGAAGGGCGTGACGCCGGACCTCGAATGATGGGGTGGGCCCGCCGCGCGCTGTGAAGCGCCGGCGGGCCCATCCGCTCGTGACCATGCCCGGGCTTCGGGCCGCGATCCGGCCGCAGCACGTGGCCCGGCGATCGGTGGCGGCCCTGCCTGCATCGCGTGAGCACGGGTGAATCGCCGGGTGAAAAGAGGGCGGTCTACCCGGGCAGTTCATCTCGTGAAACGATTGAATGAACTCCGAGCTCGGCGTGGTCCATCCATAGGGCGCTCGATCGGTCGGTGGGGTGAAAACAGGCGGTGCGTGCCAGGGAGGCCCGTGCTGTCGGGAGAGCGGCGCCATCGCGCTCGGGCAGCGTCGCGATCGAGACTCTTCGGTCGCACCGACGTCTGAGCGCAGCACGCTCGATAGGGCACTCACTGGGGGAAATGTGTCGGAAAGTCATGGTCGTGCGCTCTCTCGCGCGCTTCCGCCGTCGACGAGGAACTCGATCGTTTCGCGCACGCAACTGCTGAATCGTCTGAACTCCGCGCACCACACGGTCGTGCGGGCCGAGGGCGGCGCGGGCAAGACCTCGCTCGTCGCCAGCTGGTTCGAGCAGGCGGCAGGCGACGACGTGTCACAGCTGTGGCTGAGCGTCGACGAGAGCATCCGGTCACGAGCCTCGTTCCTGCATGCCGTCGTGCAGGCGGTCAGCGCGCAGGTCGAACAGCGCGACGGGTCGCCGCTGCACACGTACCTTGCCGGCGCGGCGGGCCCTTCTCACGTGCCCGCACTGCTCGTGGAGGAGCTGGCACTGGCATCCACCCGGGCCAGGCTGGTCATCGACGATCTGCACCTTCTCGACCGCAGCGCACAGGAAGACCTCGTCTGGGTGCTCGACCATGCGCCGGGCCTGCAGTTGGTCGTCACCACACGTGTTCCGACGTTGCTCGAGGAACCGGTGACCGCTGCGCGCCTCGGCGTGAGCGTGATCGACTCGGACGACATGGCGTTCACTCGGTCCGAGCTGAGCGAGCTGGCTCATGGGCTGTCGCACGGTTTCACCGATCGAGAGGTGCGCGAGCTGCACGAGGTGACGCACGGCAACGTGCTGGCCGCGCGCATCGCGCTGTCCGCGCTCGGTGCGAGCAGGTCGCGGCCGACCACTGTGGCCGCACGTCGCAGGCTGGTCAACGAACTGGGTGCCATCGCAGCGCAGAACCTCATGCCGGTGTTCCACGACCAGAACGAACTGGAGGCCGCCCTCCGCATCGCCCTCATACCGGAGGTCGATGTGGCACTGGCCCGTGAGCTCACCGGAGATCCGAACGTCGAGAACACCCTTGCCCGCTTTCTGCGCGATGGCGTCGGTGTGAGCAGAGGATCGGTGCGCCATCCCGTCTTCTCCTTCCATGCGCTTGTCGCCAAAGCGCTCGTGGAACGTGCGACCGAGGTGCTCCCACCGGATGCCGTGCACACCGCGCGCCTGACCGCCGTTCGTCACCTGGCGGCGCACGGCGATCCGGTGGACGTCATCCGTCTGCTCGTCGACGCGAACGAAGACGACCGCGTCTGGCCGTACTTCGCCCGGCAGTACTCAGAACTGTCCATCCACCGTGGTGAGGAGGTCATCCGCATCCTCGAAGCGCTCCCCGACGAGCGCTTCACGCGCAGCGGCACACTCGCGATCGTCCTGGCCATCATGCTCAGCGAGCGCGAGACGAAGCTCTCCGACCGGCTGCTTCATCTGGTGCGCATCGGACTCGCTCGTATCGCGGAGGCGAAGGCCGATACCGGCTCGCCCGGTCGGCTCCTGCTCGACGTCGCTCGATTCGCCGGGCTTCGGGCGGCGCGGCGTTACGTGGAAGCGTCGGATGCCGGTGCGCAGCTGATCGAGCAGCTCTCGACGTTGCCGGCATCCGTGCGTCGCGACGCGGAGTCGATGACGAATGCCGCGCTGGTGCAGATCGTCATCGTCGACGAGCTGAGCGGTCGCATGCGAACGGCGTTGGCTCACAGCGATCGTCTCGTCAACGATGCGCATCCGGGACGCGTGCAGCACGCCATGGCCCTGCGAGCCGGCGCCCAGGCCGTGCTCGGCCTGATGCATGACTCGCGCAGGAGCATCGACTCGATGGGTGAGAGCGGGACTGAGGCGTGGCGGACGTCGATTCCGTCCGCCGGCTGGCACGTCGCACGAGCGGTCCAAGCGTTGGAGACGGGCGACGGGGTGGCTGCCGTCGAGGAGTGCCGGCGCACCGAATCCGACCTGCCGCTGTCGGAGCACTGGCCGACGATGCTCTGGGCGCGCGGACTCGCTCGGCTCGTCGACGGGCATGCCGCACTGGGCGCTGATGAGCTCGCGATCGGCATCGACCGGCACCGCGGTCGCACTCTCAGCGCACGGTCTGCAAGCAGGTTGACCGCCATCCGCGCCGACTTGGCCATCGCGTCCGGGGCGTTCGCCACCGCGCTGCGACACATCGAGGCCGGACCGGCGGGGCCGGAGCTGGAACTCACGCGGGCGCGATTCGAGCTTTCGCGTCAGCAGCCGGAGAAGGCGGTGCAGACCCTTGGCGCCATCGAGCAGTCCGTCGGTGCCGAGCCACGACTCTATTCGGAGCTGCTCGTGCTTTCCGCTGCCGCCCACAGCCGCCTGCATCATGATGTGGATGCCCGAGAGCAATTCGAGCGCGCCCTCGCGATCATGCACGAGAACGGTCTCGCCTCCCCACTGTCGAAGATCGCCCGCTCCGAGGTCGTCGCATTGCTCGCCGCCGTCGGCGCGCCGGAGGATCTCGCGCCCAGACGGGATCCGTTCGCCGCCACATCGCCGGGTGAATACCTGTCGGATCGCGAACGTGTCGTGCTTTCCCACCTTGCCGGCGGCGACAGCATCCCCGACATCGCAGGGCGGTTGTACGTCTCCGTCAACACGGTGAAGACACAGGTGAAGAGCATCTACCGCAAGCTCGAGGTCTCCAGCAGGGAAGACGCGGTGCGCGCCGGTCGGCGCCGTGGGCTCCTCGACGATTGCCTGCATCGCTGACAGGACGCGTGGGGCAAAGCGTCGACACGACGCCGAGCGACCGGGGATCGTGTCCGCAGTGTTGCACTGGCACGCCGACGCCGTGCCTACGCGACGGCCGCGACGGCGCGATCAGGGGTGAAGCGGCGGGTGAATGCGGCTCCCAGATCGTGCGCGCGCATGCGGTTGGCGCTGTGATGGTTTCGGAACAACAATGTGCTCCCCGGGCGGCTCCACCCCCTTCTGCCGCTCGGCCCGGCCGGCCTCGGGAGGCCCCAATCAACTCCCGGAGCCGGCCGGGGCATCCCGTCACGCGTCCGATGATTCACCTTGAGGAAGGTCAAAGATCATGGTCGAGGGCAAGTCGGCGGCACCGCCCGCCAGACAGTTCGGCCAGCGCCAGCGGGGAAGGGGAAGCTCGCACTGCGAGATCTTCTTCAGCGAGCGACTCGGCTCCGAGATCCGCGTGCAATGCACCTGTACCCATGGTCGAGATCACGACTACCAGGGTCCTGTCGGACCCGTCTGCGATTCGGAAGACGCGGCCTGAGGCTCCCCTTCTGGGTGCAGGATCGTGAGGCGCGAAGCGATGCCCGCGCACCCCGGCGGCTGACCGTGGCCGATTCACCGACCGCTTCCTCGAGTGGTGCGCCCGAATCGGCGAAGCTGCTCTGCCGGGGCTTGCTCACGCCGGCCCCCGCGTCACGCGTGCATACAAGTCGGGGTGAGCCACACCACTCCCGAACGCCGCCGCGCCTGGGGACCCTCAGGGCGGGGCCCGCCTGTCATGTGCGAGCTGTATGCAAGAAGGGCCCGGTCCTCGACCGAGCCCTTCTTGCATACGACGTCGGGGTGACAGGATTTGAACCTGCGGCCTCTTCGTCCCGAACGAAGCGCGCTACCAAGCTGCGCCACACCCCGATTGGCCCCGAAAGGCCTCACTAAGAATACACGTTGACGAGGCGGCGAAAGACCACGGGGCGTCCGCGAGCATCCCGTCGCCGATGTTCACGCGTCAGCGGTTGCCCTGGGTCGGCGGGTTCGCACCCGTTCCACCAGGACCGTTGTTCTTGCCCGGCGTGCTGTTGCCGTTCGTCGCCGTGCCCGTGCTCGTTCCGCCGTTGCCGTTCTGGCCCTTCGACGGGGTCGTGGTCTTCGGAGCGACCGGCGGCGAGTACGAGCCGATCAGCTTCTGGTCGGGCGCAGGGAAGGCGCCGCCCCGATATGTCTGATCGAGCGCGGTCTGGATCGTCTTCACGATGTTGAACTTGACGTTGTTGCCCTGGATGCCCTTGAAGTACACGTAGTGCATGTCGGTGGACCCCGAGATGAGGCCCACCCACGTGGCCTGAGCGACCTTCGGCGTCGACGTCACGAGCCAGTTCTCGTGTGCGTAGTCGGTGGTGCCGGTCTTGCCCATGATCGGCTCGCCGTCCCACGGATTCGCGCCGGTGGCCGTGCCGTCGGTCAGCACGTGTTCCAGCGCCCAGGTCACCGTCGCGGCCACGTTCTTCGGGATCGCCTGCGTGCACTGCGTCTTCGGGACCGGCAGCGCCTTGCCGTCGGAGTCCACCGCTGAGTCGATCGCGACGGGCGTGCACGAGACGCCGCCGTTCGCGATCCCGGCGTACGCCTGGGCCATCGACAGCGGGGCGATGTAGTTGGTGCCGATCACCATCGGGGGGTTGATGGTCCATGGGTTGCCGTCGGGCGCCGGCGCCGGGTTGGCGGAGTGTGCGCCCAGCGACGTCGCGGCCTTCGAGATGTCGCAGAGGTTGAGCTTGGTGGCCATCATGGCGAAGGCGGTGTTGACGGATGCCTCGGTCGCCTGCAGCACCGACATGTAGCCGCCCTCCGACGACTCGTCGTTGGCGACGTTCCAGGTGACGTTGCCGAAACCGTCGCCGCAGGTGGCGAACTGGGACTCCGGGAACGAGTGCACGTTCGCGTTGATCGTGTCGTACAGGTGGTGGCCCGATTCGAGCCAGGCGACGAGGTCGAAGGCCTTGAATGACGACCCGGTCTGGAACCCGTTCGACCCGCCGTAGGCGTAGTCGGTCGTGTAGTTCAGCGAGGTGGTCCCCACGGGCGCGGAGTCTGTGTCGTTGAACTGTTTGTTCTCGACCATGGTGACGATGCGTCCCGTACCGACCTCCATCGAGACGTTCGCACCGCCCAGATCGAGCCCGCCGTATGTGGGCGGAATGTAGCTGCTGAGTGCCGATTGCGCCGTGTTCTGCAGGCCGAGGTTGAGCGTGGTGTAGACCTTGAGCCCACCGTGCTGGAAGAGCGACTGGCGCTCTTCCGCCGTCTTGCCGAACGCCGGATTCTGCAGCAGCGTGCGCTGCACGTAGTCGCAGAAGAAGCCGGCGTCGTACTTGACGGCGCTCGTGCACCCCGACGGCTTCGGCGTGATGTGCGGTTCGACCTTCGTGGCGACCGCCGCCGTGTACTCGGGCTTCGAGATCTTGTGATTGACGAGCATCCTCTCGAGCACGTAGTCACGGCGTTCCTTCGCCGCCGCGTATCCGTTCTTCGCGGTGTTGTCGAGGGCGTTGTCGTCGGGCTTGATCGACTGGTCGTCGATGCGCAGGTAGTTCGGGTTGTTCAGGATGGCGACGAGTGTCGCGGCCTGCGGCAAGGTCAACTTCGCGGCGGTCATGTCGAAGTAGTACTCTGCTGCGGCCTCGACGCCGTACACCTGGCCGCCGAAGCCGACGATGTTGAGGTAGCTCAGCAGGATGTCGTTCTTGCTGTACCGCTTGTCGAGCCCGATCGCGTACCGGATCTCCTGCACCTTGCGCTGAATGGTCACGCCGGTGGCGTCTCGATAACAGGCCTCGAATTTGTCCTGCTGCTTCTGCTGCACGTCGGCGGCGGCGGTCGGGTCGACGGCGTCATCTTGCTCGCAGCGCTGCACCAGGATGTTCTTCACATACTGCTGAGTGATCGACGAGCCGCCCTGCACCCCGTTGTCGGACGCGGTCGAGAGCGCGCCGCGCACGGTGCCCATGAGGTCGATGCCGCCTTCACTGTAGAAGCGGGGGTCTTCGGTGGCGACCGCGGCGTCTTTCACGGACTGCGAGATGGCATCCCACGCGACGTCTTCGCGGTTCTGTGCATAGAACGTCGCGATCGCGACCTCGGCTGACCCCTGTTTCGCATAGAAAGTGGTCGTCTGGTCGAGCGGTTGCGGAGCGAGGTAGTCCGGCAGCCCGTCGAACGCTCCCGCCGTGTTGCTCACGGCGAGTGAGGTGACGGCCAGCGCCGGCGTGACCGCGCTGACCACGAGCACAGCGGCGATCGCGCTCATCGCGACGAAGCCTGCGAAAGCTCCCAATGCCTTGATCGGTGAAGTCGTCATCGCATCGAGGCTACGCTGGCCGCGGCCCGATCGTCACCCGTCAGAGGGGCGGGTCTCCTCGTGACGCCGCGCACGCGCGGTGTCACACCTGTGCGGTCACCCTCCACCCGACGAATTCGTGCCCTGCGACGGCGACGGGTTCGGCGTGCTGGTCGGGCCGGAGCCGCTCCCGGTGTCGCTGCCGTTGCCGTTGTCTCCGGTGCCGTCACCCGACCCCTGCCCGGTGCCCGTTCCGTCTCCTGTGCCGTTCTGGTCCGTGTCGCCGTTCTGCGTGCCCGTGCCGTTCGCCGCGCCCTTGCCGCTCGTGGCGGGTCCGGACTGCAATGAGGAGCCGTACAGCATCGAGTCGGGAGGCGAGGTGAACGCGGAGCCGCCGTAGGTGGCATCCAGCGCTCGCAGAATCGTCTGGTCGGCGTAGAACTTCGCGTACGCGAGTTCCGAGCCGTTGTAGTCGTAGTACTGCAGGTTCTGCGAACCCGAGATCTGACCCACCCAGATGGCGTTGGCGACCTTGGAGCTCGAGGTCACGAGCCAGTTCTGCTCGTAGTTGTCTGTCGTGCCGGTCTTGGCGAGAATCGGGATGCCGTCGTCCGGGTTCGCCGACGTGGCGGTGCCGTCCTCGATCACGTGCTGCAGCGTCCATGCGAGTGCTGCCGCGACGGTGGAAGGGATCGCCTGCTTGCAGGTGGACTTCGGCACCGCGACGCTCGAGCCCGTCGTGGTGGTGATCTTGTCGATCGCGACGTTGGAGCAGAAGACGCCGTTGTTGGCGATGCCGGCATAGGCGGTCGCCATGGTCAGCGGGGCGATGTAGTTCGTGCCGATCACCATCGACGGTTCGATAAGGAACGGGTTCCCGCCGTCAGACGTCGGCGCGGGGTTCGCCGCGTGCACGCCGAGCGCCTTCGCGACGTTCGCGATGTTGCACAGATCGAGCTCGGTGGCCATCTGCACGAACACCGTGTTCACGGATTCCTCGGTGGCCTGCAACACGCTCATCTCGCCGCCCTCCGACGACGAGTCGTTGTCGACCGGATACGTGCTTCCGCTCAGCTGACCGCCTTCGCAGCTCGCGGTGAAGGCGTCGAAGGGGAAGGAATACCCGGAGTAGTGGCCGTTGACCTCTTCGTAGGCCGAGTGCCCTGCCTCGAACCACGCGCCGAGATCGAAGGCCTTGAACGACGATCCGGTCTGAAATCCGTCCGAGCCCCCGTAGCTGTAGTCGGTGTTGTAGTTGACGGCAGTGCTTCCCGCGCCCCCGCCGCCTGTGTCGTTGTACGACTTGTTCTGGACCATGGTCACGATTCGGCCCGTTCCGACTTCGACCGAGACGTTGGCGCCTCCGATGTCCACCTGTGTGTCGGTTGCCGGAACCCAGGTGCTGAGCGCGCTCTGCGCGGTGGACTGCAGGTCGAGGTTCAGCGTCGTGTACACGTTCAGACCGCCGCGCTGGAAGGCGATCCAGCGCTGATCCGCCGTCTTGCCGAACACGGGATTCTGCAGCATGACGTGCTCGACGTAGTTGCAGAAGAAGCCTGCGTCGTAGGTCACAGCAGACTCGCAACCGGACTGAACCGGTGTGATCTTCGGGGCGACGGGGGTTGCAACCGCCGCTTTGTACTCGGCCTCGGTGATCGACTTGTGCACGAGCATCCGCTGCAGCACATAGTCGCGCCGCGCCTTCGTCGCCTTGAAGCCGTTCGTGGCGTTGTTGGCGGGATTCGTGGCCTCGTCCTCATCGAGACGCAGGTTGTTCGGGTTGTTCAGGATGGCCACGAGGGTGGCGGACTGCGCAAGCGTGAGGTCGGAGGCGTCGACGCCGAAGTAGTACTTCGCGGCGGCCTGCACCCCGTAGACCTGGCCGCCGAAGCCCACGATGTTGAGGTAGGACTGCAGAATCTGGTCCTTGCTGTACCGCTGGTCGAGGCCGATCGCGTAGCGCATCTCCTGGAGTTTGCGGCTCACCGTGACGCCCGCGGCATCCTCGTAGCACTGCTCGAACGTCTTCTGCTGTTTCGCCTGCACGGCAGCAGAGGCCGTGCTGTCGACGACGTCGTCTTGGTCGCAGCGCTGCACGAGCACGTTCTTCACGTATTGCTGGGTGATCGACGATCCGCCCTGCACTTCGCTTCCGGATGCCGTCGACAATGCCCCGCGCACGGTCCCCAGCACGTCGATCCCGCCCTCGCTGTAGAAGCGTGGGTCCTCCGTGTCGACCGCGGCGTCCTTGACGGATTGAGCGATCTGGTCGAACGCCACGTCTTGCCGGTTCTGGGCGTAGAACGTCGCGATCGGCACCGCCTTGCCGTCCTTGGTGGCGTAGAAGGTGGTCGTCTGATCGAGTGGCTGGAGGGCGAGGTAATCGGGCAGCCCGTTGAACGCATTGGTCGCGTCGCTTACGGCCAGGGCGGCCGCGGCCGCGCCGGGTGTCACCGACGCCGCCACGAGGATCCCGGCGGCTGCGCTCAGCGCCACGAACCCTCCGAGGGCGGCGAGCACGCCGGTACGTCTGGACTTCACTCGGGCAGGCTACGTGGCCACTCTGGCCGCCCCGTGCACGCCGACTATGCGATGTTTCAGAAAGAGATCGGAGCCCGCTGCATTCGGCGTCAGCCGATGTGCGCGTCCTGCGGCACCAAGGTGATCAACGTCGCCTCGGGGCGACAGGCGAAGCGAACTGGCGCATAGATCGAGGTGCCGAGGCCCGCGGAGACGTTCAGGTATGCGGCCCGCAGGGCGTGCGTCCACACGCTCAGCCCCTTCACCTGGCGGCGAGGGATGTCGCAGTTCGTCACCAGTGCGCCGAATCCCGGCACGCACACCTGACCGCCGTGCGTGTGGCCCGCGAAGATCATCGCCGCGCCGTTGGTGACGAACGAGTCGAGGATGCGTCGATACGGTGCATGAGCGACCCCGATCGACACCGTCGGCACGGTGTCGTGCGCGGCGTCGGCCGAGTCGGGCCACGCGGCATCCGTCACCTCTGATGCCCGCAGCTCGTCGAGCTCGCCGGTCACGACATCGAGGCGGTCGAAGTTGCGGTGCGGATCGTCGACGCCGAACAGTTCGAGCCGTGTGCCGTTGACCGTGATCGCTTCGGCATGGTTGTTGAGGTCGGCCCAGCCCAGCTCGCTGTCGAAGAACCCGGTCAGCTCAGCGGTGTCGAGGTTCGCCGGCGCCACGTGCATCGACGACGGGCCCGTGAAATACCTCATCGGGTTCTTCGGCACGGGACCGTAGTAGTCGTTCGACCCGTTGACGAAAGCACCGGGGATGCCCGCGAACGGCTCGAGCGCGTACCGCACCCCATCGAACCCCCGTTCGTGACCCAGATTGTCGCCGGTGTCGATGACGAGGTCGGGCATGTAAGCGGCGAGCGAGCGGATCCAGCGCTGCTTGTCCCGTTGCCACGGAGCCATGTGCAGATCGCTGAGGTGGAGTACCCGGATCGGCTTCGACCCCGAAGGAAGAACGGGCGCGCTGACCTGGCGCAGCACATAGGCGCGGCGTTCGATGAGCGTGCCCCACACCACTGCAGCGGTGGATGCCGCACCGAGGGCGAGTGCGACCGTGCCGATCGCACTCGCCCCACGGCGCCCGGCCATCAGTTCGATCCCGGCGACGGGTTGTTGGTCGAACCACCGCCACCGGTGTCGATGACCTGGAGCGTGATCTGTCTGTCGCTCCTCACGTGCGACCCGGCCGACGGACTCGTGCCCGTGACGATGGCGCTCCCGTCGGCGCCGCCGCTGTCGATGTTCGTGAAGCCGGCGTTCTGCAGAGCCTGCGTCGCTTGATCGACGGTCATGCCGGTGACGATGGGGATGGTCGATTGGCTGTTTCCCTGGCCGTTCGACGTGTACACCGTGACGGTCTGGCCGAGTGCCCCGCTGGAGCCCGCGGCCGGATCGGTCTTGGCCACGGTGCCGACAGCCTGGTCGGAGTCCGTCTGTCCGCCGTCCTTGTAGGTGAGCCCGAGGCCCTCGAGGGTCGACTTCGCAGCCGCCGGGGACTGTCCGGTGAGATCGGGGATGGTGATCTTCTTCGCCTGAAGGACGCTGCCCGTCGGCGCCTGGAACTGCCCGCCGCCGTAGAGGTGGTTGAGCGCGGCGATCACGGGTTCGGCCACCGGGAACTTCGCATTGCGCCCACCGTAACCGCCGAGAGTGAGGTCGCCGAAGTTCACGGAGTTACCCATGGTCTGGCCGACCCAGGTTGCCGTCGCGGTCTTCGTGGTCGAGGAAACGAACCAGTTCTGCGCCGCATGGTCGGTGGTGCCGGTCTTGCCGAAGATGGGAATGCCGTCCCAGGGATTGGCCGCGGTGCCTGTTCCGTTTGTGAGCACCGACTTCATCGCCTGAATAGCGCCGGCGGCGATGTTCGGGTCGACGCCCTGCGTGCACGTCGTCTTCTGCACGGGCAGGTCTTTGCCGTCCGACCCGACGATCCTGTCGATCCCGATCGGAGTGCACCACTTTCCGCCATTGGCGACGCCCGCGTAGGCGGTGAGCAGCGTGAGAGGTGAGAGATCGTTGGTACCGAGGATCGTGGCGGGGTTGCCGGTCAGCGGGTTCGGCACCTGCACTTCGTTGCCCTGCGCGTTCTGGACCCACACTTTCGATGCCGCCGGGTGGATGCCGAGGTCGAGCGCCGTCTGACGGATGCCGCAGAGGTCGAGCTTCGTGCCCATCTCGGCGAACGCGGTGTTGACGGATTCGGCCGTGGCGGTGGTGACGCTCATGTTGCCGCCTTCGCCCGCCGAGTCGTTGCCCACGCTCGGCCAGGTCGCCACGGGCGCCTGATCTTCAGTGTCGCAGGTCGAATGCCACTGGCTGGCCGGGATGGTCACCGGACCGTTGGGCGCATTGATGTAGTCGTTGATCGAGTGCCCCTCCTTGAGCCACTCGAGCAGCGTGAACAGCTTGTACGTCGATCCGGTCTGGAATCCGCTCGACCCACCCTGATTGAAGTCGGTGTTGTAGTTGATTCCCGAGTAGTTGGGGTCGTTCGAGGCGGTGGCCGTGTACTTGGTGTTCTGCACCATCGAGATCACGCGACCGGTACCGACCTCCAGCGAAAGGTTCGTGCCTCCGAGCGAGACCCCGTTCATCGACGAAGGCACCACGTCGCTGAGCGACTTCTGCGCGACCGCCTGGATGTCGAGGTTCAGGGGCGTGTAGATCTTCAGACCGCCCGCGTTCAGAAGCGCGTCGCGCTCGCTCGCCGTCTTCGCGAGGCCGGTGTCCTGCTGCACGAGGTTCTGCACCCAGTCGCAGTAGTACGCGGCGCTGAACTTGGCCGCGGTCTCGCATCCGTTGGGCAGCTGGGTGATGTGCGGCTCGATCTTGGTCTTGACCGCGTCGTCGTACTGCGCCTTGGTCAGCTTGTCGTTCTGGTACATGCGCTTGAGCACGTAGTTGCGACGCGTGAGCGTGGCCTTGAAGCCGTTGTCGGCGTTGTTGCCCGGGTTGACGGTCTTGTCCTGGTCGATGCGCAGGTTGGCCGGGTTGTTGAGGATGGCCACCAGGGTTGCGGCCTGCGGAACCGTGAGCGTCTTCGCGGTCGCGCCGAAGTAGTACTGGGCTGCAGACTGCACGCCGTACACAGACCCGCCGAATCCGGCGATGTTGAGATAGCCGTTGAGGATCTGATCCTTGGTGTACTTCTTCTCGAGACCGATCGCCTGCTTCATCTCCTCGACCTTGCGGGAGATGGTCGGGTCGGTGGCGTCGTTGTAGCAGTCCTCGTACTTCTTGTCCTGGGCGGCCTGGCGCTTCTTCAACGTCTTCTCGTCACCGCCTGTGACGACGATGTTCAGCTTCTCGCACTGCTGAACCTTCACGTTCTTCACATACTGCTGCGTGATCGACGAACCACCCGACGTGGACTTGTGCAGGAGCCCGGTCAGTATGATCGCACGTGCTGTGCCCTGCAGGTCGATGCCGCCGTGCTCATAGAAGCGCGGGTCTTCGGTCGAGACCGCCGCGTCTTTCATGACCTGGGAGATGTCGTCCCAGCCCACCTCGACGCGGTTCTGCGAATAGAAGGTCGCGATCGGGACGTCTTTGCCGGCCTGCTTCGCGTAGATCGTGGATACCTGGGGCAGCGTGCCGATGTCGAGGTATTCGGGAAGACCGTCGAATGCTCCGATGCCATCGCTCGCGGCCATGCCGGTGACGGCGATCGCCGGGGTCACCGCAGCGGTCACCAGCAGGCCGGCGACGACACTCATGCCGAGGAACGCGCCGACGGCGCCGAGCGCACCTCTAGCCGTGGGTTTGGGGGCAGACATGAGGATCAGGCTATCGGCAGAACCTGGCAAACCGCTTGCCCCCGGCCCGCGGCCGGGCATCCATTCGCCCAGTCGTGGCCTGGGGAGGCGAGGATGCCGCGCTCTCCTCCGCCGCGCACAGCCGCCCTAGTGACTCCCACGTCGCTCCCAGGGGATGCGCAGCCGGGGCGACGTGTGCGGCGGGTGGCGTGAGCGGCAGTCGGGGCCGCCGGCCCGCGTCACGCCGGTGGGCGCGCGGGTTGCGCGGGGCATCCCGATGGGGTTGCCTTGTGATCGGCGCATGCGCACTCGACCCGAAGCTGTGCGGCACCGAACTGCAGGCGTGCGCGCATCGCGCACAGAATCGAGGACACATGCGTCGCTGGGAATACGTGACCACGCCGCTGATCGTGCACAACACGGCGGCGATCTTGAACAACTGGGGCTCCGAGGGCTGGGAGCTGGTGCAGGTCGTCACGGGGCCGGAAGGCGGCCTCGTCGCATACTTCAAGCGTCCGGTGGAGGACTGATGGGGGCGTACGAGGCGCGCATCGCAGAGCTCGGAATCGACCTGCCGCAGGTCGTGCCCCCCGTCGCGGCGTACGTGCCGGCTCTCGTCAACGGCTCGCTCGTCTACACCGCCGGGCAGCTTCCCATGGTCTCCGGGGCGCTTCCCGCGACGGGCAAGGTGGGGGACGGCCACGGGCTCGTCCCCGCCGACGACGCGCAGGACCTCGCGCGCACGGCGACACTCAACGCCCTGGCGGCGATCAAGTCGGTGATCGGGTCGCTGGATCGCATCACGCAGATCGTCAAGGTGACGGGTTTCGTGGCATCCGACCCGTCGTTCACCGGTCAGCCGGGCGTCGTCAACGGGGCGTCGCTGCTGCTGGGCGAGATCTTCGGCGACGCGGGCAGACACGCGCGCTCGGCCGTCGGCGTGGCGGTGCTTCCGCTGGACGCCCCGGTCGAGATCGAGCTCGTCGTCGCCTTCGAATAGGCAGGCCGGAGCCCGTCACGGGGCCTGAGCCGAGCTGCCGTCGCACGGCGCGGGGCACAGAGATGAGGGGTGGCGCCTCGAGATCATGATCTCGAGGCGCCACCCCTTCTGTTCGGGCGCACCGGACGGTGCGCGGCCGGTTCAGTCCTCCGAGGGAGCACCGCCGGCCAGCTTGTCGGTGATGATCGACATCACCGTGGTGTCGGCGAGCGTCGTGGTGTCGCCGACGGGACGTCCCTCGGCGACGTCGCGCAGCAGGCGTCGCATGATCTTGCCGCTGCGGGTCTTGGGCAGCTCCTCGACGATGTAGATGTCGCGAGGGCGGGCGATCGCACCGATCTGCTGGGCGACGTGCCCACGCAGCTCGGCGTTGACATCCGTGGAGGCCGCGGCCTCCTGGTGGCTGCGTTTGATGATCACGAACGCCACGACGGCCTGACCGGTCGTCTCATCGGATGCCCCGACCACGGCGGACTCGGCGACGAACGGATGCGCGACGAGCGCCGACTCGATCTCGGCGGTCGAGAGGCGGTGTCCCGAGACGTTCATGACGTCGTCGACGCGGCCGAGCAGCCAGATCTCGCCGTCTTTGTCCTTGCGGGCACCGTCGCCGGCGAAGTACTTGTCGCCGAACTTTGCCCAGTAGGTCTCCTTGTAGCGCTCCGGGTCGCCCCAGATGCCACGGAGCATCGATGGCCACGGCTCGGTGATCACGAGCAGGCCTCCCTCGTCGGGGCCGACCGACTCACCGGCATCCGTCACGACATCGATCGAGATGCCGGGGAGCGGCACCTGCGCGCTGCCGGGCTTCAGCGTCGTGACTCCGGGGAGGGCGGAGATCATGATCGAGCCGGTCTCGGTCTGCCACCAGGTGTCGACGATCGGGGTGCGATCGCCTCCGATGACCTCGCGGTACCAGATCCAGGCCTCGGGGTTGATCGGCTCACCGACCGAGCCGAGCACGCGCAGCGACGACAGGTCGGACTGCTGAGGGATCTGGCGGCCCTGCTTCATGAACGAGCGGATGGCGGTGGGCGCCGTGTAGAAGATGCTCACCTTGTACTTCTCGATGATCTCCCACCAGCGGCCCGGCTTCGGGAACTCCGGGGTGCCCTCGTAGAGCACCTGCGTCGCGCCGTTGGCGAGGGGGCCGTACACGACGTAGGAGTGCCCGGTCACCCAGCCGATGTCTGCCGAGCACCAGTAGACGTCCGTCTCGGGATGCAGGTCGAAGACGTTCTTGTGCGTGTACGCGCACTGGGTCAGATAGCCGCCGGAGGTGTGGATGATGCCCTTCGGCTTACCCGTCGTGCCGCTCGTGTAGAGGATGTACAGAGGATGCTCCGCACCGAACGCCTTGGCCTCGTGGTCGGCGTCGACCTGCGGCAACTCCTCGTGCCACCAGAGGTCGCGTCCGGCGACCCACTCGACGTCGTTGCCGCCGCGGCGCACCACGAGGACGTGCTCGACGTTCGTGCCACCGTCAGCGAGCGCGGCATCCACTGCGGACTTGAGGGGGAAGACGTTGCCCTTGCGGTAGCCGCCGTCTGCGGTGATGACGACCTTCGCGTTGGCGTCGTCGATGCGCGAACGGAGGCTGTCGGCGCTGAATCCCCCGAACACGACGGAGTGCACGGCGCCGATGCGCGCGACCGCGAGCATCGCGACGACGGCCTCGGGGATCATCGGCATGTAGATCGCGACCCGGTCGCCCTCGCGCACACCGAGGCTGGTGAGCAGGTTGGCTGCGCGCTTCACGTCGGCCGTCAGCTCGGCGTACGTGATGCTGCGGCTGTCGCCCGGCTCGCCCTCCCAGTGGATGGCGACGCGGTCACCGTTGCCCGCGAGCACGTGACGGTCGAGGCAGTTGTAGGCCACGTTCAGCTCGCCGTCGTCGAACCACTTCGCGAAGGGCGGGTTCGACCAGTCGAGGGTGCGAGTGAACGGCTTGTGCCAGTGCAGCAGCTCGCGGGCTTGCTTCGCCCAGAACGCGAGCCGGTCAGCCTCGGCCTCCTCGTAGAGCTCCGCACTTGCCACAGCGTTCGCGGCGAATTCCGGGTCGGGCGCGAAGCGGCGCGACTCGTGCAAGAGATTGTCGATCGTGTCTGAAGACATGGATTCGCTCCTTCGCGAGGTGTGTCAAGGGGGCGGCTGGCACAACGCTGACGACGATACCGTCTGCTCCGCTCGGTCGCGAACAGAGCACCCCCGCGGCGTAGCGCGACGTCTCGACGTCAGGAATCAGCTCGCCCCGCCACGGCTTCTCGACGCCCGTCATCGTGTTCGGAAACGGTGCCCGGAAACGAGGTGGAAAAAATCATCTTGCGCGACTCCCCGGAAGGGGTACACTATCGAACGGCCGAATGATAATTCTGGCGTGCGGCGAGCGCGATTCCCCCCAATCCCTCGTCGCTGAGGCGGCACCTGTTCCCCCCAATAGGTGCCGCCCCTTGCATTTAACGAAGCCGTGATCTCGGGCTTCACTCCGGGGCCGCTCGATGCCCGGCCGGGACCTTCCGGCACCTCCTCTGCGTCCACAGCGGCCCTTCGGCAAGCGGAACCCACGGATGCCGTCCCGCGACGCACCGAGCGCTCGTCGGCTTCGTAGCGTGCCGGTGTGTTCGTCGCATCCCGGTCCACCTCTACCGTCCCGTTCGTGCCGCGTCCGTCGGTCACGGGGCGCGGCGTCGGGGGAGCCGGCGCTGCGGACGGCTCCGCGACGAGTCAAGGCCGCGCGGGCCAGTCCGACTCCTGTGCCGACCGGGCGGTGGCGACCACGTCGCGGGGGACGCCGAACGCCGCGGAGACATCCGGCGTTCTCTCCGACCCTCCGGCCACTGCGCGCAGGATCACCGCGGAACCTGCGCCCGGGGCCGGGGCGACGCGCGACGTCAGCGATCCGGACGGGGGCCGCCAGACGGAGCCCGCGGACTGGGCGCAGTTCGGACCACTCGCGCCCTACGTCGCTGCGGAGGGCGTGACCGACGTCTTCGTCAACGGATCCTCGGGGTTGTGGGTGGACTACGGCGGCGGCGCCGTCCATGATCCGGACTGGGCATGCGACGAGCGGGCCCTTCGCGCGCTCGCCGTGAGGTTGGTGGCACTCGCCGATCGCCACGTCGACGAAGCGAACCCATGTGTGGATGTGAGGCTGGCAGCGGGCATCCGGGTCCACGTCGTGCTGCCGCCCGTGTCGACGACGGGCACGCTGGTGTCGATCCGCGTGCCGCGCCGAAGCCGCTTCTCGCTCACGCAGCTGGAGCAGGCGGGCATGGTGGGCATCCATCGAGCGAGGCTCGACGCGGCGATCGCGGCGCGCGCCAACCTGCTGATCACCGGAGCGGCGGGCAGCGGCAAGACGACTCTTCTGTCGGCGATGCTGGCGCAGGCGCCCGCTGGCGAGCGCATCGTGTGCATCGAAGACGTCGCTGAGCTGCAGGTGCGGCATCCGCACGTGATCGCGCTCGAGGCGAGGCAGGCGAACGTGGAAGGCATCGGCGCGATCGGTCTCGATCGGCTGGTGCGCGAGGCTCTGCGCATGAGGCCGGACCGGCTGGTCGTGGGTGAATGCCGCGGGGCGGAGGTTCGCGAGCTGATGTCCGCGTTGAACACCGGGCACGACGGCGGTGCCGGCACGCTGCACGCGAACTCGATCGACGATGTTCCCGCGCGGCTCGAGGCGCTCGGTGCGCTCGCCGGTCTGGACGCGTCGGCTGTCGCGCGGCAGGCGGTGAGCGCTTTCGACCTGGTCGTGCACGTGGAACGCGCGGCGGGCGTCAGGCGTATCGCATGCTGCGGTGCATTCGAACTGGATGCGTCCGGCCGGCTCCTCGTGCGCGAGTTGCGACCGTGAGCGCGCGGCAGCGTCACGGTGCCCGGCGTCCGGCCGTCGAAGCGGTCGCAGACATCGCGCAACGGCTCGCCGTGCTGCTCGCAGCAGGGGTTCCGCCCGGCGCAGCATGGGGATACCTCCTCGAGGCGATGAGCGACGACGAGGAGGGCGTGTCGCGCAGCGTGCTCGCCTCCGCATCCGAGGCCGGTGCGCGTGGTGGCGATGTGCCTCGCGCCATCGCGTCGTCCGCCGATCTCGCCGTCCCCCGTCGCGCACGGCGAGGAAGGCGACCCGACGAAACCGAAGTGCTGTCCGCCTGGCGCGGGCTCGCGGCCGCGTTGCAGGTGGCGACGGAGGCAGGCTCGCCGCTCGCCAACGCATTGCGCGATCTCGCGACGGCGCTGCGCGATCTCGGCCAGGCGCAGCGCGACAGGGAGGCGGCGATGGCAGGACCGCGCGCGACCGCACGCATGGTGATCGCGTTGCCCGTAATCGGCATTCTCTTCGGCGCCGGCCTGGGCTTCGACACGATGCACGTGCTCTTCGCGACGCCGATCGGAATCGCCCTCCTTCTGATCGGTGCGAGTCTTCTGCTCGCGGCGGGCGCCTGGAATCGCGCACTGCTCCGACGATCGAGAGCCGTCGAGCTGCTCCCGGGACTGGCGATGGAACTCGTGGCGGTCGCCATGAGTGGCGGCGGGTCGGCCGCTGGTGCGGTCGACCGCGTCACCGGTGTCTGCGCGCGCTTCGGCCTGGCACCGCCGGTCGACCGCTCGGTCGCCTCGGTGCTCACGCTGTCGGAGCGTGCCGGCGTCGGCGCCGTCGAACTGCTGCACGCCGAAGCCGATCAGGAGCGAAGGGATGCTCGGGGCGCAGCTCAGACGGCGTCCGCGGCACTCGGCGTGCGCCTCATGCTCCCGCTCGCGGTCTGCGTGCTGCCGGCGTTCATGGTGCTCTCGGTCGCCCCGCTGGTGCTGTCCATCCTGTCGTCCACAGTGCAGGGCATCTGATGGCCGTCCACGGATCGCCCCCGCCGGAGGACGCGGCCGCCACGGTCGGACCAGGCTCGACATCGAGCCTTCGACCCGGCCGGCTCGACACGGGCTCGACCGGCACTGGTCCGTTCGACACGACGCCTCTGCACCGCGGCTCTCTCGACCACCACACCCGACAGATGGAGATCAGAATGCAGTCATCACAACGCCACCCCCACCACCTTGTCCTGTCACGCCACGGTGAAGGGCGACCGGCCTTCGACGAAGCCAGCCGGGATGCTCGGCGACGTCCGATCCTGTTCTCGCGAGTCGAACGCGCCGTGCGCGCCCTTGTCGACGAGTCGGGATCGGCGACGGCCGAGTACGCGGTCGCGACGATGGCGGCAGTCGGGTTCGCCGGGCTGCTCGTCTTGATCCTGCGGGGGGACGAGGTGCGGGGCATCCTCACGGGGCTCGTGCGCAAAGCGCTCACCGTGGCCGACTGACATGCGCCCCGTTCCGCCCCGTTCGCTGCGGTCTGCGCGCGGCAGTGTCACCGCCGAGTTCGCGGCCCTCGTGCCTGCCGTGCTGCTGGTGTTGGCCTTCGGCATGGGTGCCGTCGAGGTCGTGGTGCAACAGGCAAGGCTGACGGATGCCGCGGCAGACGCCGCCCGTTCCCTGGCCCGCGGAGACCCCCGCGAGCTCGCCGCGGAGCACGTCGCCGAGGCGATCGGAGCGACAGCGTTCTCCGTGTCGCATAGCGGCGACTACGTCTGCCTCACATTGGCTCAGTCGGCTGCCGGCCCCGTCGCGGTGACGGGGCTGACGGTCAGAGGACACGGTTGCGCCCTCGGCGACGCTGACGCTGCGCCGGGAGCGCCCGGCAGCACCGATGACGACGGAGGCGCATCATGACCTGTGGCGGGGAATCGCGGAGAAAGCTGCTTGGGGAACGAGGCTCCGCGAGCGTGGCCGTGATCGGGCTGCTCGCCGCCCTGTTGATCACGGGCGTCGCAGCCATCGGCGCGTGTGCGCTGCTGGGCGAGAAGCAGCGCGTGAGCGCGGCGGCGGATGCGGCGGCGCTCGCCGCTGCGGACTCGGCGAGCGGCCGTGTCACGGGCATCCCGTGCGACCGGGCGCAGCGGGCGGCGCTCTTGAACGGGGTCCGGCTTGCGACATGCCGCATCGACGGATCCGTCGCCTTGGTGAGTGCACAATCCGACGTGGGCGGCATTCCCATCACGGTGTGGGCTCGCGCCGGCCCTCCGCCGGCAGCCGAAACGCCGCCCGGCGTGACCGAGGGCGACTGAGTCGTGACCGACCACGATCGATCATGGGGCGGAAAGCGTCCCGAGCAGCCGTCGTATCCGCCGATGCGCCGGCGCGCGACGCTGCCGGTTCGTGGAACGCGTCAGGCGAAGATGGTCTCGAGGTAGCGATAGTCGACGGCGGTCGGTCGGGTGGAATCCCCGGACTCGGAGGCATACTCCACACCACCGGACCGGGTGTAGACGTAGCTCTTCCCACCGCCTGGTGCCGAGATCTCGAGCCGAGCCTGAGGCTCGCCCGAATCGAGGAAATCGGTGGCGATCGTCTTGCCTTCGAGTGGTCCGTCGGTCAGCTTCGCGGTGTAGGCACCGTTCGTTGTAGCACCCATATCGCCATTGTCCCCCGCGGTACCACGGGGTCAACCCCGTGCAGAAGGTCGGTGAAAGGGGATTAGGCAGTACGACGGCGAACGTGTGTATGGTGTGCCTGATGAGCGGCGCGGCTCGGTTGCACAGCGGGTCGACGGCCTTATCGGGGGAATCAGCGGGCGGTCGATGAGCGAGTGTCGACGAGTGTTCGTGGCACGGATCCACCGGTCCGGACGGTCACGACGCACCGCGGTGCGCTCCGTTGCGGGAGTCTTCTGGGACGAACTCGGCGGAACGGACCGGTGGCGTGGTCGCAGATCACCGGGCCTCGTGGCGACCCGCATCGTCGGGCTCGCACCGAACAACAGGCGGCGATCGACGGAAGTCTTCGTGAGACTTCCGCCTTCGAGCCCACACAGCGTTGACGAGAGCAACACCGCAATCGAAAACCGAAAGCATCCGACATAAGGAGACAGGTGCCAGGGAACAAGCTGGTCATCGTCGAGTCGCCGACCAAGGTGAAGTCGATCGAGAAGTACCTGGGTGATGGGTACACGGTCGAGGCATCCGTCGGGCACATCCGTGACCTCATCGAGCCGAAGGACATCCCCGCTGAGAAGAAGCGCGGTGCATTCGGCCAGTTCGGCGTCGACGTCGACAACGACTTCCAGCCCTACTACGTGGTCTCCGACCGGGCTCGCAGCGTCGTCACCAAATTGAAGAAACTGCTGAAGGGTGCCGACGAGCTCCTGCTCGCCACTGATGAGGACCGCGAGGGCGAAGCCATCGCGTGGCACCTGCTCGAAGAGCTCAAGCCCAAGGTCCCCGTGAAGCGCATGGTCTTCCACGAGATCACCAAGGATGCCATCGAGCAGGCGAAGGACAACACCCGGGACCTCGACATGTCGCTCGTCGACGCACAGGAGACGCGGCGCATCCTCGACCGCCTCTACGGCTACGAGGTGTCGCCCGTGCTGTGGCGCAAGGTGCGGCAGGGACTCTCGGCGGGCCGCGTGCAGTCGCCGGCGACGCGACTCATCGTGGACAGGGAGCGCGAGCGCATGGCGTTCGTCGCCGCGTCCTACTGGGACTTGACCGCCCAGCTGAGCGCGGAAGCCGATGCGCAGGAGTTCACCGCACGCCTGAACCGGGTCGACGGTCAGCGCGTGGCCTCCGGGCGCGACTTCGACGATCGCGGCCAGCTGAAGGGTCAGGCGCGCGTCTTCGACGAGGCCGCCGTCACCGCGCTCGTCGATGCCTTGCGACAGCCGTCGACGACAGTCACCGTCGCGAAGCTGGAGACGAAGCCGTTCAGCCGGCGCCCGTCTGCACCGTTCACGACCTCGACACTGCAGCAGGAGGCCGCTCGCAAGCTGCGCTTCACTGCTCGACAGACCATGAGCGTGGCGCAGTCGCTGTATGAGAACGGCCACATCACCTACATGCGCACCGACTCGACCGCGCTCTCGACGCAGGCGGTCACCGCTGCCCGCAAACAGGCCGCTGCACTGTACGGGGCGGACTCGGTGCCCGAAAAGCCGCGCGCGTACGCCAACAAGAGCAAGAACGCGCAGGAGGCGCACGAGGCGATCCGCCCGGCGGGCGACACATGGCGCACCCCGGCGCAGATGGCATCCACGCTGCACGGCAACGATCTGAGGCTCTTCGAACTCATCTGGAAGCGCACCGTCGCCTCGCAGATGGCCGACGCCAAGGGACAGACGGCCTCGGTCACGATCAACGCCGCTGTGCACGACGGCGAGCTCGACGGCACTCTCGCCGAGCTGACGGCGAGCGGAACGGTGATCACGTTCCGCGGGTTCCTCCAGGCGTACGAGGAGAGTCGCGATGAGGAGCGCAACGCGGATGCCGCTCCGGCCGAGTCCAAGCTGCCGCCGCTGAAGGAAGGCCGGGCGCTCGCCATCGGCGAGGTCGAGGCGAAGGGGCACGAGACGACCCCGCCGCCGCGTTACACAGAGGCCAGCCTCGTCAAGCGCATGGAAGAGCTCGGAGTCGGACGTCCTTCGACGTACGCGGCGATCATCTCCACGATCATCGACCGCGGCTACGTCGTGACTCAGGGACAGGCGCTCGTGCCCAACTGGATCGCCTTCGCCGTCGTACGGCTTCTCGAAGACCACTTCGGCGACCTGGTGGCCTACGACTTCACCGCGGAGCTCGAGAATGATCTCGACCGCATCGCGGATGGGGAGGAGACTCGCGCGGACTGGCTGAAGGGCTTCTACTTCGGTGGCGGCGACCACAGAGGCCTGCGCGAGGTGGTCGACAACCTCGGTGAGATCGACGCACGTGCGATCAGCTCCGTGCCGATCTCCGACGACATCACGTTGCGGGTCGGGCGCTATGGCCCGTACCTCGAGGTGGCCGACCCCGACGCTGCACCGGATGCCACGCCGCGCCGCGTGAACGTGCCCCCGGACCTCGCGCCCGACGAGCTCACCGTCACCAAGGCTCGCGAATTGATCGACGCCCCTGTGCAGTCCGATCGCGAACTGGGCCTCAACCCCGTCAACGGCAAGCTCGTCGTCGTGAAGGACGGCCGCTTCGGACCGTACGTCACGGAGGTCGAGCCGGAGCCGGGCCCCGCGCCCGAGTCCATGGACATCACCGACGCTGTCGAAGAAGTGGTCGACGTCGAGACCGGTGAGGTGCGTCCTGCGAAGAAGCCGGCCAAGCGCAAGAGCGCCAAGGCCGCGGAGAAGCCGCGCACGGCATCCCTCTTCAAGACCATGGATGCCTCCGGCGTCGATCTCGAGACCGCGCTGAAGCTGCTCGACCTTCCGCGCACCGTCGGCGAGGACCCGGAATCGGGCGAGCCGATCCTGGCGCAGAACGGGCGATACGGCGCGTACCTGAAGAAGGGCACGGACACCAGGTCGCTGCCCGGCGAGGATGCCATCTTCGACATCGATCTCGCGGGCGCGCTCGAGCTCTTCGCTCAGCCGAAGTACGGAGCGCGGCGAGCCTCCAGCGCGCTGAAAGAGTTCGAAGCCGACCCCGTCAGCGGCAAGCCCGTGCGGGTGAAGGACGGCCGGTTCGGACCGTACGTCACCGACGGTGTGACGAATGCCACGATTCCTCGGGGCGAGAGCGTCGATGAGATCGACTTCGAGCGTGCCGTGCAACTGCTGGCGGACAAGCGGGCCAAGGGCCCGGCGAAGAAGCCCGCAGCGGCACGGCGCACGACGAAGTCATCGGCCGGCACGACGAAGTCGACGCGCACGACGGCCGCGAAGAAGACGTCGGCGGCCGCCACGAAGTCGACCACGACGACGGCGGGCTCTGCAGCCAAGGCGGCGACGACCAAGGCCGCGACGTCCAGGAGCGCGGCGGTGAAGAAGGCGGCATCCGCGAAGGAGGGCACGGACTCGTGACCGTCACGGGGGAAGCGCCGGCGGAGGGCGCGGGGCGGGCTGAGCCCGCACGAGGCCTGTTCATCACGTTCGAGGGCGGAGACGGGTCGGGCAAGACGACTCAGGCATCCCGACTCGTCGACTGGCTGGTCGAACGCGGATACCCCGTGCTGCGCACCAGAGAGCCCGGCGGCACCGACGTCGGCGTCGAGATCCGCGAACTCGTGCTGCATCATCGCGGCGACATCGTGCCGCGTGCCGAAGCCTTGCTCTACGCCGCCGATCGCGCCCATCACGTCGAGACCGTCGTGCGCCCGGCGCTGGAGGCCGGCACCATCGTGGTGCAAGACCGCTATCTCGACTCGTCCGTCGCCTACCAGGGCGTGGGGCGAGGGTTGGATGCGGTCGAGATCCGCGAGCTGTCGCTGTGGGCGACCGGCAACCTGCTGCCCGATCTGACCGTGCTTCTCGATATCGACGAAGCGGATGCCCGTGGTCGGCTCGACGCCGCGAACAAGAGGTTCGATCGGCTCGAGGCGGAGGCATCCGAGTTCCACGCGCGGGTGCGCACGGCGTTCCTGGCCCTCGCAGAGGTCGAGCCGGAGCGCTTCTTCGTCGTGAACGCCGCGGAGCCGGCCGAACGGCTCGCCGAGACAGTGACGGATCACGTGGCGGGGCTCCTCGCCTCGCGCGGAATCGTCGCGGCGGAGTCGGTCACCGGTACTGACACCGGCACCCGGTAGCGTCGAACCATGCCCGTAGCTCAGACGTCGGTGTGGGCCGATCTCACCGGCCAGTCCGACGCGATCGCGACCCTGCGGGCGGCCGCCGCGGCGACGGCATCCTCTGCCATGACGCATGCGTGGCTCATCACCGGGCCGCCGGGATCGGGGCGCTCGAATCTCGCGTACGCCTTCGCTGCAGCGCTGCTCAGCCCGGCGGGCGCCGACGGTGACGAGAACACCACCCGCGAGGTCGAGGCCCGCACGCATCCCGACCTCGCCGTTCTGAGCACCGAACGCGTCATCATCTCCATCGACGAGGTGCGCAAGCTGGTCTCGAGCTCGCAGTTCTCGCCGTCGGTGAGCCGATACCGGGTGATGGTGATCGAGGATGCCGACCGTATGTCGGAGCGCACCTCCAACGTTCTGCTCAAGGCGCTCGAGGAACCACCCGAGCGCACCGTCTGGATCCTCTGCGCGCCGAGTGAGGCGGACCTGCTTCCCACGATCAGGTCGCGCGTGCGCACCGTGCGGCTGCGTGTGCCGTCGGTCGCGGACGTCGCAGAGCTGATCGCGCGGCGCGACGGCGTGAGCGCCGAGGAGGCCGAGCGTGCGGCCCGGCACGCCCAGAGCCACATCGGCATGGCGCATCGGCTGGCCACGAACGACGAAGCACGAGCGCGTCGCGAAGAGACGGTGGAGCTGGCGCTCGGCATCCGCACGGTGGCCGACGTGGTGTCGGGTGCGGCGCGACTGCTCGAGATCGCAGGCGCCGATGCCAAGGCGATCACCGAGGAGCGCGACGCCGAGGAGCGCGCCCACGCCTTGCAGTCGCTCGGCGTGCGAGAAGGCGGAACGGTGCCACCGCAGCTGCGGGCTCAGCTGCGGCAACTCGAAGAAGACCAGAAGCGCAGGGCGACGCGCAGTCTGCGCGACGGGATCGACCGCATCCTCACCGACCTGCTGTCGCTGTATCGGGACATTCTCATGGTGCAGCTCGACACGGGGGCAGCGCTCGTGAACGTCGAGCTCGACGCGCGGTTGCGGGCGGCGGCACAGGCATCCGATGCGGCCAGAACGCTGGCGACCATGGATGCCATCCGCACGGCCCGCGAACGGATCGAAGGCAATGTCGCGCCGGCGCTGGCGCTGGAGGCCATGCTGGTGGCCGCCAGACGTCCGCGCCAGGCGGCAGGAGAAAGGGACGACCGATGACACGAGCGACCGCGATCGGAGCGCCGCGACGGCGATGGCGGAGGGTGGGCATCGTCGCCACCGTGGCCGTCGTCTTGTCGATGGCGTTGAGCGGCTGCTTCCCCGCTGCTCCCGCCCCGAGCACGTCGACACCGCGACCGGAGAAGGTCTCGGCCGCCCTCACCCCGTTCTACGACCAGCATGTCGGCTGGACGACGTGCGGAAAGTTCCAGTGCGCCAAGGTGAAGGCGCCCCTCGACTGGTCCGACCCTTCGGGCGGCAGCATCGAGCTTGCGCTGATCAGGCATTACGCCACGGGCAAGCGCCTCGGCTCCCTGCTCGTCAACCCCGGTGGCCCGGGCGCCTCCGGTGTCGACTTCGTGCGCGACTCGCTCGACTACGCCGTCGACAAGAATCTGATCGAGCACTACGACATCGTCGGATTCGATCCGCGAGGCGTCGGGGCGTCGACGGCCGTGAAGTGCTACGGCCCCAGCCAGATGGACGACTACATCTTCGGCATCACGCCTGGCACGCGCGGCTCCGACGCCTGGATCCAGGCCAACACCACCACCGAAGCGGCCTTCGCCGCCGCCTGCAAGCAGAACACGGGGGCACTGCTCGGCCAGGTCGGCACGGTCAGCGCCGCGCGAGACCTCGACCTGATGCGCGCCGTTCTGGGCGACGCCAAGCTCAACTATCTCGGCTACTCCTACGGGACGCTGCTCGGCGCTACCTACGCGGGCCTCTACCCCAAACACGTGGGCCGCATGGTGCTCGACGGAGCGTTGGACCCCGCATCCACGCTGGCCGACGTCAACATCGGCCAGTCCAAGGGATTCGAGTCGGAGTTCCGTTCGTACCTCACGGACTGTCTGAAACGAAAGGGATGCCCGTTCTCCGGCACCGTCGACGACGCCATGAACACCGTCGCGAACCTGTTGAAGTCGCTGGATGCCAGCCCCATCCGCAACTCGGACGGTCGCGAGCTCGGCGCCGACACCATGGTCACGGCGATCATCACGCCGTTGTACAGCCCGAGCGAGTGGACCTACCTCGACAGCCTGTTCAACGA
This sequence comes from Humibacter ginsenosidimutans, assembly GCF_007859675.1. Classification (GTDB taxonomy): domain Bacteria; phylum Actinomycetota; class Actinomycetes; order Actinomycetales; family Microbacteriaceae; genus Humibacter; species Humibacter ginsenosidimutans. The sequence goes on from NZ_CP042305.1 coordinate 3,897,565, forward strand.
CGTCATGGCGGGCAGCGCGCGGGTGGCGTTCATCCTCGCCGACAGCTACTACGACCGCAATTCCAACGGCACGTACGCCGACAATTCGACCGAGGCGTTCAGCGCGATCAACTGCCTCGACTATCCGTCGAACGCCGACCCGACGGCGATGCGTGCGCAGGCGGTGAAGCTCGAGAAGGCGGCGCCCGTCTTCGGCCCTTACATGGCCTACGGCGACATCGGCTGCTCGGTCTGGCCGTACAAGCCGACCAGGACTCCGGCACCGATCCACGCAGCGGGGGCCGCCCCGATTCTCGTCGTGGGCACGACAGGCGATCCCGCGACGCCGTATCAGTGGGCGGTGAACCTCTCCCGCGAGCTCGACAGCGGTCACCTCGTCACGTATCACGGCAACGGTCACACCGCGTACAACAAGTCCAACTCGTGCGTGAACGACACCGTCGACAACTTCTTCGTGAGCGGAACGGTGCCGAAGACCGACCCCGAATGCTGATCGAGGCGGGGCGCATGGTGGATGCCCGTGCTCTGTCGCGGAATCCACCGGCGCCGATTTTTGCACTCACCGCAATAATGGTTGCGTGAGCGTCGCAACTCCCACCCCGATCTCGCGCGGCGGGGTGCGTGAACGCAAGCGGATCGCCACACGGATCGCGATCCAGCGGGCCGTGCTGTCGCTGTCCCTCGAGCGTGGATTCGACGGCGTCACCGTCGAGGAGATCAGCCATGAGGCGGGGGTCTCTCCGCGCACGTTCTTCAACTATTTCCCGACCAAAGAAGCCGCCGTCGTCGGCGACGTTCCCGAGATGCCCAGCGGCGACGCGGTGGAGCGATTCATCGCGGCGGGGCCGGCGCAACCGGTGCTCGACGGCATCCGGGACCTCCTGCTGTCGACCGCCGATCGGGAGTCAAATCCGGATGCCGCCGGCATCGAGACGCTGCGTCGCCGTCTGCTGCGCGAGCATCCTCATCTGTTCACCATTCGCATGGTGAGCATGAAGCAGCTCGAGCGCGAGCTCTTCGAGGTGGTCGAGCGACGGCTGGTGCACGACGACCCCGAACTCGCGCACGATGGCGAGCGACTGCAGAGCAGGGCGCGTCTTGTGACGTATGTCGCGTTCGCCGCGATCAGGCACGCGTGGTCGTGCTGGGCGGAGGCCGGCGGCCGTGGCGCGCTCGCGGATCGGCTCGTCGATTCGTTCGCCGAGATGCACGAGTTGGCGGGCGAATCCCGGTAGGCAGTGGCCGCAGGCTCGGCGGCAGTCGGTCGCCGGGCTCGGCTCGAGTGCGGTACCGGGGATGGTCGGGACGGCCTCGATGATCCGGTAAGCTTGCATGCTGTGTGCAGCGGCCCCGGCCGCGGTCACGCCGCCTTAGCTCAGTCGGCAGAGCGATTCACTCGTAATGAATAGGTCAAGGGTTCGATTCCCTTAGGCGGCTCCACAACGCAGAAGGGTCCCGAAAAGGGCGCTTCTGCGTTTTCGCGCTGGTCGGTGGGCATCGAACGCTCGGGCGGATCCTGCTGCCGGAGGCTCAGGCTGCCGTGCAGCGGCGGTTGGAGCGAGCGGCGGGGCGAATCCCTGAGGCGGACCTTGTACATCGCAGACGGGCGCTACGCTGGCGGCATCCGTACGGCGAAGCGGGTGGCGACGGGGGAGCGATGAGCGATATCGGGTGGGGCATTCTCGGCACGGGTGGCATCGCCCACACCTTCGCGAAGGATCTCATCGACGACGGGCACATCGTCGCCGCGGTCGGGTCGCGCTCGCAGGGATCGGCGGATGCCTTCGCCGACGAGTTCGGCATCCCCGTCGCCCATGGGTCGTACGACGATCTCGTCGCCGATGACGACGTCGACGTGGTGTACATCGCGACACCGCACCCCGCGCATGCCGACAACGCAGAGCTCGCGCTGAACGCGGGCAAGCACGTGCTGATCGAGAAGCCGTTCACGCTGAACGCCGCAGAGGCTCAGCGCGTCGTCGACCTGGCGGGGGACCGCGACCTCGTGGTCATGGAGGCGATGTGGACGAGGTTCCTTCCGCACGTCGAGCGCATCCGTGATCTGGTGAACAGGGGCATCCTCGGCGAGGTCAGGGAGTTCGCCGCCGATCACATGCAGCTGCTTTCCAGCGATCCCGGCCACCGCATCAATGCGCTGGAGCTGGGCGGCGGAGCGCTGCTCGATCTCGGCATCTACCCCGTCTCGTTCGCGTCGATGCTGTTCGGCACGCCCGAGCAGGTCGAGGCATCCGCCCGATTCGGCGCCACGGGTGCGGATGCCGCCACGGCAGCGGTCTTCCGATACGGCGACGCGGCACTGGCCGCCGTGCGCTGCGCCCTCGATCTGCGCGGCACGAACACGGCGACGATCACGGGAACACGGGCCCGCATCGAGATCGACTCGGTCTGGTACGCGCCGACGAACTTCAGGGTGGT